>QHXU01000189.1:0-8638 GCA_003223065.1 Acidobacteriota bacterium | reverse complement strand
AATCTCGTGCTGGCGGCGCATCTCGACACCGTATTCCCGGAAGGCACGAATGTGAAAGTCACGCGCCAAGGCGACCTTTTGAAGGGACCCGGCATCGGCGACGATTGCCGCGGCTTAGCAGTCGTGCTCGGCGTGATTCAGGCGTTAAGGAACGGCAATGTTCGCACTCCGGGCACGATCACCTTCGTTGCGGACACCGGCGAAGAGGGGCTGGGCGATCTTCGCGGCACCAAGAACCTGTTCCACGACAGTCTGAAGGAACAGATCGATAAATTCATCTCTGTTGATGGAACCGGTCTCGGCATCACTAACACCGGCGTCGGCAGTTATCGGTATCGTGTCACGTTTAAGGGCCCCGGCGGGCACAGCTTCGGCGCATTCGGGATGGCGAATCCGATCCAGGCAATGGGCCGCGCGATAGCTAAGATCGACACCTTCGAAGTCCCCGCGAATCCCAAGACCACGTTCAATGTCGGCCGCGTCGGCGGCGGCACTTCCGTTAACGCCATCCCTTTTGAAGCATGGATGGAGGTTGACATGCGATCCGCCGACAAGGCGTCGCTCGAAGCGGTACACACCAAATTCAAGGCGGCTGTCCAGGAGGCCGTCGAGGAGGAGAATCGCCGTTGGAATAATCGTGGACCAGTGACGGCCTCGCCCGAATTGGTGGGAGTACGTCCAGCGGGAAACACTCCGGCGGATTCCCCCGTTGTCCAGACGGCGGTCGCGGTGTCAAAGATCTTCGGCTTTAATGGAAAGCTCGGCGAAGGCTCGACAGATTCCAATGTTCCGATGAACCTGGGCGTTCCCGCGGTCACCATCGGCGGCGGAGGCATGGGGACAGGAGCCCATTCGCTCAACGAAGCCTTCAATACGAGAGATTCCTGGCTGGGAACACAGCGCGCTCTACTGCTGGCGGTCGCGCTGGCGAGATAGTAACTAGACACCTATATCTTCATTCCAAAGCTCGGGCCTGGCTTTGATGAACTCGGTCATAAGGCGGATACATTCCTGGTCCTGAACGACCTCGACTCTGACTCCATTGCTCCGCAAATAATCCTCAGCGCCCGCGAACGTTGCGTTTTCGCCCACCACGACGTGTGGAATCTTGTACAAGACAATGGCTCCGCTGCACATCGGACACGGCGAAAGCGTTGAATAAATCGTGCAGCTTCGATAAATCCTGGCGGGAAGGCGTCCCGCATTCCGCAGGCAGTTCATCTCGCCGTGATCGATCGGGCTGCCGGTTTGAACGCGGCAATTATGCCCTCGCCCGATGATCTCACCATCGTGAACCAGCACCGAGCCTATCGGGATGCCTCCTTCGGCAAGACTCTTGCGCGCCTGCTGCAACGCGGCCTCGAGAAACGGATCTTTCGCCATTCCAGCCTGTGTTCTACAGTATTATCAGTTCAAGAGGTGGGGCTTGCAATTCGCGGTCGCCATTCTGCTCGCGCTTCTTTCGCTTCCAGGGCTTGGCGCCCCCAAAAGAGTACTCTACGTCACCTATTCAGCAGGATTTCGCCATGACAGCATTCCCATTTCGCAGCAAGTGCTCCAGGACACCGCTTCGCGTACGGGCCTCCTGGAAGTAGTCCCGACCGAGGATCTGACGTTGATTTCCGCGGACAATCTACGCGCATTTGACGCCGTCTTCTTTTTTACCAGCGGCGACCTTCCGTTGAGCGATCAGCAGAAGGGCGACTTGCTGGCGTTCGTGCGCGATGGGAAGGGGTTCGGCGGCGTCCATAGCGCAACCGACACGTTTTTCAATTGGCCCGAGTACGGTGAACTGATCGGCGCTTACTTCGATGGACATCCTTGGGTGCAGCAAGTGAGCATTGATATCGAAGATCCCGACCATCCGGCGATGCGCGCACTGGCGCCATCATTCCAGATCGCGGACGAGATTTATCAATTCCGGGACTTCTCGCGCGATCGGGTCCGCGTGCTCATGACGTTGGATACGCGTTCGGTCGATTTGACCGCTGAAGGCGTGCATCGTACTGATGAGGATTTCGCGCTGGCATGGTGCCGAGAATACGGCGACGGACGGGTGTTTTACACAGCCCTTGGCCATCCCGAGAGCACCTGGCTCGATCCTCGCTTCCAGGAGATGCTGGCGAACGCGCTCCTGTGGCTTACAAGGCAATCAGATGGCGATGCGAAACCTCGGGGAGGAACGCCTGTGATCGCCAACGGCGGAGTCGGCGACGCGTTAGTCGTGGGCCGTGCGCTCGCGCCTGGTTCGCTCATTTCGATTTACGGAAACAACCTGACGAGCGGCTCGACGATGCAAGCGGATTTTGCCAGAACGCTGCCGGTCAAGCTGGCTGGGACAATGGTAAGAGTCGACGGCGTGGCGATTCCGTTGCTTTACGTCTCACCGTCGCAGATTAACGCGCAGCTTCCAATGGATCTGTCAGCGGGCCCAACTTCTACCTTGCAGGTCTGGCTGCCGGGAACAGCTTCCAATATGGTGGAAGTGCACCTCTCACCACAATACTGACTTGTCGATGCTCGCGATAGTCGGCCGCCCGGTCAGCGCCATCGCCAGTTCGAACTCCTTGCGAAGGACCTCTACGACGCGCGTGACGCCCTTCGCGCCGGCCACCCCCAAACCCCACAAGTAAGGGCGGCCGATCTGCACCGCTGAGGCTCCCCGCGCAATCGCC
Organism: Acidobacteriota bacterium; assembly: GCA_003223065.1. Taxonomy (GTDB): domain Bacteria; phylum Acidobacteriota; class Terriglobia; order Bryobacterales; family Bryobacteraceae; genus Palsa-187. The sequence goes on along the minus strand of QHXU01000189.1, from coordinate 5,963 downwards.
TTGATAACGTCGGTGCCACGGCGGATGCCTCCATCGACCAAGACCGGAATCCGGCCCGCGACTTTATCGGCCACCAACGGAAGCGCGTCGATGGTGGCGGGAACAGTGTCGAGGTTGCGCGCGCCGTGATTGGAGACAATGATGCCGGCTACGCCGGACCTCACGGCGATCGTTGCGTCTTCGGGATTCAGAATGCCTTTGAGCAGCACGGGCGTGCGAGCGAATCCGCGTAGCCAGTCGATGTCCTTCCAGGTCAGGGTGGGGTCGAGATAATCCTTGCCCTTCAGGTTGGGCAATTCGCGCTCGGGCAGTTCGCCCTTGGCGCGATTTTCCCGGTTCCGCGCGCCGAACGTGGGTGAATCGACGGTAACGCAGAGAGCGCGGCAGCCCGCGCCTTCAGCCCGCTGAACCAAGTCGCGAGTGAATCCCCGGTCCCTTTGTACGTAAAGTTGGAACCAGACCGGACCCGTAGCGGCCCGGGCGATTTCTTCAACTCGCATCGATGCGCTGCTGCTGATGACGAGCGTCGCATTGGCCGCGGCGGCGCCGCGCGCGACACCGAGTTCCCCGTCCGGATGGACGAATCGCTGCGCCCCAGTCGGCGCGAGCAGGATCGGGAAGGGAAGCTCCTGCCCGAACAGCTTGACGCGCGTATCGAGCTTCGAGACATCCACCAGAACGCGAGGCTTCAGGCGGATGTGATCGTAAGCTTCGCGATTCCAGCGAAGGGTAATCTCATCCGCGGCACCTCCCTGAATGCGTTCCCAAGCTCCATGGGAGATGCGCGTGTGGGCAGCGGCTTCGAAATCGAAAAGCGATAGAAGCCCGTCAACCTCGGAACCAGCTACAACTTGAGCATGCAACTGTTCCACTGCCCCGAGTCCGAACGCCGACAACAGAAAGTTGCGTCGTGAGCGTAGCCGCGGCATCTTCGCTTCCGGATTATACCGCGCATACTTAGTTGTGTTTAAGACTAGCTAGCGGCGGAACCGGCCATGTCCGTAGAATCGAGGGCCAACGAAGACCCGAGGCCCTACAAAAACTCCAAATCCGGGCCCATAGTAATAGGGTCCCCAATAATATGGATACGGGTATGGGTATGCGTAGGGATAATAGGCCGGCGCGTAGTACGGACGCGGGGGAGGTGGAGGGCCGTTAGACTCGTAAGTGGGCCGGTCGTACTCGTTGGGCTCCACGTAGCGGAAGGCCTGAGGTGCGCGTTCGGTTGAAATCGTGACCGGCGCCTCGATTCTGAACGTCAGAACCGACTCCGGATAAATTACCGTCGCGTTGCCACGCGTCAACAGCACGCCTAGGATGCCCACGGCCGCGCCGGCTCCGGCGCCAATCGCCGCTCCACGGCCCCAGTCCGCTGCAGCACCGACCGCCGCGCCCAGCGCGGTGGTTCCGCCCACCGCGGCTGCGTCGCGGCCCACCGACGTCGGGCCGCCGCGGCTGATCAACTGCGACTGAATCGGCACCTGGTCGCCATCGACCAGCGTGAGGTCGGTCAACTGAACTCCGAGCCTCGAAGTGCCCTGGACTCGCCCTGCTTTCTGTGCCTCGGTGACACGTCCGCCGACGGTCTCACCTCGCTGCGCGACCACCACGCCATCCACCACGATTGGTCTAACCAGCGTAGCGGCGAAGGCATCACCGGCCTGGTTGCGGTCGGATGAAAGCACCTGGTTTACGCGCACGGTAACGAACGTGCCGGGTTTGACCGTTAATTGCGGCGCGACGCCATAATTCTGCGGATCATTTGCCGGCGCCTGGCTCTGTTGAGGCGTCTGGCTCTGTTGACTGGTCTGCGGCGGATCGCCGAGCCGCCTCCAGCCACCCGTCGACGACGGGGATGGATCTTGCGCGAAGACGAAACCGGACGCTGCCAAACTCAATGCGATCGAGGGAACGACCTTGCGGATCATAAGCACCCACCTCACAGAAGCCTAGATTTGCACGTAACGCGCCAATGGATCCGCGCTCTAAGTTACTGAAAAAATGGAGCGGAAACAAGCGTATTTCCGGCCACAAAGCACCAGGTGGTGGATTTCAGCCACTGTTTCGCCGAGCCCCGACCGGGTGGCATCGGTTCCATATTGCGCGATGCCGGCCACCCCATCAGCATGCGTGCGCGCATTCTCGACTAAGCTGCTTCGGTACGACGATGCTCCGTTCGTGTATTTTGACACAGAGAGCACATGGCGACCCATGCGGAAGTAATGGCCAATACATTGGCTGAGCGCGGCGTGAAATTCGTGTTCGGGCTGCCCGGCGGCGAAATTGTTGCGTTTATCGACGCGTGCCGCCGCGCCGGCTTGCGGTTTCTGCTCACCGGTCACGAAGCGAGCGCCGCTTGGATGGCTCAGGTCGTCGGCCAGATCACCGGCGTTCCGGGCGTGTGTGCGTCTACGTTAGGGCCCGGCGCGACCAACCTGGTGACCGGAGTAGCCAATGCCTGGCTCGATCGGGCACCGCTCCTGGCCGTGACTGCCCAGGTTCCAAGCGAAGCCGTACGGACCATGACGCATCAGCGCCTTGCTCTGGCTCAGTTGTTTTCTTCGATTACCAAAGGCTCGATCGCGATAGGCGAAGGCAGTACGGCTGAGGTGATGAACGCGAGCCTGGATCTGGCTGCGGCGCCGCGCCCCGGACCCGTCCATCTGTCGCTTGCAAGCGATGTCGCAATACGAGAATGCGAGAGCGTGAGCCGATCGCGGCCGGTTCCGGCCGGCCCGGCCGTCGACTCTTCTGCTCTTGGCCAAATCGCCACCCGGCTGGATGCCGCTGCGCGGCCTCTGGTGCTGATCGGATTGGGAGCGACGCCTGTCGCCGCGCCCGCGCTCCGTGCGCTTATCGACCAGCTACAGGCGCCATTTCTGGTGACGCCGAAAGTGAAAGGGATCGTTCCGGAAGATCATCCCCTTTTCGCCGGCATCGCGTCAGGAATGGCCATCGACCGGGATATCGTCGAGACCATAAGATGCGCCGATCTCATGCTCGGCATTGGGTTCGATCCGGTGGAGTGCGACAAGACCTGGTTCGCCGATGTAGATGTGGTTGCGCTGGACTCGGCCTCTATGGCGGAGGGCGATTACCGGCCGCTCGAAGCGATCGGCGACATTCCGTGCCTGCTCACGCTGCTTGCCGCGGCCATTTCCGGGCCCAAGCCTTGGCCCGTGGAGCTTCTCGATCGCCGCCGGGCTGCGATCCAGCGCACGCCGCTTGCATCCGCAAATGGATTGTCCCCGCTGCGATTAATAGAAGAGCTGCAGTCCGTGTTTCCGCGAAACGGGATCACGGCTTGCGACGTAGGCTCTCACAAGCTGGTCATGGGGCAGTTCTGGCGCAGCTTCGAGCCTGGCACATTCTTCATGTCCAACGGGCTTTCCGGGATGGGCTTCGGCGTGCCGGCGGCCATAGCGGCCCAACTGGTGCACCCCGAAAAGCCGGTGCTCGCAGTGGTGGGCGACGGCGGGATGCTGATGATGCTGCACGATCTCGCACTTGTCCGCGAGCTGGGGCTGCCGATTATCATGGTCGTGCTGTCGGACCGTAGCCTCAGCCTCATCCGTGTCAGTGCGGAGCGGCGCGGCTTTCCTCCTTACGGCGTCGACTTCGCGCCACCCGATTTCGCAGCGATTGCTCAAGCGTTCGGGATCGACGGCAAGCGAGTCAGCAGCATCGCTGAGGTAAAGGCCTGCGTAGAACAGGCGTTGAGTGCGCGCGTGGCAGTTCTTCTCGACGTGCCGATCGATTATCGGGAATACTACGAACTTGTCTGACAGTCGTCCGGGACTTTAATCCGGCACGTATTGGCGCAGATAGCGATGTGCCATTTTGAACCCGATCTTGTACTCGTCGGTGAAGTCTGCAGCCCGGTTGGGCGAGCCGTACAGCGGATCTTCATGCTCCACGCTCATTGCGCCCTGATATCCCGCCCGCTGCAGAACACTGAAGAACGCCGGCCAATCGATGGAGCCAAGACCGGGCAGCCGGTAGGACCACCATCGCACCCCGTTGACCGGATTGATCCCCGCGCGACGCAGCACGTCCCAGCGGATCTCCGTGTCCTTGAGGTGCACGTCGTAGATCTTGTCCACGAAGTCGCGAGCTGTCTGGATCGGATCCATCATCTGCCACACCAGGTGCGACGGGTCATACTGCAGGCCAACATGAGGTGAGTCTCCAAACGCTTTAAACAGCGCCTCGAAACCGACCGGTCCGGTGGCGATATTCGGACCGCCGGGCCACGGCTCCCAGAGAATACGCACGTGATTCGACTGGCAGGCGGCAAAATAACGGTCGTTGTAAACGCGCACAATCTCACTGACCTGCTGCTCGAAACTTTTATCGGCGTCCTTCCCGGAGCAGGTGCCGACGTAAGGTACGCCGAGTTTTCCAGCAAGCTCGATCATTTTCACGAAATAATCGTTCTCCTGCTTGCGCCGGGCAGGATCGGGCGAGATATGGTTCTGCGCGACCTGAAACGCCGAAACGTGCATTCCTTGCTGCGCGAGGTACTGTTTGACCGTCTCAATCTTCTGATCTGTGAGCGACGTCGCGTCCATTGCGGACCGCTGCGTGCCCTCCAGGATCATGTTCGTGAAGCCTTCCTCACGCGCAAACCGGACATTGGCCTCCGTGTACTGCCCCAGGATGCCGAGACGCGGTTTCCATTCTACGGGCCGGTTGCGCTGCTGCGCCTCCGCAATTGCCGCCAGGAAGGTAGCCGCCAATGTGCGTCGTGTGATCACAACTTAAGAATAAGCGCCAGCGAGGGCCCGTAGGTCGGACAGTAACGGCGCAGCTGCCGAGTCGTCATCCAACCTTTCAGAAATACAGCTTCAGCGCCATTTGCACCACGCGTGCATTGTTCTGCTCCGTCGGATTGACCTTGCCGAAGCTGGAACTCGTGGGATCGGCGTTGGGGGCCCCAAACCGGACGTGGTTGAAGGCGTTGTACACCTCGAAGCGGTATTGGATGCGAACGCGTTCGTGGACTACGAAAGTCTTGGAGATGATCGCATCCAGATTGTTGACGCGGCTTGCACGGATGTCGGACCAGCGCGTCGGAATCGTGCGGACATAGGTGCCGAAGTCCTGGTACACGCCGTTCTGGATGGTGTCGCCTGCCGCAGGCTTGTAGCCGTACCCGGGAAGACTCTGCACTCCGGTCCAGGCCGGATATCCGGCCAGGGTCGCGAGGCTCATGTTTTTGTCGGGGAACCGATAGAACTGGCTCGTGTCGAACCACTCAGCAAGGCTCTGTTTGTCGTGTGGAAGCGCGAAGTCCCGCCCGGAGAAAAAGAAGTTGTCGGTGGCGTCGAAGGTTACGGGCGCGCCGGACTGGATGTTGAACTGGCCGCTTAACTGCCACCCGCCAATGATGGCATCCATCGCCTTTGGCATTTTCGACCAGAACTGCCGGTTCCGCCCGACCGGGATCTCCCAGGTGGGAGCAATGGAGAGGTGGAACGGACGATCCTGATCGCCCAGCCTGTGCTCAATGCGGCGGCCGGCGATCTCCGGCCCGAGGTAGGAAACGTCCTCCATCAGCTTAGACCACGTGAACGCAGTGATCACGCTGAAACCTTTGCTAAAGCGGTGCTCTGCTTTCGCAACCAGCGCATCATATTGGTTGTGACCCTGCGGGTTGTTGTTTTCCGTGATGGCGCCCAGGATATTTACGGGATTCAGCAACTGGTTGAAGGCGACCTGCTGATTGGTTGCGATCGTGCCCGTCACGTTTGGGAGACCTTGGAAGGGATTGGGCACTTGCAGATCCCACGCGAGCAAGTCGGCGGGACGTCCATTCGTGTCGAAGACAGGAGTGCGGTATTGCTTCCACAAGCTGAAGCTCGGGAGGTTCTGATTAGTGTTCATCGGGATGTCGTACGTCTTGTTGTGCGTGTACCCCAGTTCAAACAGCCATTTCTTCAACTGGTGCTGGAGATGGATGC
>QHXU01000188.1:9034-15089 GCA_003223065.1 Acidobacteriota bacterium | reverse complement strand
CGTCTACGGCGTAAACCTTGTCAAACGACAACGATAAGAGCCTTGTAATACGGCCGGCACCGCAGCCGATTTCCAGACAGCTTTCAGTGTTGACGCCGTAGCGGTGCCAATGTGGAAAGAAGTCTCGCCAGTCCGACTCACCGGCAGCATAAAACTCCACATTCGTCCACGCGGAAGGCTCACCTCGTTTTCGACCGGGCTCAGTGACGACAGCCCACAGCGGGTCTTCTTTGCCCCATCGCCTCCACTCGGCGTTCGATTTTAGGCGTGCTGGTTTATACCTCATACTTTGTGGTTTTGATCGAACCAAAAGCGGTCGCTTATCCGGGTGGAAGTCCGTCGGCGGTGCGACGGAGAACCGGCGGAATACGGCGGTGAAGTTCGCGCTCGAAGTCGCTGAAAATTGAATCCTGTCGGAACTGTTCCAGGGCGCGCTGCCGTGCCCGCTCACCGAGGCGCAGGCGCTCGGCATGGTCCTCTGCAAGATTCAGAATTGCTGAAACCAGCGCTTTCTCGTTGTCCGGCTCGACGACGATGCCGCACTCGTTAACCAATTGTGCAATCTCGGTCCCGGCACGGGCCGCAGCCACGACGGGACGACCGCTGGCCAACATGTGGATCAATTTCGATGGCATCACCGAACCCGAGGCCGCCGGCTGCTGAGGAAGCAGGTGAATATCAGCGATGTTCAGAAGTTCGTTGAGGCGCTCGGCCGGTTGGAGCGGCAAGAATCTGATGTTGCCGATCCCCTGTGCCCGCGCTCGCAGTGTGTCGGCCGTTACACCCTCACCGGAAATGACGAACAGCAGCCTACGATGATCGACTAGTGCGCGCGCTGCTTCGACGATCATCTCGACGCCTTGCTTCGCTCCTAGCGAGCCAGAGAACATGGCTACAACGGAGTCATTAGGGATCTCGAATTGGCTGCGCATCGGGCTGGCGTGAGGCAACGGGCGAATCGTCGCCGGATCGAACCAGTTCGGCAACATGTAAAGCCGGTTTTCCGGCACGCCTTTGGCACAAACCTTATTCAGCATCCGCCGCGTAATCGAGGAAACGACATCGAACCGCCTCAAGATCAACGACTCTAGGAGCTCGGCTACCCGGCGTCCGCGGCGGAACTGGCCGAAATCATAGGCGAGATCTATCTCGAAGTCATGGATGTGCAACCACGCCGTGGAACCAGCAGTCCGCGCGGCCGCCCAAGCGACCACTGAATTCAGAAACGACGGTACGGTCACGAGCAATAGGTCCGGCCCCCGCAACGCCTCGCGCAGCATCACGGGCAGACTCGCAAGAGCAAAGCTCAGGCCGTAGAGGACGCGACCGAGTCCGCGCGGATGCCGCGGGAGCCACACGGGACAGCCGTGCACGTGCACACCGTCCAGCAGTTCGCTCGTGTAGCGCCACTGATGGTAGGGTGTCTGGATTCGCCATTGCGGGTAATAGGGCGGCGGAGACACGACGTGAACATCGTGGCCCCGGAAAGCCAGCCACTCACATAGCTCCGCCGTGTACTTTGCAACGCCCGTGAGCTCGGGCCGATAGAAGATGGTATGGATCAGGATTCGAATCGAGATGTCCTAGACAGGAACGTCCATCGTTTTCCAGTGTATGCAGGATCGGATCCCCGGTGATGTGACCGTTCTAGATCCGTCTGGCATAAATAGGAAAAGCCATGCCACTATCGAAGTAGGATTGCCCATTCCGAGTAGGAAACGCTCGAAGGTCGCGAGGAATAAGTACCCCACAACGAAGCTGAACCCGAGAATCGCAATCTCATTACCATCAAGCGACAGGCGGAGCAGGCGCCATGCGGACAATGCTGTTAGTACGAACGGAGAAATAGCCCCGACCAGCCCCACGTCCGCCAAAAGCGATAAATATCCATTGTGTGCGGATGACAAAGTAGTCATGTACTGTTCGTGCATTCGGAAGCCGACACCGAACATCGGGTTCGCTTTAAATAAGTCCAGCGCTTCCTGCCAGGCGTCGAGCCGGCGCGTAAAGCCAGTTCCGATCCCGCGATACTTATCGTGCAAGAACAGCAGCGAAGAAACCCAATTCTCGACAGCATCTTGATAGATAAGGAGCACCACGACGCAGACAAGGCACGCGCTGACGGCGGCGAACGCCGTATTTCCCTTGGTGACACACGTAAGCTTCAAGGTTCCATACACCAGTAAACCCAGCACCGCCGCGATAAGCGGGCCTCGCGATTGCGCAGCGATGATGACAACGAAGTTTGTGACGATCAGAAGCGCCGCCAGGAAACGACTTCGGACGACAAGCGCACACATGAGGAATCCGAACGCTACTAAGCCCAGGTAGTTCGCGTGCGACGTGGCGCTCATGCTCAGCCGGCCCTGAATTCGTGGGCCGGTGAAATATAAGTACACGACCAAGGCCGAGCCCAGCATCGCATACGTTGAGAGCCAGTCGAACACATGGGTTTTGACGATCTGCCACAGCCCGGCACAACAGATCAGCCCCACGCCGGAAGCTGCCACATAACCCAGCGAACGGAGGGGATCGGCTGAAACCAGGGCACTACCCGTGATCGTAACTAGGGTGGCCGCAGTCCAGAAGAGCATCGACATGCGCTTGCGGAGAACCGGGCCGATGAGGAACTGGTCCCGTCCCATGAGGAGCGCAACGCAGGGGAGCCAGACCAGACTTCCAAAGTGCAAAACGTCCGCGAAATCAGACTCGAGGGTCGGCGGGAAGACAATTCCCAGAAGCCACAAGGGAACCAGGAAATCAAACAGCCTCATTAGCGCCTCCCGACCGAGCAACCAGCTCTCTCGCGACGCGATTACAGGATTCGGATATGAGTTGATCAACCGTTTCCAATGCGCGATCCGCGGTCCACGTAAGCGCACTGCGCCGGGCCGCCCTCCCCATGTCGAGACGTTTCTGTTCTGACAGTTGCAGGAACGTTTCGATAGCGCAGCATAGCGCCGCTTCGTCATTAGCGGCGTGAAGAAAGCCGCTCTCGCCTTCGATCACTCGGTCGAGCGCAGCCATGGTTTGATCGGATGCAAGTACGGGCAGACCGCACGCAAGCGCTTCTATCACCGAAACGCCGTAGGGCTCGAACCGTGCAGGGTGCAGATATGCATCCAAGCTGTGATAGAAGTTCGGCAGATCCTCCGGCTGAATCCAGCCGCAGAAGTCGACGTAGTCGCTCATTCCGAGCCCCGCGGTCAGGGAACGGAGCGCCAGTTCCTCGGGACCGGCGCCCGCAATTCGGTAATGAAATCCGGTGACTCCGGAGCCTACCAGCCTTGCAATTGCACGTATAGCTAGATCCAAGCCCTTAATGCGATGCAGCCTGGCACATGTCCCAAGCACGACACGCTCACTTGATCCGGACGAGCGGCGAGGGGCGAAATGCTCCAGGTCTACGCAGTACGGGAAATTCACGAGTTTATTGATTGGCGCTCCCAAGTTCGCTAACATCTGCATAGCCGGCTTTCCTGTGCCCAGGACTGCCGTCGCCTTTGAAAGCACCGTGCTTAAAAACGTTCTGCGCAGTTGCTCTTTTATCCAGTTGCGCCGGCGCGTCGTCGGCGTGTCGTTCCAGATAAGATATGGCCGTCGCCTGACAATCAACGCTGATAGGATGAACTGCGAGGTTGGATCATGCCAGCACGCAGTGAGAAAGATGCTTTTGCGATCTCCGAGCACAGCACGGATGAGAGCCCAGTCTAGCGGACGCTTGCGTAAGAATCGAAAGCTATATCGGCTTGAAGGCGTGGTCCAGAAATACTCAGGGCAATCTGCTTGGAGATAGTGAAGCTGCAGGCCAAACACTCGGGAGCCTGAAAGTGTACGAAACAAAACATCGTTATACGGACTTGGGGATTGGCAAACCCAGTGCAGCGGAAGCCGCGTCATCTGAATCTCACGAATTCAAGAGGAGCTACAATTCGCCGCGACCACGCGGCCGCATACGCGAGGGTCTCGCTCGCTTCAGCCAGCTGCATGCAATGTGAGGCGGCGAGCGCTACCGTTGATCCCACAACGGTGCTGACAGCCAGGATCGCCGAGAGCCTGCATCTCATTCCGATGAGCGCCGCGCTTGCGATCCACGTAGATGCTCCCGCAATTGAAGCCGCCACGCATAGTTTGCCGACGTAGGAAAACGATACCAGGCGGCTGAGCCGGCGGTCGTTCAAAGAGACTGCGCGCAGCAAGATGGCTACGTTCGCCCACGATGCGACATCCCAAAGGATCGCTACATGGTTGATATCTCTTGTCCAGTATGAACCTGTCGCCGCGACGCCGAGAGCTGCAAACGAGCTGAGTGCTGCGCCCCATGTGGACCCGCTGCTTGCCAGTACTCGTTGCAGCATCCCGATCAGCGCCCCGGTCGGTGCGCCAGCCAGGAGGATTCCCAAAACCGAACCTGCCTGTCGGACGGCGCTCGGCGACATCGCGCTGTGACTTGCGAGCAATTCCACGAGCGGCTGTCGCAGCACGTACAGAACAGCAATGCACGTCACCGCCACGAACAGCGTCGCCCGTAGAGTTCTCGCTATGATGTGGCGCAGACGCTCAGAGCTGCCCTCGCAGGCGATATCCGAAACCGCGGGAAACGCAACTGTCACAAGCGCGGCAGCCGGCAGATGAATCAAGCCGGCCAATCGAAATGCGAAGCTGTAGGTGGCCGCGGCTCCCGGCGTGAATAGGCTGAGGCGCCGAAATATCAGGACGTTGAACAGATGGACGAATACAGCCGCTGCGAGCAGCGGCGTACCAAAACTCCGTACGCGTCGCCAGATGGCCGCTGTTTCAATCGGAGCGTACCGGTTCATCGAGGGTGTCAGCCTTCGTGTGATCCGCCAGCCGTAGACAGTGTGAACCACAGCTGAAGCAACAGAACCCGTCACGATGCCGGCGCGAATCGAAGGGACGGGCAATCCGCTCGGCCAACAGAATACACAAGCGATGATCGCAACATTGATGAGCAGTGTCGCTGCAGGCGCCGTCCAAAAGATTCCATAACAGTTTAAGACTGCTGCTATTGTTGCCGACCACGCCAGCATGACTAGGGCGCCCGACATAGCCGGAAGGAATGCCATGGCGGCACTACGTCCCTCGGCCCCCAGCCCCGGCCCGAATATGCGAGCCAACAACTCTGGAGCGGTCAGAGCCAAGGTGCAGAGAACTGTCGCGGCGATGGTTAGCAACATCCCGCATCTAAGCGCCACTCGCCATGCCTCCCACTCACCCTCGCGCTGCCGCACTTCCGTGAAGAGCGGGACCAAGATCATTGGTAGAACCTGCGCGAGCAGTAACTGCGTTCCGATCGTCAGGATCGATCCGGTTATGCGGTACGCGTCCATGCTGGCCGTATTGCCGTAGCGCCGTGTAAGGACCAATTCAAGCAAGAAGCCACCGGCAGGACTAGCGAGCGACACGAAGGTGAGACTTGCTGCCTTGCCTAGCAAGACGTCGCGTGAAGAAACAGGCTCAATCACCTCTGTTGGCCCTCGCGGCGGCCGCTTCGTAAATTACGAGCGCCTGATAGTTCGCCTGTTTACTGTAACGATTCTCGAATTCAGACCGCGCTTCTCGCCTCATGCTCATCGTTTCCGCTGGATGGGCGTAGAGCCACCGCACTTTTTCGGCCAGATGGTCCGCATCCCCCGGGCGAAAGTGCAGACCGGTTTCTCCGTGGCGGACCACAGAAGCCATGGTCCCGTGATTACTGGCCACCACAGGAAGACCCGTCGCGTACGCCTCTGTAATTGCTAGCGCTCCCGTCTCGTAGCACTCGGACGGGTATACAAGCAGCATCGCGTCCTTCATTTGATGCAGCACCTGCTCGCGAGACTGCCGGCCCAGCCACTGAATGTGCGGTACTTGACGGCATTCCGCCGCCAGCCATTCAGCCAGGGGGCCGTCACCCGCAATTCGCAAAGCCATCGAAGCCGGGAGTCTCTTCCAAGCTTCCACCACTGTTCGCAGGCCCTTTTCATCGGATAAACGTCCGGCGTAGAGCGCATACGACCCGCGTCCTTGGCCGATTCCTGGATCGAATTCGAGG
>QHXU01000188.1:0-9006 GCA_003223065.1 Acidobacteriota bacterium | reverse complement strand
CGCGAGGCCACCCTCTATAAACTTCATGCGTGTAAAATCACTCGGAGCAATATAAAGATCGACCTGATCCAACCAGGTCCGCATCACCCGATGGACAGTTATCATGGCGGCCACCGCCGCGCTGGCGGACGCGCTGTGGCGATAGCACCGGTGGTATATTCCCGGCCACGGTGAGTGAGCCTCAATGCAAAGTTCGCAAGGCTTCTGATCTCGGAACAGTAGTCCGTTCGGACACAACATGCGGAAGTTGTGCAGTGTTTGCACCACCGCTACACCGTATTTACGTGCTGCGCGGTAGCAAGCTGGTGAAATCAGTGGAAATGTGTTGTGAAAATGTACGATCCAGGGACGAGTTCGTCTGATTGATTCTGATAGGCGTCTAACCACTTTCTGATTCCATACGGTTGCCATCCCAAGGACCAGAGGATTCATGTTCACAGCGCGCCTGTTGGTCTCCTCAAACCGGAGCACTCGATGACCGTGCTCCTCAAGCAGGGATGCCTCCGACGTGAAGACTTGATCTTCGCCGCCTGGCTGCTGGTAATGATTGTGGACCAGCAGGACCGGCACACTAGTCGAATAAGCCATGGATTCAGCTGGTGTTGTGCCGCAAGCCGCGGATCGCGCTCCGCGACAATCAATGGCGGTTGGAGTCATAGCACCGGTCTGTGCTTAACTGCCGCGAAATTTCCGCTAGACTCCCACGGCGGCGGCGACTGCGTCGGCTCTAACACGCCCTCCCCGCCTATCCAATACGTCTGGTACTGATAATCATGGAGCATCCCGATCAGCGCTTCGGCTGCATAGCCAAATCTAGTGCAATTTTGCGGAGCATACTCGATGATCCAATCCGGCGCCCTGCCGGGCGGAAGACTGAGCAATTCTGCCGCGCCTGCTAGAACTAAACGTTCGGCGCCCTCCACGTCTACCTTGATTAAGTCCGGCGTGCATCCGCTAATGTTGAAATACTCATCGAGCGAGATTGTCTCGACTGAAATAGCTGGTAGCATTTCGTCTATCGTGGCGTCCTGCTTGAGGTAAGACATCGGCGCCTCTGGATGGATCGAAAGTTCAGCAAGGCTGGTGCGGTCGCTCACCGCACATTGGTTCAGACTGATGTTACATAAGCTATTTGATGTAGCATTCCTCGAAAGCAACTCAAAAATGTTGGGTAGCGGCTCGAACGCATGTACTGCTCCGGATGGGCCGACCTTCCTCGCCGCAAGCATGGAGTATTCTCCAATGTGGGCGCCGATGTCCCAAAAAGTCATCCCAGGTTTTAGGACTTCCGTTAAGAACCGTGCAGTTTCGGGCTCTGAGTAACCCAAATAATAAATGAGAGCACCGACGCCACACTTAGGTACCAGCACGCTAAGATTGGCCCCCAGCCTTACTTGCCACGGTGTACGTGTGAGCGCCCAGCGAGAATGCCAAAGTAGTCGCCGAGCGATTGCCCTGGTGGGATTCTGCTGGAAATCAGGACTGCGCCGCAGTCTACTTATCCTCTGTACGGCCGTAATATTTGCTGTAGTGGCCATAGTAGTAGTAATATCCGGCGCTCACCTTGCGATGGACTTCATTCAACACCACGCCGACTAAATTCGCCCGGAGTCGAGCCAGCGTCCCGATCACCGAACTCAGCGCCTTCCGGCTCGTGTCGCCCGCCCGCGCTACCACGATCACTCCATCCACTGCCGTCGCCATCTGCAGCGGCTCCGCAAATCCCAGCAGCGGAGGCGCGTCCAGCACCACCAGGTCATACTCGCGCGTCGCTTCCTCAATCAATTCCGCCACGCCCGACCCAATCAGGTCGGAGGCTCGCCGCGTCGGCGGTCCCGCAGGCAGCACGTCCAGCCCCTTAGGATCATCCATCCGGATCACCACGTCGCGCCATGAAATCTGCTGCAGCAGCACGTTGGACAATCCCACGCTGTTCGGAACCTGATACAGCCGGTGAACGCTCGGCCTGCGTAGATCGCCGTCGATCAACAAAGTTCGTTTGTGTTGGCCGGCGTGCGTCGCCGCCAGGTGCGCCGCTACCGTCGATTTCCCTTCCGACGGCGACGCGCTAGTCAGCAGTACGCTCCGCAGCGAGCGATCGAAATCCGTCAGCAGAATTGAAGTGCGCAGGGTACGGATCGCTTCTTCATAATTCGAAAGCGCCTGATCGGTGTTGTCCGCCGCCGGGACCGCTCCATTGGGCGGGGCAGGAATCGCGCCGTTGCCGTTTCGGTGGCCGTTCGCGGAGCCCGAGGACGAAATGGGGCTCAATCTTCTGCGCCAATCCTTCACCGTCGGCAGCGACCCGACCACGTTGGTGTTCATCAAACGCGCGACCTGATCCGGATCACGGATCGTATTATCGAGCACGTCGGTCAGCACCGCCGCTCCCACGCCGAGAAATGTCGCGAACAGGAACGCCAGCAAGACATTCAGCCACGTTAACGGAAACACCGGTTTCAGCCCCGGCCGGGCTGGATCGGCCACGCGGATCGAGCTGTTCTGGAAGCTCGCATTAATGCCGGCTTCCTTGATCTTGCGGACCAACTCCTCGTAAAGCTTCTTGTCGCTTTCGGCCTCGCGCTTTAGCGTCTGGTATTCGAAGGATCGCGCGTTCAGCCGGTCGAATTCCGCCTTCGTCTCCGCCACCGCTTTTTCGAGCATGGCCTCGCGGTTTACCGCTTCGCGATATTCGATCTCCACGCGTTGCGCGATGCTCGCTCCCGTGTCAGCGATCTGCGTCTCCAGTTCCTGTACTTTCGTCTGAGCCTTTCTGTACTCCGGGTGATTAATGCCGTAGTGATTCCTCACCTCGGCGAACCGCTCCTTCGCCTCGTTCAGATTCTCGGTCAGCTTCTTTAGCGCCTCGCCCTGGCTCGATACCTGCGCGGCCGCAAGCGACCCGCTCTGGATCGAATTGTATGCGGCCTCTTTCTTAACGCGGTCGCCCTGGGCATTTGTGTACTCGGTGTTCAATTGCAACAGCCGCGCCGAGAGAATACTCGTCTTTTCCTCCGGATTGATCACGTTCAGCTCGCGTTCGAACTGTGCCAGCGCCGCGCTCGACTTCTCCATCTTTGCCCTCAGCTCCTCGAGCTGGCGTTCCATGAATTCGCTCAACCCCGCGGTTGCCTTGTACCTTATGCGATACGTGTGCGCCAGGTAAGACAGGGCGATTGCATTGGCGACGTCCGCCGCAAGCTGCCTGTTCGGGGAACGGTAACTGATCAGCAGAAGATACGTGTTCGGCGGCCGCGTTATTTTCAGATACTTCAAGATCACGGGCGCCTCATCGCTACCCTGCCACCGCTCCGAGGGCTGCTCCAGCGCGTCCTTTTCCACCTCACGAAGCCGGAACTTGTCTACTACCGGACGCAGCACGGAATCGGACTGGATCAGCTTCATCTGTGTTGCCAGAAACTGGTCTGCATCGTTCGTCGCATTCTGCAGCGACTCCGGCCCCAGCACGCCCGTGGGCATTTGCCGGTCGATGTCCACCGTCACGGTCGATTCGTAGACGGGCGTCAACCGCAAAGAAACGATCAGTGTTCCCAGAACCGCCGCTACGACAAAGCCCGCAATCGTCCAACCGTGTTTTCGCAGGATCCAAAGGTAGTGCGCGAGCGGCACCTGCGGAGCCTGCGGCTCGAACTCGGCGTCGATCACCGGCACCGGCGCGGCGGCGCGATAGACTTCCGGCACCGCAGGCAGATTGTTTTCGAACTTCTTCATGGATTTAATGCCAGATCAAGAGGCCAGCGCCGGTCGACGCGCCGAAAGTCGTAACGCGGTCAATCACGTTCATCGCCGCGCGCCTCCCCTTGTTATCTGGGATGTAGAGAACATCGTCCACCTCGAGCGGCACATCGGGCGCTTTACGCTGCAGAATCCTTTCGAGCTCGACCGGGACCTCCTGCTTCACCCCGGATTCGTCGCGCCGGAAGATGTACGCCATCTTTCCCGCGTACGGCGCCAAGCCCTCCGAGAGCGCCACCATTTTGAGAACCGAGCTGCCGCCCGCGTCGTGCACCGGAAACGCGCCCGGCTTGCGCACATTGCCGACCACGAAAATCTTGCCCGCGTCCGGAACACGGATCTCCTCTCCACCGTGGAGTGCGATGTTGAC
Organism: Acidobacteriota bacterium; assembly: GCA_003223065.1. Taxonomy (GTDB): domain Bacteria; phylum Acidobacteriota; class Terriglobia; order Bryobacterales; family Bryobacteraceae; genus Palsa-187. Next base: position 4,880 of record QHXU01000188.1, on the reverse strand, counting down.
CGAGGGATCGGCGTCCTTGAGCAGCCGCTTCACTTCCACACGCTCCACTTGATCGCCGTGAGTCACCAGGACCTCCATGCCCGCTTCACTCGTCAATCCTTCCGATCGAGCCAACGCGTCGAGCAGGGTCACTGTGCCCACGGCCTGGAAGGTCAGCGGCTTCCGCACCGCTCCCATCACCGAGATTGGCCGGCTGTGATATTCCACTACCGTCACCTTCACCACCGGATCAACCAGAATCTGCTCGGCTGCCAGCGCCTCGGCGATGCTTGCCTCCAGCTCCCTGGGCAGCGCGCCCGCCGCGCGCACACCGCCCTTCAGCAACGGCAAATGGATTGTGCCGTCGGATTCCACGCGCAGCGTGCGGGTGAGTTCGGGGGCATCGTATACCGACACTGCCACCAGGTCGTCCACGCCGAGCCTTTGCGCCGGCAGATTATCCTTTCCCACTTCCTCCATCCGCGATGGCTGCATTTGCGCCGTCATGGAAATCGATACCAGGAGTGCCAGAATCACAGTTCGCATTAGTCCCTCTCCAACAGCTCCGCAATACGCGTGATCTTTGTGTTCAACTCCGAGAGTTGCTCATCGATTGCCTGCGCCGGTGCATTCAGAGAGCCCAGAAGCTTGGCCCGTGCGAACTCGGAGAGACTTCGTGCGCCGGAGGAAGCCGCCTGCAGCGTCTCGTACTCGTCCTCGGTCAGGCGAAAAATCAGGATTCGATTTCTAGGTTTGTTGACAGCCATGCAACATGCGGCTGGGCTTCTCCGGAGCGATCATCTCCCGGTCGAGCTCGATCGCAATTGACCGGTCCAGCGCTTCCACAGTCACGACCACGCGCCAGGCATTCTCGTCGCGGAGCACGACGCCTCGCAGACCGGCCAAGGGTCCGCTTTCGATCGCCACGTTCTGGCCGATCCTCAGGTACGGCCAAGGCGCCAGCGGACGGCCTGAAGCGATCAGCAGGCGCACCGCCCCGATCTCGGCATCGTCCACCGGAACATCCTTTTTGCCGCATCCGACGATGGACTCGACACCCGGCGAGTTAAGCACGCGCAGCCGTTGGTGAGATGAAAAGCGGCAGAAGATATAGCCTGGGAAAAGCACCGCGTCGAGCTCCTTGATTCGATCCGACCAGCGGCGCCGTACACGATGGAGGGGAACGTATTCCTCAAACCCCTGCCTTACGAGGTTGAAGGCAGCTGTTTTTTCATGCTTGGGGCGAACCCGCAAGGCAAACCAGGCTGGATTTGGCATCTTTTCGAGCAATGCGCTAGGCGCAGCGGCGCCACGGCTCTGTTCTGCGTGATTCTAGACAGAGCTATCGCTATCTACGTCCCAAAGCTGGTGGGATCTGACGCGGGGGGAGGGACTTCCTACTGTATACGTTTTGTATGCAAAGTCAAGGGGAAAATCAGGCGGCATCACTGGAAACGATCGATTTCCCAAATGCCACTTTTTCTTAAGGGCTGGTAGAACTCTTTTTTCCTGACAGCGCCAGCGCTGCGCCCACGGCGCCTCCGGCTGCCCCTCCGATGATCGCAACCTTCGCGCCCGTCGACATGCCGTGCTTGGTCGGCTTCGGCGCCGTCGGCGCGGGGCTCGGAGGAGTCGCCGGTACTTCCGTCTTCGCATCCAGATTGGACGCGACGCTCAGGCAGCCCCCGGGCGACCGTGGCGCCACACCAGTGACGTTCACCACTGACGTCGCGATACTCACGGTCGGTTTCGTGCTGGCCGCGGTTCCGGTAACTTCGACGCGATTGCCGACATTGAGAGCCAAGTCAGGTCCGTTCAACTCAACCACTTCTTGCGTGTTCTCGTCCTGCAGGATGAAATGATTGTCTTTGTAAAGCAGGCATCCGGTGCGCGTCACCGCACCGCTCGCCCCGGCTTGCATCGAAAAACCCATGCTGTGGCCGGTTGGAATGGCAGCTAGCAGCAGATCTGCGCCACTCAACACGCGCGCGCTGCCGATCAGAGCCGTCACTTCCACGCGGTCTGGCTCCGTCAGTCCAACTCTCAACCGGGCCGTAGCGCTGCCCGCGTGAATCTTGAGCCCGGCCGCGTCCACTTCATACGATCCGGGCGCCGCCACGTGGCCCACGCCTTTCTCGATGGCTACACGGTTCTCCCAAACCCGGGCCCGGGACGCCACGCCAAGCTGCACCTTTACGCCATTGCGCAAAGAGATTTCCGAAGAGGCGTCACCGGTTTCTACTAACGATCCGTCGAACAGCGTCGAGTTCCCCCAGATCCGCGAGTGCTCCACGGTAAAATGACCGCTGGCCGTGACGATGCCGATTGCTGGAGACCCCCCGAAGACAGACGCGGTGATCAGCGTCGAAGCGAAGAGCGATTTCAAATTCACTTGGATCAGTATAAAGTCGCTGCGCGCACGCGGGCAAGAGAAATTGTTGTAATCAAGATGTATTACGTTTGTCGTATTACCGGTGCTATAGCCCTTCTTGCTCTCGCCGCCGCCGCTTGGTTTTCAATCACTTTCGCCCGCGCCGATGCCGAGTTTGGCCGCCACACGCCGGAATCCGTTGCCCGCGCCATCCAACTGATGCCGCGGAACACGGAGTACCTGGCCTTTCATGCTTTGCAGCTCGATTATGAGGGCGAAGACTCAACGCCCGTGCTCGAGCGTATTGCCGTACTCAACCCGCTTTCCTCCGCCCCGCGCATCCGTCTCGGTCTCGCTGCCGAGACGCGCGGCGATTTTGCCACGGCCGAGCGGTGGCTCCTTGACGCCGCGCGTGTCGATCATCAATTCGAGCCTCGTTGGACGCTTGCGAACTATTACTTTCGCCGCGAGAATGCCGGCCAGTTTTGGAAGTGGATACGCCTGGCGCTCGAACTGTCCTACGGGGACCGCCGCCCGGCCTTCGATCTATGTTGGCGCATCAGTTCGGACGCAGCGGAGATTCTCGATCGCGCCATTCCGGACCGCCATGATGTGGTCAGCGCCTATCTCAGCTACGTCGCGGTGGAACATCACATTCCCGCCGTGCTGCCGGGGGCGCGAAAGCTCGCTTCGTTCCACGACCCGAAAGATCTTCCGCTGCTATACGCGGCTTGCGATGCGCTCCTAGAATCCGGGGACGAAGCGGCTGTCGAGCTCTGGACCCTGACCGGGCGCCCGGCGCCTTACGGCGTCATCAATGGTGATTTCGCAGATCCCCCGCTCAACCATGGTTTTGATTGGCGGCTTCCGGATCCGGGCGGGGTAACTTTCGTCAACCTGCCGGCGCCGCCCGCTCTTCGTATTTCGATGTCCGGAAAACAACCCGAATCGTGCGATCTGCTGGTCCAGATCATGCGGCTTAAAGCCGGCGCGCGGTATGTCCTGCAATGGGAGGCCCGTACGCAAGCCCTTCCAGCGATCTCCGGTCTCGAGTGGCGACTTGAAAACGAACGCGCTGCGATTGTATCTAGCGACGATTGGCGGGGCGGCCAGGCCAGTTTTGTCGCGCATTCCCACTTTCCGCGTCTTGTGCTCGCTTACCAGCGCCCGTCCGGCGAACCACGCGCTGACGGGTTTCTCGAGCTACGCCACGTGTCGATTCGGGAGTCCGACCGGTGACCTGGGTTTTGGCCGCGATCCTCTGGTTCGGCCTGCTTACGCTGCGGACGCCGGGGCGATGGGCGGTCACGGGCTTCGAACTGGCTCTTTTCACTCTCGCCGGCGTCATCATTGTCCAGCGCCGCGGCACGCTCCGCATCGATCCGGTCGCTCTGCTGCTCGCCGCATCCGCGGCATGGCCGCTGCTTCAAATCGCCGCCGGCACCTCGGTTGACACCCATCGCACCCTCGAATCCGCGCTTCAATGGACCACTTACTGCACGGCTTTCTCGATTGGCCTCGTCCTCACCGCGGACCGCGCGCGCCGCCGGCAATTTCTCACTGCGCAACTCATCTTCGCTCTTCTGTTAAGCATCGGTGCGGTAGTCGGCCTGTTCTCGGTTTCTGCTCTTGGGCCATTCGTCTATCGAAATCAGTTCGCTGCATACGTCGAGTCGCTGATTGGAGTCGCGATCGCGGCCGCGATTCGGGATCGCCGCAGCGCCTTGGCGTGGCTGCTGGTGTCAGCGGCGCTGTTCGCTTCCGTGATAGCCGCCGGCTCGCGTGCGGGATCGATTCTCTGCCTCGCGGAGCTGATCCTGCTCCCGCTGGTCGCATTCACTCGCGGCTGGATCTCCAGCCGGTCCCTGGCGCGCGTTGCTCTATTGAGCGCAGCCGCTGCCGCCGCGCTCGTCGCTGTTGTGGGATGGGAGACGATATGGCGCCGTTTCGAGGAGCCGAACCCCTATTCATTGCGTGCCGAGCTGACCCGGTCAACGGTCAACATGATACGGGACCGCCCGCTGTTCGGTTTCGGTCTTGGAACATGGTCCGCTGCCTATCCCGCTTACGCGCGGTTTGACGACGGAACGTTCGTCAATCAAGCACATAACGATTGGGCACAATGGGCGGCCGAAGGCGGCCTCCCGTTTTTTGTCATGATGCTCGCAATGGCCGGGCTGCTCGTCCGTCCAGCCATCCGCTCGCTGTGGGGGCTTGGGCTGCTGGCCGTTTTCGTGCACGCATTCGTCGATTATCCATTTCAGCAGCGCCCCGCCCTCGCGGCGTTCTTTTTTGCGCTCGCCGGAGTGCTGCGGAACACAGCCTGCAATGAGCCGGCCGCTACTTCTTCACCAGGAGCACGTTCGCCTGCCGCACCTTTCCCGGCTTCGGGTCCGTCTGAAAGTTCACCTCCAGTAGATTGAAGGCGGGGCCCGGGATCAGCTCAATCGTTCCCTTTGCTCCATCACTGGTTTCGAGGTTGAACACCTGGTTGCGGGTGTTCTTGAAGTCGCCGGAGAAATTGAATCGG
>QHXU01000491.1:2664-3193 GCA_003223065.1 Acidobacteriota bacterium | reverse complement strand
ATTCTGCCGTGGGCTCGGAAAGTTTCCGCAATTGGTGCCTGGCTCGGACTCACTGGTTTTCGATCCGCAGAATTCCGGGGTCCTTCGCGCGGCCATCGCCGAAACCATCGCATCGGGATGCCGAGGTTCTCGGTACGCAGATTGCCAAAATGTGGACGGCTCGCTGGAGCCACACCTTTTCGAACTGCTGGGCGAAGCTTACGCCGATGTCGAGAAATTCCAGGATCAGCTATTGGACCGCGACCCAATCAAAAGTGTGGCTCTCGTCTACAGTGAAAACAGCCGGATTCACGGACCAGGGACGCACATGACGGCTCTCTACGGTGCGCTGGTCGCCGGCGCTTATAGCCTGTACCCCGTCGACGTGTTGCCCGAATGGGAAATCAAACCTGAAAACCTTGCGAGCTCGCAGTTGGTAATCCTCCCGGAGGTCGCCTGCTTGAGCCTTGAAGCGGCGAACACGTTGCGCGATTATGTGGCACGCGGAGGCAATCTGATCGCGACGATGCGAACCGGATTGTTGGATGAG
>QHXU01000491.1:300-2657 GCA_003223065.1 Acidobacteriota bacterium | reverse complement strand
GTTCGGCACGATCCGATTTCCTGCTGGCGGACGTGTTTGGTTGCCACTTTGAGCGGCTCAATGGGACATACATGCCGAACGAGTGGGGCAGTTTTCTGCATCGGGAGTCGCAATCAGCGGGTATCTGGCGAGGCCTGCCTCGCACGGAATTAGGAATGCTCCCCCCGCTAGCCGTAGTAACTCCAACGCAAGGCGAAGTGCTGGCGTGGCACAAACTGCCGGTGACCGTCCTGACAGGTGAGAGCTGGGTCAACTGGTGGTCTCCGCATCCTCAACTCGAAGCCAGCAGGTTACCGGCGGTTATCCGCAATCAGGTTGGAAAGGGGCAAGTCTTTTACTGTTCATTTGACCTTTTCCGCATGCTGCAAAAAAGCTTCCTGTGGCCGGGCGACTTCTTTGTGAACCTTTTGCGAGACATGGTGCCGCAACCGCCAATCAGGGTCATCAGCCAGACTACTGGAGTGCTCGGCGCTACGTTTTTCCGCCGACGCAAGAATTCGAGCCTCATGGTGCATTTGTTGAATCTCACAGTGTGGCCGCTGAAAGGACGAGTCATTCCAATTTCCGGCGGAGCGTTGGCGGTGAGTCATGAATTCGCACGGCCGCGGCGCTGCCGGCAGATCTATCCACTCGTCCGGGATGTGTCGCTGAAGCGCTCAGAGACCCACACCTCGATTTCGATGCCGGATGTGGAGATCCATTCCATTTTCGAAATAGAAATCTGACTCTCTAATGGCTAAGGACATCGTGATGAAGAGATTCCTACTGGTGATAACTGTGGGGCTGGGCTTGTTGGCGCCAGCCGATGCTCAGAAAGCGGATGTGATTCTTACGACCGACTGCGGGACGGACGTCGATGATCAATGGATGATCGTCTATCTGCTTCTCAGCCCTGAGTTCAATGTAAAGGGGATCGTAACGACGCATGCACCCAATCTCGCTGTACCGCAGGCGGAAACATCCGCCAACTGCGTGCGCGATGTTGTGAAGCGGCTCGGCATTCCGGCGCCTCCTATCTTTGCAGGATCGAGCACCCGCTTGAAGGACCGAACACCTTTACGAAATGACGGTGTGGATTTCATGGTGAAGACCGCGCGCCAATACTCGGCAACGCACCGGCTTGCGATTTTTACCATTGGCGCTGCGACCGACGTCGGCTCGGCTTTCCTGGCTGATCCGGGCCTGGAGAATCGCGTGGAAATTCTGAGCATGGGTTTCAACAGTTGGCCCCGGGGTGGCGACGGTTGGAACATCAAGAACGATCCGTTGGCATACAGCGTGATTCTCGAATCGAGTGCGCCAGTCACAATCGGCGCAGCCGACATCTGCAAGCAATACCTTAAGCTCGACGCAAAGACGGCAAATCAGATGGTCGGTGACCGGGGCAGCGTCGGGAAATGGCTGGCCGAAATTTTTGGAGCGTTCGTCGTGAAATACAAGGACTTGGTTACACGTGAAGTGGCGCCGCAGAGTTGGGTCATCTGGGACGATGTGGTGCTAGCCCACCTGCTGAAGCTTACCGAATACACGACTTATCCTCGCCCGGAGCTAAACCTCGAGAATTGCGAATTCACCCAGAAGAAGACCGGAAAGACGATCCGCTGGATTACTAAGGTGGACGAAAAACGGATGTGGGCGGACTTTCTCGCAAAGCTGGACCGGCACAATCGAGCGGCCGGTGTTTTTTGAAGCCTTGGATTGTAGAGTGATACCATTACCCGGATGAATCGTCACCGATGCCCAGGAGATCGGATGCGAACGCGGCTGATCATCGCGGCAGTTTGGACGTGTTACCCGTGCGTCTTGGCTGCCGAAGCCGAGCCAGAACCAAAGTCCTGTACTACCGCAAAACAACATCTTGCTCTTGCCGAAGCGGCCCTCGGGCATGATGAGTTGGTTGCAGCCGACCGCGAATACAGGAGCGTTATCGGAGACGGTTCGCTCTGCCTGGCTGCCCTGGAGGTGTCCCGGAACGATTTCGCCTCGGCGGTCCACGTATTGAACGACAACGTCGAGAATGCTGCTGATCCCGTTGAGATCCTTGTTCAGACCAGCGTCGTCTACCTCCAAAAGGAAGACCCGCAATTGGCACTTCGCGCAGCCCAGGATGCCTCTGCGCGCGATCCGTCAAACCTGCGCGCCAAGCGGGTTCTGGCGCAATGCTACCTGGTTCTGGGACAAATCGAGAACGCCTTAACGCAGCTTTCCGAGCTGAGCCGGCTAGCTCCCGACGATCTCGAAGTAACCTACGCAATGGCTTCTGCCTGCCTTCGGTTGAAACGGCCTGATGAGGCGGCGACGCTCTTCGACGCCGTTCGAAGAGCGAGGCCCGGCGCTGCGGCGCGCGTTCTGATCGG
>QHXU01000491.1:0-276 GCA_003223065.1 Acidobacteriota bacterium | reverse complement strand
TCGGACGCACTTACCGCGATTTTGCTTACTACGATCAAGCCGAAAAAGAGTTTCGGGCGGCACTCGCTATAGACCCGAGTGTCCGTCGCGCCCACTACTACCTTGGAATGACCTATCTGAATCGCGCCGATCCGGACCTGCTGTCAGAAGCCGCGCATGAGTTTAAGCAGGAATTAAAGCTTTCGGCCAACGACTATCCCAGCAATCTGAACTTGGGAATGATTCTCGTGCGCGTCGGCCGCGATGCTGAAGCCGTCGCGCCTCTTACCCACGCTC
>QHXU01000187.1:20467-20769 GCA_003223065.1 Acidobacteriota bacterium | reverse complement strand
GCACTCCGTATAGCCGGCTCTCGATGAGGCGAGTGGAGGCCAAAGCGGCTGGAATTCCCACTCCGAGGCCAAACCCCAGGATCCAGACGATCTCGCGCATAATCATCGAGCCGATTCTTCGCGGCGCGGCGCCGAGCGCCATTCGAATGCCGATCTCGCGCGTTCGCCGTGCCACGCCGTGTGCCATCACGCCATACAATCCGAGCATCGCAAGCGCGGTGGCAAGGATCGCGAACGCCGCGGCCAGGCGCGTCATTAACTCGTCGGAACGGAGGTTGAAGTGGATCTGCTCATCCAGAGTA
>QHXU01000187.1:0-20202 GCA_003223065.1 Acidobacteriota bacterium | reverse complement strand
CAGTATCGGTGTCCAATATCTCGCGGCCCGCGATCAGGGGGATGCCCGCTTTCGCGAAGAAGCCCGGCCCCACCTCGTTCAATTTCGAATTCGGACGGCGCGCTCCAGGCGCCAGACCTTCCATCCAAAAATTGGTGCCCCAGTTATCTCCCGCAATCAGCGGCACCAGGGCACCCACTGCGCTGCGAACACCGGGAATTGCAGCCAACCCGGTTTCCGCGCGGTCGAAAATGGCCTTCGACTGGGCGGGCGTATATCCATTCGACTGCGGCGTGATGTGGAATCCGATAATATTCGCGGTTCGGATGCCGAGATCGACGTGCAGCAGGTTCATCAGGCTCTTCATAAACAAACCGGTGGGGATCAGAAGCACCGCTGAGATGCCCACCTGCGCGCACACCAGCGCTTTGCGGAATCGCGCCGCGCCGCGCGAAGACGATGCCTTGGCTGTTTCATCACTCATGGTGCCGGCGAGCGATACGCGCGCCGCATCGAACGCCGGATAGAGTCCGAACAGAGCGGCTGTCGCCAGCGACAGTCCCAGGCTGAATAGCAAAACGGGCCAGTTGAGCCCCGCGCTGGCGAAGGCGTCACTGGATTCGCCGCCCCATGACTCGATCAGAAGCTTCAGTGTGACCGCCGCCATGGCCACACCCGCGGCGCCGCCCGCCGACGCAAGCAGCAGGGCTTCCGTGAGGAACTGCCCCATTAGCTCCGCGCGCCCCGCGCCCAGAGCGGCGCGAATCATTAGTTCCTTGCGGCGTTCCGCAGACCGCGCGAGCAGCAGATTCGCGGCATTGGCCATCGCGATCAGCAACACGAGACCAGTCGCCAGAAGGAGGATTTGCAGCGCCGAGCGATAATTGTCGCGAAAATCGCTGTGTCCTTGTCTGCCATCTTTCAGGCTCAACTTCTGTTGGCGAAAGCGCGCCACCCTTTCAACCGGAATCTCGATGGCTGCCGCCATCTCTTCGATAACGCCACGATAGGGCACGTTCAAAGCACCCTCGGCCTGCAAGCGTGTCACTCCGGGTTTCAGCCGGGCGATCAGGTACACCCAATAATCGGCCAGCTTGTCGGTACCATTCCACCCTTCCGTGAGCCGGGGTTTGAAGGACATCGGCACGAAAACGCCCGGTTCAGATCCAACCGTGGTGCCGGTAAACCCCGCCGGCGCGATCCCCACGACGGTGAACGGCTGCCCGTCGACTTTAATGGTTTGGTTTAGCACGTCCAGACCGCCGCCGAGTTTTTGCTGCCAGAACCGGTACGCGAGAACGGCAACAGGATTTCCTCCGCCTGGGACATCGTCCTCCGGCCCCAACAGCCGCCCGACCAGCTGCTGGACGCCCATCACCGAAAAATACCGGCCCGAGACGAGCATCACCGACCCTCGCACCGTCTGGCGCGGGAGAGCGATGGCGCCGGGAAAGGTGCGGAATCCGGCCACGACCGCCGCGTCCGTGTGCGTTTCGAGTTCGCGGAAAGTTCGCCAGTTGAAGATATATTCCATTCCTCCGGAATCGTTATCCGAACTGCGGCCGCTCTTGAGATCGCCCGGCGCGGTAAGCAGAACCAGTTGTTCCGGATGCGGCACCGGGAGCGAGCTGAGCACGACCTGGTGCATCAGAGAAAAGATGGCGGTGTTGACGCCGATGCCGAGTCCCAGCGACAACACGACAACCAGGCTAAGCAGTGGTGATTTCGCCAGGCTTCGGAAGGCAAAGCGTACGCGGCCCATGTGTCCCTCCCCATCTACTTTAAGACGAGACCGGGGTTTTGAGCGTTAGGTGTGCACTGAACCGTGCCACCACGCCGTGGCGACGGGCTTCACCGGACGGCTGGGTGATGCGTGCGTTCATATCGCGGATTCAATCGAGGATCTGAACTAGAGGATCCACGGGGAGTGCTCCAGGGTACCGCCCGATGGGTCCGTCGTGAAAAGGTAGAATAGCTCGCATGATTCCGCGCATTCTCCTGGCGAGCGTCGCGCTCGCACTCCTGCCCGCCGCCGCTGCGACTTGCGATGGCCTCGGCAAACTCTCTCTTCCCGACACGACCATCACCACTGCCGAGCTTGTCTCCGGCGGATCATTCGCCGCGCCGGGCGTGCCACAGCCGTTCACTAACTTGCCGAGCTTCTGCCGCGTCGCGGCCACGATCCACCCGTCCAAGGATTCCGACATCCAGTTCGAGGTGTGGATGCCGGCCTCCAATTGGAACGGAAAATTCTTCGGCGTCGGCAATGGGGGATTCGCGGGCGCGATCACTTACGCAGGGCTTGCCAGCGCAATTCGTGAGGGCTACGCTGCCGCGTCGACTGACACCGGGCATCAGGCCCCCGGCCAGAACGCAAGCTGGGCGCTCAACCATCCGGAGAAGATCGTGGACTTCGGGCATCGAGCGATTCACGAGACTGCGGTCAAGAGCAAAGCGGTTTTGAAGGTGTTTTACGGCGAACAGCCAAAGCGATCATACTTCAGCTCGTGCTCCAACGGCGGCCGGCAGGCATTGATGGAAGCCCAACGGTATCCGGCAGATTACGACGGTATCATCGCCGGCGCGCCGGCCAACTATTGGACGCATCTGTTGTCGATGGCGGCATCCAATGTACAGGCGACGATGCAAGACCCTGCCTCGTACATCCCCGCCGCGAAGCTGCCCGCAATACAAGCCGCCGCGCTGGCCGCATGCGACACGCTCGACGGCGCAAAGGACGGCATCATCGAGAACCCCGCCCAGTGCCGTTTCGATCCCTCGGTCTTGCTCTGCAAAGGCCAGGATAGCGACACCTGCCTCACCGCGCCGCAGCTTACCGCATTGAGGCAAATCTACGGCGGGCTACGCGACAAAAATGATAAGCCGTTATTCCCCGGATATCCGATGGGTGGCGAGGCGGAACAGGGAGGATGGGGTCTGTGGATCACCGGCGCCGAGCCGGGCAAGGCCTTGATGTTCGCCTTCTCGACCGAGTTCTTCAAGAACATGGTCTATAGCAATCCGGATTGGGATTTCCGCACCTTCGATCCCGTCCGTGATACGCAGACCGCGGACGAAAAGTTCGCGCGCGTCTTGAATTCGAATGACCCGGATCTGAAGCGCTTCCGCGATCGCGGCGGAAAACTCATTCTGTATCACGGCTGGAGCGACGCAGCCATTCCGGCTTACAACATCATCGACTACTACCGCAGCGTGGAGCAGAAGATGGGGCCGCCAACGAGCTTCGTACGGCTCTACATGGTGCCAGGCATGCAGCACTGCGGCGGCGGATCGGGCGCGACCTTCTTCGGGCAGTTGGGACCAAGCAAGACGCCGCAAGAAAGCAATATCGAAACGGCGGTGGAGCGATGGGTGGAAGAAGGCGCGGCGCCCGGCCCGATTGTAGCCATGAAGTTCAAACAGGGGATGAACCCGGCCAGCGGCGTCGCGAAGACACATTCGCTCTGCCCGTACCCGCAGGTGGCGCAGTATAAAGGATCGGGCAGCATGGACGACGCGGCGAACTTCATTTGCGTCGCAAAATGAGGCTGGAATTCGGACTCAGTGCCGTTATTCCTTCCGAATTGACTTGATCCAGACGTTCGTGCTCACGCCGCCCAACTCCAGGATGATTCTGTTGCCGGCGACCGAAATCGTGTTCCAGACCGGATCCATGCCCGGCACCAACATGTCGTCGAACTCATGGACGGGCACGGCGCCTCCGATGGGACGCTTGGTATCGGCATCGAGCTTCTGGGCTTCGAGCCACCGCAAGTTCCCGCTACCTCCGTGCGCCGTCAGAATGTAGAGCAGGTCGCCGCGGGCCGACCAGAACGCAAAATGAAACGAATCCGATACCGGCGTGACCGGCACCCATTCCCTTGAGCCAAGCAGCTTCTCCTGCGATACCGGCGCGACGAACGTCTGCCACTTGTGTTCTCCCACTTTCGAGACGAAGCTGACCCAGCGGCCGTCCGGCGAGAGCCGCGGGCCGGAGAGATCCTCACCCGCCCACACGATCCGGTTCACCTTCCGCGTCGCCAGATCGAGCATGTCGAGATGATGGACCGGCGGCGAATCGGACCACAACAGCAGTTTCTTTCCATCCGGTGAAAACCCGCGAGGCATCCCGCAGTTCTCGCACAACGCCGACGACCAGAACGCCCACCAGCGCAGCGATTTTATCGAGACCTTCAGCCGGTCCTTGGTTCCTTCGCCATAAGCGTAGCGCGAGCCGTCCGGCGCCAGCACGGAAAAGAACCCATCGCGCAGGATTTTCTCTTTTCCGCCATCTTTGAGAACCAGCGAGAAGCGGTCGCCGTTTTCGGCGCTGTACAGCAGCTTCGGGCCGGCGGCGGACTCCTCGCCCTTGCGGGCGGATGACGAAGTCAGCGGCTCCGGTGGTCCGGTCAGGTACTCTCCCGAAGGATCGAGCGGAAGCGCCCAAAAATTCATGTCGACTCGCGTTCGGGCGAATACCAGCTTTCCGGCGGCGAACGAAGCTCCATAATCGCCTTCAGCATCGCCAGTCGCGCGAATGGCGTTGCCGGCTATCTGGCCATCGGGACCCATCTGAACCTTCCACAGCGTTTGCGTCTCGCCTTGCCGGCCGCTGAAGACGATCCAGTCTCCTGGGAGCCAGGCGTTGGCCAACACTAGGTTGAATCCCTGGTTCCGGAGGCCGGAGGCAAGCGAGGTTTTGCGCGGAGCCCCATCCGCGGCCTGAGCAATCCACCATTCCGGCTCACGCTCGTCGCGATTTTTCGCCGCAGCCAGAATCCGCGCGCCGTCGGGCGACCAGACGGGCGCGTACGAATTCTCGATGGTTGGCAACGCTTCCGCGGCGGGACCGCCCTCAATGGCGCGCCGGTATAGCTTACCGCCGGTTCCGTAAAGCAGAGTCTTTCCGTCTGGCGAGATTTTCGCCGCGTATGCGTTCTCGATCACCAGCTTGGCCGCGCCGCCCGAAACCGGCACGCGATAGATTCCTTCGGGTGCTCGAGTCGAAGTAAAGTAGACCATCTTGCCGTCAGGTGAAAATTCCGGATCATAGTTCTGCGAGGCATCGTTGGTGAGCTGTAGCGGAGGAGCCGATCCATCCACGCGACGAACCCAGATCTGAGGATTGCTGTGGCCGTCGAAACTCGCGGCAAATGCCACCACCGCGCCATCACGCGACAGCACGGGCGATCGCGCGACGGCGAAATCCTTCGTGATTTGCCGTTCATCGCTCGCGAGACGCGGACCAGAACACGACGCCAGCAAGCACAGAAGTAGCATGATGCCCAATCGACCCATAATCGTTATTATCGGCGGCACGAAGATGTCGATCATCGTTTCGATCGTCATACACGCGCTACGATCCTGGCATGCTTGGTACGATAGGGCCGATGCAAGCTGACCCAGCCAAATTGCGAGATTTCGCGGAGCGTTATACCGCAGCCTGGTGTAGCCCACCGTCAACAATGGCGCTCCAGCTGTGGGGCGGAGTGAAATCACGGAAGTGGCTCAATCCTTCATGACGGCGTTGCCGGATATGCGGTTGGTCATGGACGAGGTGCTTGCGCGAGTAGATGGCGCAGCGTACCACTGGACGTTAATCGGAACAAACACAGGGCCGGTAGGCACGGGGCATCGGGTTCGCATCCGCTGCTTCGAGGTTTGGAAGATTGGAACGGATGGACTCATCGCCTCCTCGCAGGGCCACTTCGACGCCTCCGATTATCGACGCCAGCTGGAGAAGGGTGTGCAGGAGCCAGGATAGAAACAGAACACGTCGCAGTTTTGGAGTATAGAGCCAATGAAGGAAAGGACCCGTGAACGAAGTTCGTTTGCCCTGGTCGAAACGATGGCGCAGGACATACGCTACGGGGTGCGAACTCTCCGCAAGAGCCCCGGCTTTGCGCTTACCTCCGTCGCCGTCCTGGCGCTGGCGATTGGCGCCAATACCGCAATGTTCAGCGTGCTGAACGCGGTCCTGCTCCGGCCGCTTCCTTATCGATCCCCGGAGCAGTTGGCGATGCTGTGGAGCGAGGTTCCGAGCCAGAACCTGCGCGAAGGCAGAACCGCCTATATGAGTGTGGAACAGTGGCGGCGTGAAAGTAAGAGCTTCGCGGACATGGCGGTCTTTGATCCTGTTTCCGTGACGCTAACGAGTACAGACAAGGCGGAACGGATCAGCGTCATCAGGGTCTCGCCTAACTTTTTTCCATTGCTCGGCGTTCAACCCTTGCGGGGGCGCATCTTCACGGCTGAGGAGGCCGAGCAGCGGCAACGCGTGGCCCTGATTAGTCATCGCTTTTGGCAAACCCGTTTCGGAGGCTTACAAGACGCGATAGGCGCGACGATCGAGCTTGACGGCGTTTCTTCTCAAATCATCGGCATCCTCCCCGCAGGTTTCCAATTTAATGCGGATGTGTGGGAGCCGCATACGATGTTTCCGGATTGGGAAGCCCGGCGCGTCGCGCGTGGCTCAGGTTCCTGGTTCGTCGTTGGGAGACTTCGACCGAATGTGACTATCAAGCAAGCCCAAGCCGAGATGAGTGCGATCGCGCGGCGTCTCGACGACCAGTTGCCGGCGTCGGAACGGAACCGCGGCATTAGCGTGGTCCCGTTGAGTCTCCAGCTAACCGGACCCCGGCCGCGGTTGGCACTGTGGATGCTGACGGGCGACGTTTTTTGTGTGCTCCTCATCGCCGCGACCAACGTCGCAAGCCTCTCGCTGGCTCGCAGCGCCAGCCGCGAAAAGGAAATCGCCATTCGAGCCGCGCTCGGAGCCAGTCATACGCGGATCGTCCGCCAGTTGCTGGCCGAAAGTCTGACTCTGGCCGTCATATCGGGACTGGCGGGGTTATTGGTAGCCCTGGCGGGGATCCGCCTCGTTCTGGCTCTCAAGCCCGGGGACCTGGCTCGTCTGAACGAGGCCGGCCTCGACTTGCAAGTGCTCGGCTGGGCTTTGGCCCTTTGCCTCCTGACAGGAATCCTGGTTGGACTGGCGCCGGCGATAACCATGGCGCGCCGCAACCTGAGGCCCTCCGACCAGGAAGGAGGAAGAGGCCTCGCGGGCGGAGTGGCCACGCGCCGGATCCGGCGCGCTCTCGTAATGACGGAATTCGCGTTGGCGATCATTCTGCTGGCCGGCGCCGGTCTCCTGATCCGAAGCCTGTGGTCGCTCGAGAACGTCGATCCGGGATTCAGGCCCGGGCGGGTCCTTTCGATGCAGCTCTCGACTACGGCCTTCAGGGCAACCGCGCAACGGGCCAACTTTTACAACCGCGTGCTCGAACAGATCGAATCACTCCCCGGCGTGGAGAGTGCCGGCATTATCGGCGATCTTTTCATCGGTGGCAACCCTGAACAGATCCTAACCGCCGAAGGGGACACGCGAACCATTTCCGAGCGCATGCGGTTCCGAAGAGACGAGGTTGGCGGCGGATTCTTCAAGACCCTCGCGACTCCTTTACTCAGGGGGCGCTTGTTTTCCGCCGGGGATGGGCCTGATTCTCCGCGCGTAGCGATCATCAATGATGCGATGGCTCGCCGCTTGTGGCCCGGGAACGATCCGGTGGGCAAGCGGTTCAAACTCGGTGCGGCGGACTCTGCCGGCCCGTGGTTCACCATAGTGGGAGTCGTCGGCGACATGCGCCGCCAGGGACTGGAACTCGAGCCGATCCCGCAGATGTTCGAACCGCTGGCGCAGAATCCTTCGGGGCTCGCGACGCTTCTGGTACGAACCTCCGTGGATGACCCACTGAAGATGGCAGGGGCGGTCCAGGCTGCTGTACGCCGCGTGGAAAAATATGTACCGCTCTATGGCGTGACGACCCTGGACAATCGGCTCGGCGCCTTCCTGGCCGAGCGGCGTTTCCAGACCTCGCTCCTGATCGGGTTCGCCCTGGTTGCGCTCCTGATGGCCGCGATCGGGATCTACGGGCTCATTCAGTACTCTGTCGCGACGCGCACACACGAGATTGGAATCCGCATGGCCGTAGGCGCACAGGCCGGCGAGGTCTTCCGTATGATAATCGGCGAAGGGCTGAAGCTGAGCCTGACTGGTCTGGTGGTCGGAGTCGCGGGAGCCTTGTGGCTGGGCCGGGCTGTCTCAAGTCTCCTGTTCGGCGTTACCGCAACCGACCCGCTGACGTTCATTACTGTCTCGTTTTTGCTGACCGCGGTCGCCACCGCAGCCTGTTATTTTCCGGCGCGGCGCGCCATGAAGGTCGAGCCCATCGTCGCATTGCGGCAGGAGTGATCTTGGGGTGAAACCATTATTGGGAGCCGGCGCTTCGATGAGCGTAATGAATTTGAATCAGCGTATCGGACTTTCGTTTGACGGCGCGTGCGAAACCGCGTCCAAGTTTTACGAGCGCTGTTTGAACGGGACGATTGTGTTTCTGCGCCGCTGGGGCGAACCGCGGCGGAGCGAGTCCGGCGTGCGAGTTTTTCTAAATCGTGCAACGAATGCCAGTGCGCGAGCGTTCGTCTTGTGCCTCGCGATAGCCTTCGGGCTATCGTGTGCGTTCCGCGACAAGTCGAATAATAGCAAGGCGGCGATGGATGCCATCCGCCAACAGATCGCAAAGTACACGGCCGCTCTGGACGCGGCGGACATCGATCTTGCTTCACAGGTTTGGCGAACTTCAGCGGAAGTATCCTTTATACACCCCGCGGGTCACGCACACGGCTGGGAGGAAGTGAAAGGAATCTACAAGTTCTTCGGTTCGTTCTTTTCTGAACGGAAGCTAACCGTACGCGACGTGTCCATACATGTAAACGGAGAAACAGCGTGGGCCGAGTTCTATTGGCACTTCACCGCTAAGCAAAGCAAAGACGGGTCTGCGGTTCAGACCGACGGTAGGGAAACGCAAATCTATGAAAAGGCCGGGAACCGCTGACAACTTGTTCACGTGCACTATTCCGGCCGGGCGATAGCGCCGTAATTAGAATCTCGAGATCGGGTCAAGAGGTCTCCCATGAGTGCTACTCAGAACGAGAAGGCAGCTCGCTTCCGCGCGCTTCACGAGGGCCCTGGCGCCTTCCTAATTCCGAATCCATGGGATGTCGGCTCCGCCCGTATTCTCGCCGGCCTTGGCTTCCAGGCATTGGCCACATCGAGCGCTGCCTCCGCTTGTGCACTTGGCCGAAAAGATGGTGAACTGACGCGAGATGATGCGCTGGCCCACGCCCGCTTGATTGTCGAAGCGACGGATTTGCCCGTCTCCGCGGATCTGGAAAAGGGGTTTGGCGACGCGCCGGAAGTGGTCGCGGAAACGATCCGGCTCGCGGCCGAGGTGGGACTCGTGGGATGCACCATCGAGGATGCAACCGGCAATCAAGACAAACCGCTTTACGATTTTCGCCTGGCTGTCGAACGGATTTCCGCAGCTGCGCAGGCGGCGCGGGCGCTACCGTTCCCGTTCATGCTCACTGCGCGAGCGCACAATTTCCTTTACGCCGCCCCGAGCCTGGACGAGACGATCAGCCGCCTTCAAGCCTTCGAGAAAGCGGGAGCCGATGTGCTTTTCGCCCCTGGTCTGCCCGACCTTGCCTCCGTGCGCGAAGTCTGCGCGGCGGTGTCGAAGCCTTTTAATTTCATGGTTGGAATCAAAGGAAAATCATTTTCCGTCAGTGAACTCGCCGCAGCCGGAGTCAGGCGAATCAGCCTTGCGACGTCACTCTATCGCGCGGCGATGGCCGGTCTGCTGGACGCTGCATGCGAGGTGAAAGACAAAGGCCAGTTCGGCTTCCTTGACCGGTGCCTGACAACGCCGGAGTTGAACAAAATCATGCGAATTTGACCGTGGCTAATCCGTACTTGCGTAACTCACTGACGTGGGCTCAGAAGAACGTACAGCCTATTCTGGCGTTCATACTGCTTGCTTTTCAGGTGTGGGTTCCCTGGACGGTTTCGACTTTTGTGACTGAAGATGGGCCATCGCATCTCTACAATGCGACTGTGGCGTGGAACTTGTTAGTGCATCCGTCGTCGGACTACGCGAAGGTTTACGCCTTTAATCACCACGTCGTGCCGAACTGGGGCAGCACTGTTGTGCTCGGCCTCATCGCTTCAATCGCCGGAGTGACCCACGCGGAGCAACTTTTCATCACGCTGGCGATCACTGCAGGGTTCTGCGCGTTCGCTTACGCGATCCGTGCAGTGGCGCCCGCGGCCCAATGCTGGACACCGCTCACGAATTTCCTGCTGCAGTCCTGGTTTCTGTGGCTCGGTTTTTACAACTTTTATTTAGCGATGGCGCTATGCCCGTTGGTCGTCGGCTATTACATCCGCCACGCCAACGCGTTCACACCCAAGAAAACCGCGGTGCTTGGTTGCGGAATGACGGCGCTTTTTCTCACGCATCTGATTCCCGCGGCGCTGGCTGGACTGGCGATTGTTCTGATCGCGTTATGGATAAATATTGCAGCGCCGTGGTGGCTGTCGGCAGAGCGCCCGCCGCTGCGAATCACGGCGCTGCGCGTGGCGCCCGTGGTGCTGGCGCTTATGCCGATGTTGATCCTGACCGGCTCATTTGCACGGAGTTCGCGGGAACACATCAATTTCAAGACCGCGTTCACCTCGGCGTTGGAACAATTCCCGAGGCACGTCTTCACTACCTCTTCGGGACAAGCCGGCAATCAATTCCTGCTCTATCCGGCGGTGCTGTGCATGATCGTGCTGGCCATGATAACGATGCGCCGAGCGGAGTGGCAAACTGCGCGTGGCGGCCTGGCGATCAGTACCGTGGCCGCGTTCCTGGTCTATCTTTCCCGACACCGGCTTGGGCGGTAAGGACGCTAAGATTCGTTTCGCCTGGGGCGTATTTGTTTTAGGCGGTCTGCTGCTGGCGACAACTCGCCGTTTCCGTCCCTTCCGCGTTCCTTTCGATGTTTATGTGTTCGTGTTATTGATCAGCACACTGGTTTCGACACAGGATTCGTTATGGAATTATACAGACGCAGTGGAAGATTACCTGGACGCGACCAAACAAATTTCCAAGGGAGCGACGTTGGTGCGGCTGCGTTATCCCACGCCGGACATCCCCGAGCGCTACGGTTTTCAGGAAATCGCGCGCGATCCGTTGTTTCACCTGGATTCCTATGTCGCCGCTCAGTGCGCGTGCCTCGATCTGACGGATTACCAGGCGCCCAACAACATTTTTCCCGTGGTGTTCAGTGAGGCTGTCGGTGAGGGCCAGCGTGGTGGACTCTGGTCACTCGAGGGGCCTGAACAGGATGCCGACCAGGTCCTCACATGGCTCCGGTCCACCTTGCCCGTGCCGATTGATTACGTCATTCTGGTTGCGGACCGGTCGACGCCGGGAGTCGATGGGCCCGCATTCAAAGGGGTCGTAACGCGACTCACTTCCGAGATGCGGCTGGTTGGAACATCGGGCGACCGGCCGTTCGTTCACGTGTACCAGCGGATCCGGGCAGCCGTCCCTTGATGTGCGGCTCCACGCCGCGGACAATCTCAGTCGCGACCGCAGATGTCAGGAGTCTGGCACATTCCTCCGGGACAGGAGGGCATGGCCGCTTCCTTCGTTTTTCCGTTTGCGTGGGCCGAGAAAGTGGAGAACTGCGCGGTCAGGTGGCTCTCGCCGCATTGCGGGCACAGGATCTTGTCATCGGCGCGCCGCACCAGCTTTTCGAATTTCGTTCCGCAGTCATCGCACAGGTATTCAAAGATGGGCATGGAAAACTCACTCCAATAGTGCGATTGCTATTTTATCAATCCAGGCCCGCACTTCGGCGGCCTGCGCCGAAAAATTGTTCACCATGATCGAGAATGCCAGCCTGCCGTGCGTCTTGCTGTCGGCGTATCCGGAAAGAGCCACGGCGCGGCTTAGGCTGCCGGTTTTGGCGCGAATCCCCCTTGCCTCCCTCATGCAACACAAGCGGTGCTCCAGCGTACCGTCCTCTCCCCCAACCGGCAGCAAGGAAATCCAGGCCTCGCGATTCGGTGAGGCGAAAAAGTGCGCGAGCAAGCGGGTAACCAGGCGCGGCGTCACCTGCGCATTACGCGACAGGCCGGAGCCGTCCTCGACACGCCACTCCTCGGCTGAAGCGCCAAGCTCCGAAAACAAGGCGGCCATCTCTTCGAGGCCCGCCTCCCTGGTTCCGGCGTGCCGTGTTACGCGCCCTACCTCGCGCAGCACCAGCTCGGCATGCAGGTTCTGGCTCAATTTATCGATGACCTGCAGCAGTTCCAGCAACGATGGCGACGCGCGCGACGCCAAGACATCTCCGTCCGGCGCCTGATACTCACCTGCGGCGGTACGATGGCGCGCTACCGGCTGCCCGTTGATGACGACGCCGCGCCGCACTAGCGCGTCATAAAGCGCGCAGGCTGCGAAAAGCGCCGGGTCGTCGACAGCCAGCAGCTCATTGGCGCCGGCGTGCCCGGCGGGAATGCTTCCCCACAGGAGAACCTGGCGCGCGCCCGGCTGACGGGCGATACGTATCTTCGGCTCGCCGCCGCGGGCGACCGTGGTCACGCGATTATCGACCGCGTAATATTCGAGCGCCGGGGACAGCGACAGTTCGGCAGGATCGCCCGGGTGGCCGCCGGGCAGGATCGTGACGGTTATCGTGTTGTCGTTCACGGTAAGCGCGCTTACCGGCGCACCGTAGTCCCACAGCGCGTCGTCCTGGGTCCAGCTCGGCGCGTACGGCGCCCACGGATACAGACGATCGTCGCCTACCACGTCGCCATCAACGCGCCGGAGGCCGCCCGCCAAGGCCTGGTCCGCCAGGTCCTCGATTGCCAGAAGCGGCGGACCGGCCTTCGCGGATTTCTGGTACGGGAAGACGCGGCCGGAAAGCGACGGATCGCCGCTACCCACCAGCGTCAGGTCGCCCGAGGGCTCGCGCACAAGCCGCGTCATGAAGCGATAGGCGCCACCAAGCCGGTCGAGAGCCAGAGCCGTGGTGAACAGCTTCATGTTTGAGGCCGGCAGAAGGAGCCGGTTTTCATTGTGTCCGTAAAGCGTCTTACCGTTCGCGAGCGCCACCACATGGATCCCGACCTCGGCGCGGGTGGCAATCGAGCTCGTCTCGATCAGCGCGTCGATTCGATGTTCCAGCTCGGCGGCCGGGCACGAAAGAATCGCGACCAGCGCCGCGGCGACACGCATGATTCTTCGACGCGCTGTCCGGTTCCCACAACCCATTTCCATCACCTCACCGACGCTCTCAAGCGCGCGTCACTTGACTGGGGCGCTCAAGCGCGCCTCTAGCCGAATCAGAATCACCAGGAGAAACACCATCGCGGATCCGGCCAGCGGCAATCCCATCACGACGCGCACGCCCCATACAGAGGCGAAATAGCCGAGCGCGCAGGGGGCCAGCAACCCGCCGGCCATCGCCAAAGAAAAAATCCCGTTGTAGGAACCCGGATGGTAGTGCGGAAAGCGGTGTCCTATCTTTTCCACCACTAACGGATAAATGGGAGCGAACGCCGCGCCCACAAGCAGGATGCCGCTCACGGCGCCAAACCGGTTATCGGTGGCGATCAGCACAACACAACCGAGCATGGAGCTGAGCACGCTCGCGAGCAGAAGCCGCGTATGCCGCACGCGCGGCAGAATCCATTGCGCGACGACGCGGCCGACCAGCAAAGCGAGCCAATACAGCGCGAGCATCAATAGCGACGTCGCCGGACTGATGCCGAGTCTCTGACTCAGGAAGAGAGGCAGCCAGCCTGCGATCGCCCATTCATTGCCGAACTGAAAAAACAGCAGCAGGCTGAGAAGCACCGCGCCGGGGCTGCGCAATTCCGAAAGGAACGCCTGCGGCGAAGGCTGTTCCCTCACCGGCTGGGGTGTGAATCGCGACCGGACATAGATCCATCCGAACACGCCCGGAATCACCGCGATCCAGGTTTGGATCGCCGGCGCGCTGTAAGCGTAATACGCGCCGGAGACGAGCAGCGCCACGGTCAAGCACCCAAGTACGAACAGAATGCCGGCCAGGTTCACGGTGGCCGCCGGATCGTGGCGATACATCGCCGAGATGGCGTGAAAGATCGCGGTGTGCAACACGCCGGCTGAATATCCGATCAGTGCCAGGCCCGCTACTCGCCACCACGCCGGGAACGGCGGAGAAACGAACGCCAGGTACACAAGCGCCGACGACGCAATCGCGCACGCAAAGGAAAGCGTCCACCCGATCCCTTTGCGCCGGAGCAGCGGCGGAGAAACCCACACCGATCCGATCAGGCCCGCAATGAGGCCGACAAAATACAATCCGACAGTCAGGTATTCCGACGAGAGATGATGCTGCCAGGAAGGCAGGATCGCTCCCAGAAATGACAGAAGCAAGCCGGAGACGAAAAAACCCGCCAGCGCCTTGCGCGCTCCGGTCGAGCCGAGAGTGCCTTGCTCGAGCGGAGCCGGTGACGCTTTGGGCGAGGTCACCCGAATAGTATAAGGCCGGCGAACGGCGACGGTAAGGGGGGCGGACTCTAAAAACGATCTTCCGGCGCCTCGCCCAGCTTCACCTTGACGTTCGTCGTGCGGCCATTACGGAATATCGTGAGATCAATCACGTCACCGGGCCGCTTGCGCGAAATGGCGCGCGTCACCGAGTCAGGCTCGGTTACCGGCTTGCCGTCGATGGCGGTGATGAAATCGCCGCCGACACCCAAACGCTGGTTGCCGACGCGCACTTCATCGCGCGCGCCGCGCAAGCCCGCCTGGTCCGCGCCCGAACCGGACGCCACCCCTTGGATCAGCAAGCCGCCGCTCGCGGGAAGGTGAAGCGCCTCCGCGAGATCACCAGCGATAAAAACTGTCGAGACGCCGAGCCGAGCCCGGCCGAAACTGCGCCCCTGGCGATAGCCATCGAGCATCGACTTGGCGCGATTGATGGGCATCGCGAAGCCGATGCCGACGTTGCCGCCATTCGGCCCGTAGATCGCCGTATTGATCCCGATGACATTGCCTTGCGAATCAAGCAGCGGGCCTCCGCTGTTGCCCGAATTGATGGCCGCGTCGGTCTGGACCATGCCTTCCAGCGTCTGGTTGTTCTCGCTCTGGATGTCACGGCCGAGCGAGCTCACCACGCCCGTGGTCAGGGTGCCCGAGAAACCGAACGGATTGCCGATGGCAAGAACCTTTTGGCCTACCTGCAGATGATCGGAGTCGCCCAAAACCAGGTGCGAGAGCTTTTTCTTCGGATCGATCCGGATGAGCGCCAGGTCGTCGGGGCGGTCCCGGACCAGGATGTTGGCTTTGTAGAGGCTTTGATCCGGCAACGTGACCTCCACCTCCGAGCTTCCGCTGATCACGTGGTAATTCGTGAGGATCTGGCCGTCCGGATTGATGATAAACCCGGAACCAAGCTCGCGCGCCGGGACCACGTCAAAAAAGAAAGTGCGTTGGTAGACTGTGCTGGTGACTTTGACCACGCTGTCGCGCGCAGCCTTGTAGATTTCGATGTTGTTGAGCTCATCAGGACTCAGACCCGCAGAGCGGGCCACGGGCTCGCTCCAGAGCGGCGAAGACGACGAGAATGTGCGCCGCAACAAAGAGTTGGGTCTGGCGGTTAAGTAGACGAACGCGCCGACCAGGGCGGCGGCGAGGATCCATGTTCGTAATCTCATACAGTCAGCCTCCGCAGGGATTCGTATACGGCTCGCGTCTGATCGAGCGTGTTTTCCTTGCTGCCGGAAGTGTCGATGACATAGTCAGCGTATCTCACCTTCTCCTCGAGAGGCATCTGCCACCGCAGCCGGTCCAAAACCTCTTCTCGCGTGAGATGGTCGCGCGCCATCGCCCTTTCGATCTGCTGTTCGGGGCGGCAGACCGCCACGATCAGGCGCGCATAATCACGATAGCTTTCTGTCTCTATCAGTATCGCAGCTTCAGTGACAGCGATTCCATTGGGCTCGCGCCGCCCGAATTCCTCTTGAGCTTGGCGCACGCGGGCGCGTACCGGCGGATGCACAAGCGCATTCAATTTCTCCAAACGCTCCGGATAGCCGAAAACTTCCGTGGCCAGACGCCGGCGATTGACCGTACCGTCCGGATTGAGGATTTTCGGGCCAAACTCTCGAACGACTCCCTCGTAAGCTTCGCCGCCGGGCGCGATCACCTGGTGCCCGAGTTGATCAGCCTGGATCAGGAGGCATCCCAGGTCCGCCAGCAGGCTACCGACGAAGCTTTTTCCGCTGCCGAGGCCTCCGGTCAAACCTACGCTGAGCATGCACGCCGTTCCGCCAGCGCAACGGTATTGGCCATCAGCATGGCGATAGTCAGCGGTCCGACGCCGCGCGGCACCGGCGTATAAGCGGAGGCCACGCGCGCCACGTCGACCGGATTGACGTCGCCCACGAGCGCCGTGCCCTTGCGCTCGAATTCCGCCGCTTTGCCAAGGCGGGTCGCTTCCACCAGGTCCGTGATCCGATTCATTCCAACATCGATGACCGTGGCGCCGGGCGCGATGTATTCGCTGGTCACCAGGGCGGGTCTGCCCATGGCCGCAACCAGAATGTCGGCGCGGCGGCATTCTTCCACCAGGTTAGACGTGCGGGAATGGCAGATCGTGACCGTCGCATTTTCATGCAGCAGCATGAAGGCCATCGGTTTGCCGACGATATCGCTGCGTCCCAGCACCACAGCCCGCCGGCCTTCGATCCCGACGCGGTAGTATTTCAGCAACTCGATGATGCCGGCAGGCGTGCACGCGCGCGGCCCCGGACGTCCGGCCACCAGATGGCCGACGTTGAGCGGATGGAACCCGTCCGCGTCTTTGTCAGGCGCGACGGCTTCGAGCACGCGCCGCGAGTCGACTTGCGCGGGCAGAGGCACCTGCACCAGGATGCCATCGATGTCCGCGCGCCGGTTCAGATCCTCGATGGTCTCTAGCAGCTCCTCGGTGGTGATCGATTCCGGCGGAGTGAGCAGTTCGCTGTAAATGCCTAGCTCCGCGCAAGCCTTGATCTTATTGCGGACGTAAATCTCGGAGGCGGGATTGTGGCCCACCAGCAGGACGGCCAAGCCGGGCGGGCGACGCAATCCTTCGATTCGGGGCTTCAAGCTCGCCAGGATCTGCGCGCGCACCGGCGTGCCGTCGAGGATCTGCGCCATTCTTACGCCGAGTGTAGCAATTGGGTGATGGCATTGGGTACTGCGCCTACTTCCCGCTCCCATTCTTCGGCTCGAGCATTATTCTCTCCTCCGCCGCGGCCTCCACCGCCTTTCTCGAGAACGGCATCGGATGGTAGCGGCCCGCCGCCCAATCGTCCAGCAGATCGCGGTAATGCTTGCTCTGGGGATCGCCCGATTCGCCGGGAGTATTGGTCATCATGGAGCGGTCCCAGTCCGCCAAGTCAAGAATCTGGCGGTAGGAAGCGCCGTTGGCGCCCTGTGTTCCCGACGCGTTCACGGTATTGCCGTCGCCGGGACGCGGGATAGGCGGTAGATCGAGCTTTGAAGAATTCAGCGGATGCCGGAGGGTGAGTGTGTGGGCAGCGCTCCATCGCCAGGTTTCCCGATTCGGCAGCTTGCGCTCAAGCTCGGAGACAGCTCGATCCAGCGATTCGGCGATTGCACGCGGGTTCGGTTTTTCCTGCAGAGAGCGAAGCAGCACTTCCAGATCCGCGCGCGCGCTCCACTGTGGAGGAAAGACGTAGACAGGCAGGAACGACAGCCACATCTCATAGATCAAGCCAGGACGCGAGTCCGCGGTCAACCTCGCATCCCACTTGAGAAATTCATCTACGATCTCCGGATGGCGCTCCGGCCGCGATTTGCGCACGATCTCTTGCAACCGGCGCGCCGGCAGGCAAACGATATCGTATTGCATGCGCTCGAAGTCGTCGACGGTGAATTTCTTGGACTCATTCAACATCTGCTCGATACGGCGGGCGCGGAATGGCGCGGCCCAATCATAGGCAATCGGCTTGGTGTATCCCGTCGGCAGGATGTTGTGATTCGCGGTCACAACAAAACGGCGCGCCGGGTTGTACGATTGCGGCATTTCCGCAATCGGCAGAAAGCCGGCCCATTCGTAAGCGCCGGTATCGCCGGGTACGGGCAGCAGCCCGGTCCAATTTTTCCGTACCGGCGACCAGCCCGCCGCGATCCAGCCGATATTTCCCGCCTTATCCGCGTAGACCATGTTTTCCGACGGCACTTTATAACGCGCCATGGCCGATACGAATTCATTCCAATCCCTGGCCCGCGCCACCGAGAGCGCTGCAAGATACCCTGCCCCGCCCGGCTCAGCCCCCACCCAACGCAGCGCGTAAGCCAGGTGCCGTTCCCGGTCTTCATAAATGACCGGGCCATGTTGTGTGTAGCGCAGCTCCGTGTTTACCGGCGCGGCGCCTTTAACGGCAATCTGCTGGCGCTCCGTTTCGACCGGTTTCCATGCGCCTTTGTACAGATACTGGTCCGGATTGGTGGGGTTCAGCTTTTCGACGTAGAGATCCTGTTGATCGATTCCCACGATCGTGAACCCGAAGCCGATCGACTCGTTGTGACCTAGCGCGATGCCGGGCAGCGCCGGCTCCCCCGCCCCGATCACGTTCCACCCCGGCGCCACCAGGTGCACGGTCTTGCGCAGGCTCGGCACCAGGATTGGCCGGTGAGGATCGTTGGCAAGCAAAGGTTTGCCCGTGGCAGTCCGGGTTCCGTCCACCACCCAGTTGTTCGAGCCCTGCTCCCCCGGAAATCGTGGCGAGCCGACGGCAGCATTGTAATCGCGGAGGATCTCCGACGTGATCGCCTTCGCGTCAATTCCAGCCGGAACAACCAGATGAACAAACGGATCGGGGGGCGCAAACCGCTCGACGTTTTCGACGCCGAAAGCGGCAATCTCCATTGTCCGGTTCACCTCGCGCGTCACATTGCCGGTCATCACCAGGCCGGCGATACGCGCTGCAACATCCTCAGGCGTCCACAAACCCGGATCGTATCCGGCGATCCGAAATTCGAGCGGCCGGTTGCTTCCCAACGAGCGGACGTAGGCATTCACGCCATTGACGAAAGCCGTGACGATCTGGCGGGCGTCCGGAGCGTAGCTCTCCCATTCCTTGTTCCAGTCGCCTCGGTATCGCACCAGCCGCGCGATGCGGTCGCGCCCCACCGCCGCCGGTCCCAGTATCTCGGCGAGCTTTCCCGTACCGGTCCGGCGCCACAGGTCGATCTGGAACAGGCGATCGCGCGC
Organism: Acidobacteriota bacterium; assembly: GCA_003223065.1. GTDB lineage: Bacteria > Acidobacteriota > Terriglobia > Bryobacterales > Bryobacteraceae > Palsa-187. The sequence continues at coordinate 1,053 of QHXU01000187.1, read as the reverse complement.
CGTGATCCAGCCCTGCGCGAAGAATAAATCATCGGAGTTTTTGGCGTAAATGTGTGGAACGCCCCAGCGGTCCCGAAGAATCTCGACCGGCTCGCGCAACCCCGCAACCTTTTCCGCCCGGAGCGGCGCCAGAAGCAGCAGCAACGGAACGAAGACGCTTCTAGCCGCCAATGTACTTCGCCACCCAGTCGATATGCCGATGCATGATATCCAGCACGAACTTGGGTTCTTGAGGCCCGTGCGGCGTGCGCGGATAAACCACCATCTCGGCGGGCACGCCCTTGCGTTTGACCGCGTTGTACATCTCGTAGCCCTGCGAGGTCGGCACCCGGATATCAGCCTCGCCATGCAGGATCAGTTCCGGCGTTGTGACGTTCTTCATGTGCGCGAGCGGCGACATGCGGATGTAGCGGTCGGGTTGCTCGTACCAGGCGCCATCAAAGTAGTCATCGAGCGTGGTGGGGATGTCATTCGTGCCCCACATCGAGATGAGGTCGGAAAGACCCGCGCCCGCCACCGCGCACTTGAACCGATTGGTCTGGGTAATGACCCAATTGGTCATATAACCGCCATAGCTCCAGCCCATCACCGCCAGACGATTCGGGTCGGCCACTCCCATCGAGATTACGTAGTCGACGGCCGCCGCCCCAGTCGTTCACGTTGGCGGCTCGGAACGGCAGCCCGTAAGCCGACGAGCCGCGTGGGTTGGCGCGCAGTACCGCCCAACCGCGGGCCGCAAAAGAGGCGATGGGATAGAGTCCGCTTGCCCCGATGAACGTCTCACTGAACGCCCCCGCCGGGCCGCCGTGAATGTTCAAGATGAGCGGATAGCGTTTCGACTTGTCGTAGTTTACCGGCAGCGTAAGCAATCCCTCGATCTCTTTGCCGTCTTTCGCTTTCCAGCGGATCACTCGTGTTTCGCCCAGCGGTGGCTTGGGCAAGTCGACGTTGGCGGCGCTCACGCGCGCCGGCCTCGCCGAAGCAAGCTCCATCACATAGGCCTCAACAGGTTCATCCGGCGTTTGCAGCGTCAGACCCGCATGCGTACCGGTT
>QHXU01000186.1 GCA_003223065.1 Acidobacteriota bacterium | reverse complement strand
CACAAGGAGATGCTGATGCTAGGAGAGATACTGGGTGAATCGCACGGAAAACGAACAGCACGGCGAGTGCTCGCGACCAGCCCCCGATTAAAATTGGAAGTGTCGTTCGAAGATAGCGGACAGATCCTGGGCAACGCGTACAACGGGATCACAACCTATTGGGCAGAGTCGCGGCCGGACGGAAGCTTATACGGCGAGGGAGAGGGAGTTTACATCCTTCAAAATGGCGAATCCATCACCCTGAAGGGCGCCGGCGCCGGAACGATCAAGGCCGGCGGCGCCGTCAGCTATCGCGGAGCCGTGTATTTCAGCGCATCGTCACCCAAACTTGCGCGTCTGAACACCGTTGCCGCCATTTTCGAGTTTGAGGTAGACGCCAGCGGAAACACTCATAGCAAATTTTGGGAATGGAAATAGAAGCCCAAAGATAGGGCTGTTGGACACCACATTTCTTTCGCCGAGGCGCGAGCCGAACTAGACTACACGCCATCGTCACAAACAGGCCGCGATTCCATTACTATCAGTTACGGATCGTTCTCCAAATGGTGAAGCCGTTATGAGCCCTGTTCGCCGAACCCTCGCATTTCTTTTCCTGACAGCGTCTGCCTTCGCGCAAAGGACGGACGAGTGGAATTTCCTGGCCACTGATTCGATTTTCCAGGACCCGCACGGAATCCTGAGCGCCTACCTCGACGCCAAAGCGGAGGCGCTGCTCGAGCAGAGGCGGCGCGCGATAGACGGCATCACGGCCACCAGCGGTCTGAAAGCGCGCCAGCAGTATTGGCGTGAACGCATGTGGAACTACTTGGGCGGGCAGCCCCAGCGCACGCCCTTGAACGCGCGAACAGTCGGAGTGCTCGATCGCGGCGATTACCGGATCGAGAAGATCATCTTCGAGAGCCGCCCGAAGTTCTATGTCACTGCCAACCTGTATCTGCCCGCCCGGGGCACGCCTCCCTATCCCGCCATTCTGTATCCGCTGGGACACGAGCAGGGCGCCAAGGCGCACTCCGCCTGGCAGCGCACGCTGGCGAACCTCGCGCGGCGCGGTTTCGTTTGCCTTACCTGGGACCCTCTCGGCCAGGGCGAACGTGTCCAGTTCTACGACGAGGACTGGCACGATTCCAAGCTGCCCGGTTCCACCACCGAACACACCATGCTGGGCATACAATCGCTGCTGCTCGGATCGCACGTCGCTCAGTACACCGTCTGGGACGGAATTCGAGCCCTCGATTACCTGGTGTCCCGCCCGGAAGTGGACCCGAAACGCGTCGGTTGCACCGGCAACTCGGGAGGCGGCACCCACACCGCCTATCTTTCCGGTCTGGACGATCGCATTCAGGTGGCCGCGCCCTCCTGCTACATAACGTCGTGGCATCGCATGCTGCAGACGATCGGGCCGCAGGACGCCGAACAGGTGTTCCCTGATTGGTTGAAGGACGGCATCGATTATCCGGACTTTGTCTATGCCTTCGGCGGGAAACCGTACCTGATTCTATCCGCGATTCGCGACTTCTTTCCGATCGGAGGCGCCCGGGCGACGTACGAAGAAGTGCGGCGAGTATATACTGCGCTCGATCTGTCCGACCGCATCGCCATGTTTGAAGCCGATGACGAGCACGGTTACACCAAGCCGCGGCGCGAGGCGGCATACCGCTGGTTCTCGAAATGGCTGCAGGGCTCCGAAAACGATGCGCCCGAATCTCCGGTCCGCCTCGTCTCCGAGCAGGAACTGCAATGCACGCCGACCGGGCAGGTGAAGACAGCCTTCCCCGATGGAGCCGACGTCTACTCGCTCAACCGCGCCGCAGCGCAGCAGCTTCGCGCCGCCCGGCATCCTTCCGCGGATGTGGTCCGCGCGCGTGCCGCGGAGGTTACTCGCTACGAGCCGCAGCAGGGCCCCGTCCGGATCGCTTCATTGGGCCGGATCACGCGGCCAGGGCTCACCATCGAGAGATTCACATACGAAAGCGAGCCAGGGATTTCGATCCCCACGCTCCTGTTCATTCCGGATAGCACGGCCGCGAGATTGCCGGCCATCTTTCTCGCGGATTCTCGAGGCAAAGCGGCCGATGCCGGTGATGCCGAATCGCTCGCCGCGGCTGGAAACGTCGTGCTCGTGGCGGACCTCCGGGGATTCGGAGAGACTCGCTCCCGCTCTATCGTGCCCGGAACCTCTGCCCGCTACTTCGGCGATTACAGAAACGCCATGACGGCGCTGCTGGCCGGCAAGACCATGACCGGAATGCGCGCACTCGATGTGGTGCGGGGAATCGATGTCCTGGCTGCGCGGCGGGAGGTGGATCCGGCGCGGATTACTGCAACCGGGCGAGCCTCCGCCGCACTTCCCGTGCTGTACGCCGCCCTTTTCGACCCACGCATCTCCAGTGTGGCAACCGAAGGCATGCTGTCCAGCTACGATTCCGTCGTCTCCGGGCGCCTGTCGATGGGCATGTTCGAGCAGCTCGTTCCCTCCGTGTTGAAGCACTTCGATCTCCCGGACGTCGTGGCAGCGCTTGCGCCCAGGCGCGTCGTGCTTTGCGGCAACGTCAATCCCCTGGGTCAGAAATTGAGGACGGACACCATGCGGCAGGAATATTCACGTGTTTCGAGTGCCTACCAGGCAGCGGGCGTCCCCAACGCATTTCGGATCGTCGAACGGGACGAAGACGATGAAAGTTTTGCGGCCGCGCTGCGCGAGTGGCTGCGTTAAGCATGCGGCGAAGAGAACCGGGTTGCCAGGGTCAATTTCGAAAGACCGCTGTCGGGCTGATGTGCCAGGAGCATTATTCAATCCATGAAGGACACGTATGCTCGATCATCGTGCTGCGGCGGTGCCTGCTGCCCGGTTACCGATTCGGCTCGGCGTGTGCCGTATCCTGGCCACTCATTTCTCGCATAACCGGGCACCACTTCGCTGCGCGGGTTTGCCGAAAGCTCACCATTGCTCCGCGCTTTGAACTCCTGAATGGCGTGGATTGACGGCCGCACCAGCGGTTTTGGCTATTGCGACGACGGCGCGGGCACGTCCGCCGTGTCGCCGGCCTCCTTTTGCAGCTTGTCGAGTTGCGCTTTCAGGTCCCGTACCACGGATGCGTACTTCGGATCCCCGTAAAGATTTTTCATCTCGTGCCGGTCGTTTCGAAGTTCGTAGAGTTCCCATTCCGGCTGCGTGTCCGGCGGATGCGCTCCGCTCATCCCTAAAGGCCGGCCGTAGTAATAGATCAGCTTCCAGCGTTCCGTCCGGATGCCGTAATGCCCGGGAACATGGTGATCGTTATCGTTGTGCATCCAGTAGCGGTAGTACATGGCCTTCCGCCAGTCTCGCGGAGTATGGCCCTCGACGTTCCCGCGGAAACTGCGGCCCTGCATTTCGGCCGGAGCCTTCACGCCCGCGTAATCCAGGAACGTCGGCGCGAAGTCTATGTTAAGCACGAAATCCCGGTTCACCGATCCCGCGTGAATGACGCCCGGATAGCGCATCAGGAACGGCATGCGAAGTGATTCCTCATACATCAGGCGCTTGTCGAACCAGCCGTGATCGCCCAGGAAGAAGCCCTGGTCGGAAGTATAGATGACGATCGTATCGGAGGAAATCCGCGCACTGTCGAGGTACTCCAGCAACCGGCCGACGTTGTCGTCCACGCTCTGAATACAGCGCAGATAGTCCTTGATGTAATACTGATACGCCCACTTGCGCAGAGCGTCGGCGTGAAGGTCGGGCGGAATATCGCGCTTCAGGTCGGTCTTATTCATGTTTTCCCCGACGCGCATCTTCACCGCCGCCACGCTGCGCGCCTTGCCCTCGTAGTGATCGAAGAGGTTGCCGGGTTCGGGAATGGCGCGGTCAGCGAAGAGGTCCTTATACTTCGGCGCGGGTTCCCAAGGCCGGTGCGGCGCCTTGTGGTGGCACATGAGAAAGAAAGGCTTCTTGGGATCGCGCTGCTTGAGCCAATCGAGAGTGAAATCGCCAATGAGATCGGTGCAATAACCGTTGTATTGCTTCCGCTGCCCGCCGCTGATGAAGACGGGGTCGTGATACACGCCCTGCCCAGGCAGGATGTTCCAGTAGTCGAAGCCGGTTGGATCGCTGGCCAGATGCCACTTGCCGATCATGGCGGTCTGGTAGCCCGCTCGCTGCAGTTCTTTCGCGACATGATTGCGGTTCGGATCGAGCCGGTCATTCAGCGTGTAGACGCCGTTCTTATGGCTGTATTGTCCGGTCAAAATAGCGGCACGGCTTGGCGTGCAGATGGAATTCGTGCAGAAGCAGTTGGTCAGCCGGACGCCGCCCTGCGCGATGCGGTCGATGTTGGGCGTCTGGTTGATCCGGCTGCCGTAGGCTGAGATGGCGTGCGACGCGTGATCATCCGCCATGATGTATAGAATGTTCGGCTGGGGGCGTCCCGCGGCGACGGTGGCAGCCGCACTCCCGAGGATGCCGAGGAAGTCCCGGCGGGTGTAGTTGACCATGGAGTCGCCCGAGCGTGCAAATCGCGCCCGCCGAGTCCATCGTCCTTCCTGCAATCGCAAAGGACTGACAGGGCGATTCGCTTGCTTCCATATGCTTTGTACCCCCGATTGCCCCCAGAGCGCAAGGGGACCGCGCTTGGAGGCGTGATCGCACCGGGTCCCCAACCGGAGTTGTGGAACGCGCCAGGTTTAAGGTGACAGGCACAAATCAAAGCTACGATCTGGCCGCTGATCCGGAAGCGCCCAGAGCCATGGATGAAGTCGCGAAGACCGCCGGAAACATCGTCACGATCAAAGGGAAACTCATGCCGCCTAAGGACACAAAAACTCCCGTGCCAATCTTTGTGCTCGGGCTGATAGACAGAGGGAGGTGAAGCATAACGCATAGAGGACGGCAGTACGAGTCGAGTTGCGCGGCAAACACCAGTGCGCTTGCCGCCATCAACCGTTGACTTGGAGTATTCTCTCAGACAGCAGGAAAGGAGCATTCATGAACCGCCTTTTGCTGCTTTTGAGCGCCACTGCTCTCCTCGCAGACGGGGACACCGGCGTGCGCATTCTCTTAGGCGTCGGAGACCAGACTCCAGCAACGTGGGACGGCGAAGTCTCCGTACAGGGCGCCAGGATCGCCGTAGTCGAACCCTGGCGCTTCGACGCCGGTGACGCGATGCTGCCCGGCAACGCGTGGAAGATTACCACCCATCCGGTCCGGCGATTTGGCGGCGGAGCCCAAGGCGTTGCGCCGGTGGTGGCCAATGGCATTCTGATTCTGCTCGATCGCGAAACCGGGAATACCGAAGTAAGCGTGCGCACGGCGCAAGGCAACTTCTCGTTTCGGCCGGGCGATATTCGCTATGGGACGCCGAGGAAGGCTCTGGACGGGAAAGCTCTCATCGAGCGCGTGCCGGAATGGTCGCGTCTTACTGACAGTCCTGACGAGCAGGATTACCCCGCCGCAGCGGCGGACAAGGCCGGTAACGTATGGCTGGCTTATCTCGAATTCCGGCACCACCCGGATCACGATTGGATTCGCGCCACGCCAAATGAGTTCGACCTCTTGGCTGCCAAGCCGGGAGGTGACCAGATTCTGGTGAAGCGTTACTCCAAGGGCTCCTGGAGCGAGCCAATTCCGATCACGCAGCCCGGCGGAGATCTTTATCGCCCTGCTATCGCGATCGATGGAAAAGGCCGGCCTTGGGTGTTTTGGTCCGCTAACGAAAAGGGCAATTTCGACGTCTGGGCTCGCGTTGTGGAGAACGGGAACCCAGGCGCGCCCGTGCGGATTTCGAATGCCCCCGGAGCTGATATCGACCCAGCCGCCACGACGGACTCGAGCGGGAATGTTTGGGTAGCCTGGCAAGGCTGGCGTAATGGCAAAGCGTCGATCTTCGCGGCCGGCGAACGGGGGAACACGTTTTCAGCGCCTGTGACCGTCGCCACGTCCGGCGGCAACGAATGGAACCCCGCCATAGCTGCTGATTCGGAGGGACGCGTCAGCGTCGCTTGGGATACCTATCGCAATGGTAATTACGATGTCTTTGCGCGCACGGTGACGCGGGGCGCCTGGGGCGCCGAAACGGCCGTAGCCGCCACAGCCGCATACGAAGCCTATCCTTCCATCGCTTATGATCCCGCCGGCACGTTGTGGATAGCCTACGAAGAAGGCGGAGAACAGTGGGGCAAGAACTTCGGGGCCGAGGACAGCACTGGTCTGGCGCTCTATCAGGGACGAGCGATCCGCTTGCGTGGCGTTACACGAAATGGCGCCTTCGTCGAACTGGCTACGGACATTGGTACTGCGCTGCCGGGGTTTCCCGCCACCCCCGAGCGGGCCACCACCCGCCAATCGGACTCGAATGACTGGCTGAAGCCCAACCCGGACGCATGGAAGAATCGCGGACCAAGCCGGCCCACGGCCAACCGGAGTGCGCCGCGCAATACCGCACCCCGGCTCACGATCGATGCTTCGGGCCGAATTTGGCTGGCCTGCCGCTCCGCGTATCCGGTGTTCTGGACCAGCATCGGCACGGTCTGGACGGAGCATCTGGCATCGTATAGCGGGTCTGAGTGGACGGGACCCGTTTACCTCCATCACACCGACAACTTGCTGGACAACCGGCCCGTTGTCGTTGCACTACAGGCCGGCGAAGCGCTCGTGCTCGGATCGTCGGACGGACGCCGCCAGTTCCACACCATGTCGTACATGCCGGGCACACGTACGTCGGGAAACGAGGAAGAGGTCTCGAAGGATCCCTACAATAACGACCTCTACGCCAACCACGTATCGCTTGGACCGGCGGCGGCTCCGCCTGCCACGAAAACCGTTTCGGCCAGCGCGGCTTCCGGACTCGATCCGCGCGACAAGGCCGAGCAGGATTCGGTGGCGATGATGCGCCAGTACCGGATCCAGACTCGTGACGGCAGGCTCATGATCCTCCGAGGTGAATTCCACCGCCACAGCGAAATATCGATGGATGGCGGAAATGACGGTTCGATTCTGGACCAATATCGCTACATGCTCGACACCTCCTACATGGATTGGGTCGGCTGTTGCGATCACGATAACGGCGCCGGACGCGAATACACGTGGTGGATTTCGCAGAAGCTCACGGACATTTTTTACACGCCGGGCAAATTCGTGCCGATGTTCAACTACGAACGAAGCGTGCCGTATCCCGAAGGCCACCGCAACGTCATCTTCGCGGAGCGAGGAATCCGCCCGCTGCCGCGGCTGCCCAGGACCGCCGAGACGCCCGTGGTCAACGCGCCCGACACGCTCATGCTGTACAAGTATCTGAAGAAATTCAATGGAGTCGTGGCCTCCCATACCAGCGCCACCAACATGGGCACAGACTGGCGTGACAACGATCCTGACTCTGAGCCTGCGGTGGAGATTTACCAGGGCGATCGTCAGAATTACGAAATGCCGGGAGCGCCGCGCTCCAGCAATGAAAAGGACGCGATCGGCGGCTGGCGGCCCAAAGGTTTCGTCAACCTCGCCCTCGAGCGCGGCTATCGACTGGCTTTTGAGTCCAGCTCCGATCATGTTTCCACGCACATCAGCTACTCGAACATCCTGGCCGCCGCCCCCACTCGGGAAGCACTATTGGACGGACTCAAGAAGCGGCATGTCTATGGGGCAACGGACGACATACTGGCCGAATACCGCTGCGGCGATCACATCATGGGTGATGCGTTTTCCAGTTCCATGCCTCCGATTTTGAAAGTGAAGCTGGTTGGCACCGCCCCGTTCTCCAAGGTTTTGGTCATAAAGGACAATACTTACGTCTACTCCACCGAGCCCGGCAAGGCGACCGTGGAGTTCACCTGGCGCGACAGCAAACCGGAAAAGGCCAAAACCTCTTACTACTACATCCGCGGTGAACAAACGAACGGAGAACTTGTGTGGGTATCTCCGATGTGGATCACATACACCGGTCAATAACAGGCATGGACCCTGAGCGTAGAGAGCGAATTCGCTATTTCGGCTTCGCCGGAATCGTGGGCGTCCTGCTGTTGCTGAATTTCCTCGGTGTTTTCACCAGAGTCTTCGGGATTGACACTGCCGCGATCCTCACCATCCTTGGCGGCTACCGGATCTTCCGGAACGCCATCGCGGCTCTCCTCGAGGGCGTTATCTCCGCGGACCTCGCGATCTGCATCGCGGTCATCGCGGCGCTGTCGATCGGTCAATATCTGGCAGCCGCTGAAGCGATGTTCGTCATGCTGCTGGGAGAAGGGCTGGAAGCCTACGCGGCCGGCCGCACGTCCGCGGCGATCCAGCGTTTTGTCGAGCGCATGCCTCGGCGCGCACGCTTGCTCCGCGGCGGGCAAGAGATCGAGGTGGATGCAGCTTCGCTTTCGCCTGGCGACGAAATCGTGGTCCGCCCGGGTGAGCGGATTCCTTCCGACGGCGTGATCTCGCGGGGACTCTCCAGCATCGACGAAAGCACCATCACCGGCGAGGCCTTGCCCCGCGACAAGGAGCCGGGTGACGAGGCGTTCTCAGGCACGCTGAACGGCAACGGCTTGCTGCACATCTCTGTGACCCGCGCGGGCCAGGAGACCACGCTTTCGCGAGTGATCCGCCTGGTGGAGGAAGCCAGGGAACAGCGCGCGCCGGTCGAGCGTCTGGCGGACCGATTCGCGCGTTATTTCCTGCCTGTGTTGCTGCTCGCGGCCGCGCTCACGCTCTACTTCAGTAGGGACTGGCTGAGAACCGTCGCGGTGCTCCTGGTAGCGTGCCCATGCGCCTTGATCCTGGCCACGCCAACCGCCATGGTGGCCGCCATCGGAGGGTTGGTGCGGAGAGGCATCCTGGTGCGGGGCGGCACCGTACTGCAGCAGGCTGCCAGGATCGATACGGTCCTGTTCGACAAGACCGGCACTGTAACGGAGGGCCGCTTCGAGGTGATCCGCATCTTGCCCGCCGGCATGAGCGACGAAAAGCTGGTACAGCTTGCGGCCGCCGCCGAAAGCGGATCGGAGCACGTGCTGGCACGTGCAATTCAGGAAGAAGCCTTGCGGAGAGGCCTCGCACCCTTAGAAGCCAGCCAGGCGCGCATTCTTCCCGGGCGTGGCGCCGAATGCGTCGTCGGCGGCGAGACAATTCACGCGGGAAGCGCGGCGTTTCTTTCCGAATTCGGAATCTCGGGATTTGATTTATTGCTCGAAGAAGCCGACCGGTTGGGAGCCACCACGGTCCTGGGTGCCGCGGGCGGCCGTTTGGCTGGCGCAATCCTGCTGCGCGACCGCGTTCGCGAGGGCGCCCGCGAAGCAGTACAAGGGTTGAGCCGGCTGGGCCTCACCCGGCAGGTCATGCTCACGGGAGACCGCCGGCGGGCCGCCGAGGCCGTGGCGCGCGAACTCGGAATCTCCACCGTTGAGGCCGAGCTGTTGCCTGAAGAAAAGCTCGATCACGTCCGCCGATGGATGGCACAAGGGAACCAGGTGGCGATGGTGGGTGACGGCCTCAACGACGCGCCTGCACTCGCGACAGCGCAAGTCGGCATCGCCGTCGCCGGTGCGAGTGACATCACGGCGGAAGCGGCCGATGTCGTGTATCTGGGCCATTCGCTTGAGAAGCTGCCGACGCTGTTTGAAGTAAGCCGGAAGGCCGTGCGGACGGCGTGGCAGAACATCATCTTGTTTGCGGGAGTGGTCAACCTCGCGGCCGTGGGTCTTGCAGCGTCCGGCGTGATCGGGCCTTTGGGCGCCGCATTCACGCATCAGCTCTCTTCATTCTTCGTGATGCTTAACTCTCTGCGGCTGCTGCGGATCGAACGGACGGGCGTGCGTCGTTGGCGATTGCTTGTACATCCGGCGCCGCAACGTCTGTGGAACCGCCTGCGCCAGTGGACGGAAGCGTTCGATGCTCGAGACTTGTTTCTGCGAATCATCGACCGGCGGCGCGAGCTCGCGCGGCCGGTTCTCGCCGGCGTCGCCGCGCTGGTCATCCTGAACGGATTCTACGCACTCCGCCCGGAAGAGACGGGGGTGATTGAGCGCTTTGGACGCAAGATTCTGCCGCTACGCGAACCCGGGCTCCACTACAAGCTCCCTTGGCCCATCGAACGGCTCACGCGAGTACAGGCCACCCGCGTGCGCGCGGTCGAGATCGGCTTCCGCTCCTCCTCGATCCAACCTGCTTCTGAACCGCCGGCCTACGAGTGGAACGCCCAGCATCGTTCCGGGCGCTTCCAGAGCAAGCCGGAGGAATCGCTGATGCTCACCGGCGATCTGAACATGATTGAGGTGAATGCGGTGATCCATTACCGGCTTCGAAAGCCCGATGATTTCTTATTCCGGCAAATCGACGGCGATGCCACGGTTCGAACCGCGGCGGAGTCGGTTCTTCAATCGGTCACTACAACAGTCGCGCTCGACAGTGTCCTGACTTTTGACCGCCCGGCTGCGGAGACGCGGCTACGCAGCGAGTTGCAGAGCCGGTTGGACCGCTATGAGGCGGGCGTGGAAGTGCTCGGTGCACGATTGCTCGACGTCCACCCGTCGATCGAGGTGGTGGACTCGTTCCGCGAAGTGTCCGCGGCGTTCGAAGAAAAGAACCGGCTGATTAACGAGTCGGAAGGTTACCGCCACGAGCAGGTTGCGATGGCGCGCGGAACCGCGCAGGCCAGGGTGGTAGAGGCCGGCGGTTACTCTCTCGGCCGGAGGAATCGCTCCGAAGGTGACGCGAGCCGTTTTCGTCAGAGCGAGGAGGCCTTTCGCGCCGCACCCGCGCTGACCGAAACGCGCTTGTTTCTGGAGTCGATGGAACAGATTATTCCAGGCAAGCGCAAAATGATCGTCGACGCGAGCAAAGCGCGTCGATCGCTGTTACTGATCGAAGACGGAGTGGATGTCGCTCCGGCCGCCATTCCCGGCATGGTGCCGGAGAGAGTACGGCCCCCCGACAATTAAGGACGGCATTCATGATACTCGAAAAGTACAAACGTTTTCTTCCGGCAGCGGGCGCACTCGCGTTGCTCGTCTTTTGCTGGCTCACGCTTTATTCCGTGCGCGAGACGCAGTTCGTCTTGATCACGCAGTTCGGCCGGCCGCTCTATACCGTAACGGATGCCGGGCCTCATGCGAAATGGTTCTTCCAGAGCGCTGACTACTTCGACCGGCGGCTGCGGGTTTACAATCCGCGGCCTTCGGAATTTCTGACTCACGATAAGAAGAACCTGGTGATCGAAAGCTATGTGGCGTGGCGAATTCAGGACCCGAAGCGGTTTGTGGAGACCGTCGGTGATCCCGGCGCTGCCGAGATGCGCTTGCACGACATTGTATGGTCGGGGCTTTCAGCGGCCCTCGGCACACACGACCTCGATTCCCTCATCGCTCCAACCCCGGAAACAGTCCAAGCCGGAACGATGCTCGAGGGGCTTACAGCCATGACGGATCGTGCGGCGCTGGAACGCTATGGAATCCAGGTTGTTGACGTTCGAATCAAGCGTTTGAACCTGCCGGAACAAAACAAGCAGAGCGTGTATGCGCGCATGCGTGCGGAGCGCGAACGCATCGCGCGGCAGTACCGGGCAGAAGGCGAGGAACAGGCGCTGCGTATCCGCGCCGACGCGGACCGCCAGAGAGAAGAGATTCTGTCAGGCGCTTACAAAGAGGCGGAGAAAATCAAAGGCGAAGGGGACGCGCAAGCTACGCGAACGTATGGGGCGGCCTATGCGAAGAATCCGCGCTTTTATAAGTTGCTGCGCACGCTTGAATCGTACAAAAAGATCTTCGATGATAAAACCACAGCGATTCTAAGCTCGGACTCGGAGTTGCTGCGCGTTATGATGCGCGGCGAGAACGGCGCGAAATGATGCAGGCAGCCGTTCAACCAGCACCCGCTCCGCTTGCTCCGCCACAGCAGAAGCAGCGATTGCATTTATGGGTGGCGGCCGCTCTCGTCCCATGGCTCCTGACCAGCGTGTATCTCGTCAGCACCCAGCAGCAGGCCGTCGTGACGCGATTTGGGGCCGTGGTGGAACCGCGTGTCCTGCCCGGCATTCACATCGCGCTGCCTTGGCCGATCGATGTTGGTGGTTGGCGGTGACGCGGCCGATGCCATTGTCGGCCGGTCGCAGCCTCTGCGGTCGCAGTTCCTCACGGGCGATCAGAACATCATCAACCTGCGCGTTGTAGTTCAATATTCGGTCGGCTCTCCCGTTGATTACCTGTTCCGGACCGGCAATGTCGCGCAGGTGGTCAGTTCGACAGTGGAAACAGCACTCGCCGCGAGAGTGGCGGCCCAAACCGTGGACGCCATTCTGACCACTGGGAAAGCAGCCATTCAAGCTGATGTCCGGACCGCGTCGCAGCGTCTGCTGGACGAATATCGGGCAGGCGTTCTCCTTTCAACCATCAATATTGAAAGCGTCACGCCGCCGCCCGAGGCTGCCGATGCGTTCCGGGACGTCGCCAGCGCGCGAGCGGACTCCGCGCGAATCGTGAATGAGGCGCAAGGTTACGCCAATGACGTGATCCCGCGGGCTCGCGGCGAAGCACAGCAACTCCTCGAAGCAGCGCAGGGCTATCGCCAGCGCAAGATCGACGAATCCCAGGGCGATGCCGCCCGCTTCACGCAAGTGGCCGAG
>QHXU01000185.1:324-10309 GCA_003223065.1 Acidobacteriota bacterium | reverse complement strand
GCAGCCTACGATTTACTCTCCAAACAGTTCGCGCGCATGTACGCGATCAACACGGGAATGGTGCGCCAATGAGAACTGTGGGTTCGATCTTCCTCCTCCTTGTGGTCGCTCTTATAGCGATTGCAGGTGATAAGCCGCGCGTGAGCCGGGCAAGTCTAGTCGCAATGGAGAAGAGTCTCGACGACCGCGTGACGCGGTTCTGGGGCGAAAATCCGTTCGCATTGCTCGGTCCCACGCGCGGCATTTATTTGGAAGGCTACGGAGCCGTCTTTACCGCGGAGGTGAATCTGGCCAATTCCCCGATCACGCTGATGCACCTCTCCTTGACCAAACAGGAGTTGGAGGAACACCATCAGAAGAAGCTGGAGCGCGTGCCGAAACTGAAGGGGATCCTCCGCCAGGCGCTGGCCGATTCGGCGGCTTCGCTCGATGGTGTTTCGCCTGAGGAACAGATCGTGATCGCCGTGTTCCTCACGCGCTATCCGTGGGAAGATACGGCTGGGATTCCCGGGCAGATCACGATGCAGGCGCAGAAGAAGAAGCTGCTCGATGCCAAGCGCGCCGGCGGAGCCGGTCTGGAAGCAGCAATTCGCATAACTGAATACTGAGACATGCGGCTGGGCGAGATCCTTATCGAGCGGCGTTTGATCACGCAAGAGGATCTTGACCGCGCGCTGGAGCTGCAGCGCGAGCGCGGCGACAAACTCGGTAAGATCCTGGTCGATCTCGGCTTCATCGCCATGCGCGACGTGCTGGCGGCGCTCTCCGATCAGCTGCAGGTCCCGCTGCTCGTCATCGATGGCCCGCCCGCGGTCTCGCCGGAAATCGAAACCCTCTCGCCCAAATTCCTCCGCCAGTTCCGCTGTCTGCCCGTGGCGTTGCAGGATCACACCATCACGCTTGCCATGGCCGATCCGCTGGACTTTGAAACCAGGTCGGCAGTCGCTTCCTGCACTGGGCTCTCCGTGAGCGCGGGCCTGGCCGCCGAGCAGGAGATCCTGGATGCGATTGACCGTTTCTACGGCCAATCCGGGAAGAACGAGACGGAGATCGCGACGCCGGCCGGGGAAGCCGAAGATCTTGAGCACCTGCGCGACATGGCAAGCGAGGCGCCTGTCATCCGCCTGGTGAACGCGATGATCGCGCAGGCTGTCGAGAAGCGCGCCAGCGATATCCACATCGAGCCATTCGAGAAGGAGTTTCGCATCCGTTACCGCATCGACGGTGTGCTGGTGAGCCAGGACCCGCCGCCGCGCGAGCTAAAAGCGGCGATCATCTCCCGTGTGAAGCTGATGGCCAAGCTCAATATTGCGGAGCGCCGCCTGCCTCAGGACGGACGCATCAAGATCAAAACGCTCGGCCGCGAGGTCGACCTGCGCGTTTCCACACTCCCCACACTCTTCGGGGAAAGCGTCGTCATGCGGCTCCTCGACCGCTCCGCGGGCGATTTTTACGATCTCGGGGTCCTCGGTTTCGACCAGCACATGCTCTCGCGCATGGAGTATTACACTTCGCTGCCCCACGGAATCTTCCTCGTCACCGGACCCACCGGCAGCGGCAAGTCGACCACTCTTTACTCCGCGCTCAAGCGCATCAACCAGACCGACAAGAAAATCATCACGATCGAAGATCCCGTCGAATACCAGATGGACGGCATTAACCAGATCCACGTCAATCCGCAGATCGGATTGTCATTCGCCTCCGGCCTCCGGCACATCGTGCGCCAGGATCCGGACGTCATCATGGTGGGCGAAATCCGCGACCGCGAAACCGCCGATATCGCCATTCGTGCCGCGCTTACAGGCCATTTCGTATATTCCACGCTCCACACCAACGATGCGCCCAGCGCAATCACGCGCCTCACCGACATGGGCGTGGAAAATTATCTGATAACGTCGTCATTGGTGGCGGTGATGGCGCAGCGCCTCGTGCGCGTCATCTGCGGCCAGTGTAAGCAGACCGCAGGCACGGCCGTGACTCCCGAAGGAGAAACTATCGATGTTTTCCGTGGCGCGGGCTGCGAGGCATGCTTCGGGACCGGGTACCGCGGCCGCGTCGGCATCTTCGAGTTGATGGAGCTGAACGAAGAGCTGCGGGCCGGGATCATGCGTAACGAAGACGCGAGCCGGATCACAGCCGTCGCGCGCCGCCACGGCATGCGGAACCTGCGCGAGGACGGCTGGATGAAAGTGCGCCAGGGCGTCACCACGGCCGAAGAAGTAATGCGCGTAACACAGGAGTTCTAGGCTGTGGCGACGACGTTCCACTTCAAAGCAATTGCCTCCGACGGCAAAGTCCGCACCGGCACCCTCGCCGCCGAGACCGATAAATCCGTCGCCCAGGAACTGAAGCGCCAGGGGTTGATCCCGGTCTACGTTGGCCTGGAGCAGAAGAAGGGGTTCGAGTTGCGCCTTCCCACCTTTAGCCGGGGCAAGCGCAAAGACGTACTCTTTTTCACGCAAGAACTCTCGACGCTCCTCAACGCCGGCGTGCCTCTCGACCGCGCTCTCGCGATCACTGCGGAACTGACAGAGCGAGGCCCGTTCCGCTCGCTGGTGCTCGATGTTGTGCGCGTCCTCAAAGGCGGCAAGTCGCTCGCGGACAGCCTCGGGGCGCATCCCTCGCACTTTCCCGAACTCTACGTGAACATGGTCCGGGCCGGCGAAGCGTCCGGGTCGCTGGCCCAGATCTTCGAGCGGCTGGCCGAGTTCGAACGAACTCGTGACGATTTGCGCGGCTATATCGTCAGTTCGCTCATTTATCCGGCGTTGCTGACGCTGGTCGGCCTCGGGTCCATCTTCGTGCTTCTGAATTTCGTGGTGCCGCGCTTTGCGATGATTTTCTCGGATCCTCGCATGAAGATTCCGGCGCCGACGCTGATCATGCTCGAGGTGAGCCGGTTGGTTCAGCTTTACTGGATACCCGCCGCGGTCGCGCTGGTTGCCGGAATCGCCGCTTTTGAAACCTATATCCGGACGCCGCGCGGCCGGCTATGGTGGGACGCGTTCCGGCTGCGTGTGCCTTTGCTCGGCGACGCGCTCCGAAAGGCCGAAACGGCGCGGTTCGCGCGTGCCATGGGGACGCTGGTGGCCGCAAGTGTGCCGTTGGTCCAGTCGATCGGTATCTCCCGGGGCATTCTGAACAACCGCCGGATTGCAGGCTCACTCGAGGCAGTGGCCCAGGGAGTGAAGCGCGGCGAAGGCATCGCGGCGCCGTTGCGGCGGGCGGGCGAATTTCCCGCGCTGGCCAGTCACCTGTTGAGCGTAGGCGAGGAAACGGGCCACCTCGACGCCATGTTCAACCGCATGGCCGAAATCTACGAAAACGAGACGCGCACGGCCATCCGGCGCTTCACCTCGCTTTTCGAACCCCTTATCATTCTGGTTATGGGCATCATGGTAGGGACCCTGATTCTAAGCCTGATGCTCGCCATCACGAGCATCAACGACGTGGCGGTGTGACGTGACAAATCGCAAAAGAAATTCCCAACGCGGCATCACTTTGATCGAAATGCTGGTGGTGGTGACCATCATCGCGCTGTTTGCGGCGCTGGTCGCCCCGCGGATGCTTCACAAAACCGACGACGCCCGCCGCGCGCTCGCCCGCGCGCAGATCAATTCCTTCATGACGGCGTTGGGCGCCTACAAGCTCGACACGGGAACGTTTCCAACCACCGACCAGGGTCTGCAAGCGTTGCGTGTGCGCCCGGAAAACGTCCCGCAATGGGCTGGGCCGTACTTGCCGCAGGACATTCCCCTCGACCCCTGGCAGCGCCCGTTCCTCTACAAATACCCCGGCGAGCACGGCGACGAGCCGGACGTGGTCTGCCTCGGCGCTGACGGCCAGGCGGGCGGGGAAGGTATCAATGCAGACATCCTTAGCTGGACGAACAAATAGCCGGCGCGGCGTCACGCTCGTTGAAATGCTGATCGTGGTGACGCTCATCGCGCTGGTGGCCGGCTTGAGTTATCCTTCTGTCGCCTCGGGCGTCGACTCGCTCCGGCTGCGCTCGGCTTCCGACGCTATTATCTCGTTCCTCAACACCGCACTCGATCGCGCCGAGCGCCGTCAACAAGTGGTCGAAATCTGGATCTGGCCCCGCGAGAATTCGATGATTGCGCGATCCGCGGACCTGGGATTCGTCCGGCGTCTCGACCTGGCAGAGCCGATCCGCATCATTGCCGTGCAGCCGGCGATTCCCGAGAACCCGGACCAGCCGCGCCGGTTTCTGCTTTATCCCGGCGGCGCCGTGCCGCGCATCAGCGTTGAAATCGCCAACAAGACCGGACGCCGCCTTTTGGTGAGCGTCGACCCGGTTACGGGAGTTCCCCGCTCGGAGGCCGAAACGCAATGACACGCGCGAGGGCGGACCTCCGGGCCCGCCGGCACGGATTTACGTTGCTCGAAGTGCTCGTCGCGACGCTCATCATGGGTATTGCAATCAGCGGCGTCTTGAGCGGTCTCGCCGCCGCTTCGCGTAATGCTGCGCGGCTCACGGATTACGATCGCGCCACACTGCTCGCGCGTGAAAAGATGGATGAGCTGCTGGTCGATGATAAAGTACCGCGCCGCATTCCCCTGGAAGGCGTTTTCGACCCGGCATTCAGCGGCGGCGTGCCGTGCGGCTGGCGCGCGCGCATCCTCCCATTCGAGACGGCGCCCGGCGCCCGGGCCGGCATGTGGGTGGTCGACCGCATCGAACTTGAAATCTGGTGGATGAGCGGTCAAACGCGGCGCAGCTTCACGCTGGAAGGATATCGCCGTGGCATCCTCCAGCCCGGAGACTTATGATGGCGGCCCATCCGCTCCTTGACGGCAGCGGTTTCCCAGGTCAACGGAACCGCGCGCGTCAGCCAGCGGTCTCCAGCTCGCCCGAAGCCGGAGTTACTCTTATTGAGCTCCTGATCGCGATCACCCTGGTCGCGGCGCTCTCGGCCGGCATGCTGGTGGCGATGCGAACCAGCCTGGTCACGCTCGAAAAAGTAAATGACCGCCTTCAGTTCAACCGCCGGGTCATGGGCATCGAACAGATCCTGACCCGCCAGATTGGGGGCGTCATGCCCGTCATCACCGATTGCGCCTCATCCACAGGCCAGCCGGTCCGCATCCCGACCTTCAATGGGACCGCACAGACCCTTCGGATGGTGTCCACCTACTCGATGTCCGAGGGCGCGCGCGGCTATCCCCGCTTTCTCGAATTTCAGGTGATTGCGTCCGATGCCGGCGGCCTGCGCCTGATTGTGAACGAGCATCTCTACTCCGGCCCGGCCAGCACCGCGCCGTTCTGCCTAGATTCGAAATTTGTTCCTGTGGCCATGGGCCAGGGCTCCTTCGTGCTGGCCGATCGCCTCGCTTACTGCCGGATTCTCTACCGGGAGCCGAGGCCGGACTCTCCGCTCGAGGGAAAGTGGGTGCCGATTTGGACTCACACGAATCTCCCCTCGGCAGTGCGCGTGGAAATGGCTCCGCTCACCGCCGATCAAGCTCGTCTGCCCGTAGTTACAGTGAACGTTCCGATTCGCGTCACTCGCGACGTGGGGGCGCCATACAATGACTTGCAGTAAACAGCGAGCGGCACCCGGTTTCGCCCGCCGGAAATCAACGAAAGGCAGCGCGTTGCTCGCCGTCCTGTGGCTCTCCGCCGCCCTCGCCGCCATCGCCTTCTCTGTCGCCACCACTGTACGCGCCGAAACCGACCGCGTATCCACCGCCGCCGACGGCCTGCGCGCCTGGTATCTGGCAGCCGGCTCGGTCGAACGCGGCATCCAGTGGATGTGCTGGGGTCCGGATTTTCGCAATCCGGACGGCTCGGCGCGTTTCTGGGAGCCGAACAAGCCGCGCTTCTATCTCTCCTATCCGAGCGGCGAAGCCCTGGTGGAGATGATTCCCGAATCGTCGAAGCTCAACGTCAACACCGCCTCCGCGGACGACCTGCTGCGCGTCGTGCTTGCCGTCAGCGGCGATCCGGAACGTTCGCGTGAGATCGTTCAGGCGATCCTCGACTGGCGCTCCCCGGCCGCCGAAGGCCCGACGGCGTTCGACCAGTATTACTTTTCGCTGGCTCCGACTTTTCGGTCCCGGCATGCGTCCTTTGAAGAGATCGAGGAGTTGCTATTGGTGCGCGGGATGACTCCGGAGCTTTTCTACGGAAACTACGTGGCGGACCCCGAGGGTCGCCTTTATGCCCGGGGCGGCTTGCGTGACTGCCTCTCCGTTTGGGGCTCCCTTGGACCGTTCGACGTGAACACCGCCAGCCCACCGCTGATGGAGGCGCTGGGCGTGCCGGCGGACGGTATCGCGACGCTGGTCAGCCGTCGCCAGGCGCGGCCGTTCCGCAACATGGGCGAGGTCAATGATCTCGGTATTCCCGCGCCGCGCCTCAGCACCGGCGGCAACTGGATCTGGACCCTTCGTGCCACGGCGCGTTTACGCCGGCCCGATGGAACTCCGTCCGAGGTCGTGCGCAACGCTGCGGCCGTCGTCAAGCTGCTGGATCGCACTCGCTACTACATGATGCCCGTCCATGTCCTGCGTTGGTATGACGACGCGTGGTCCCAGTTCGCCGTGCCGCCTTTCGCGGGAATGCCCGGCGTGGGTGGAAATCCCGTGGCGGGAGCGCCGGCGCAATGATTCCGGGGGTGTTAAAAAAATGGGTCGCCTTCGGCAGCGGCATCGGTATCGAGATCATCGGTCCGCACGGCGCGGAGTCGCTTCGCATCACCGCTGTGCGCGTCCGCCCGAACGGCGCGCGAGTGCTGGGCGTTCTGACGATCGAAGATGTTCCTCATCAACCCGCTTCCGTCTGGGGAGCCCACTATGCCGCGTTTTTGCGAAAGCTGGGTTTGAGCCATGTAGTTGCCACGGTGCTGCTGCCGCGCCAGGACGTCATTGTGAGGCAACTCGCAATGCCCGGCGTCTCCGACCGGGACCTCGCCGCCGCCGTGCAGTTCCAGATGGACGGTCTGCATCCGTACAACGAAGACGACGTCTTCTCGAGCTGGGCGCGTCTTCCGGGCAATTTCAACTTGCTGGTGGCCATCGCCCGCCGCGCGGTCATTGAGCGCTACGCGACACTGTTCTCCGAAGCCGGAATTAAGGTGGGTTCATTTGCGTGCTCTGCCGGAGCGGTATATTCGGCGCTGCGCTTGTTCGGATCTACGCCACCTGCCGAAATCCTCGCCTGTGAACAGGTGGATGGCCAGGTCGAAATTTACGGAGAAAGCGCCGCGCGGCCGGTTTATTCCGCGAATTTCAATGTTGCTCCCGAACGCGCCGCGACGCTTGCATCAGCCGAACTGCGGCTGGAGCCGAACACCCAGCCCCGGCCGCTCGGAGAACTTCTCTCGGCTTCACCGGCGCTGTCCTACGCCGCCGCGCTCGCCTCTGCCTGCCCGCATCTCTTTGTTCGGGTCAACCTGTTGCCCGTCGAACAGCGGCAGACCAGTTCGCGCACGCTCTGGATCCCGTCCGCCATCTTTGGGGCCGCGGCGCTGTTGCTGGCCGGTGCGCTGGCAGCGTTCCCCGGTATCGAAAACCGCCGCTATCTGCGGTCGCTCCAGGCCGAAATCGACCGCCTCAATCCGCGCGCCACACGCGCCGCTGCGCTCGACCGCGAGATTGAATCGACGCGCAGACGCACGCTCCTGCTGGATGCAGTTCACCGCCGCTCGAAGGCCGATATGGACGTTCTGGCCGAGCTCACACGCGTCCTGCCGCCGCCCGCCTGGCTTAACTTGCTGGAGATCTCGCGCACGCAGGTGGTCATTGGAGGAGAGACGGACCAGGCCGCGCCACTGCTCAAAGTCATCGACGCTTCGCCCTTGTTTGAAGGCTCCGATTTCGTTATGCCGCCGGTGCGCATTCAGGGCGGGGAGCTGTTCCGCATCCGGACCAATCGGGAGGCGGGCAAATGAGCATTCAACCGCGCGACCGCCGCGCCATCGCCTTCCTCGCCGTCTCCGTGATTCTGGGTCTTGTCTATCGGTTCTGGCCCGCCGCGTCCGCGCCTTCCGTTCCCGCTCCCATGGATTCGGTAGCCTTTGCCGAGAAGCGGCTCGCGAGGCTGCGTGAGATCGCCGCCACCGTCCCGGCGAAGGAAGAGATTCTGCGAAACGTTTCAACCGAACTTGCCGCTCGGGAGAAGGGATTGATCGTGGCCGACACGGCGGCGCAGGCGCAGGCGCAGTTGATCCAGATGCTACGCCGCCTGGGAGCCGCCGAAACGCCGCCGGTGGAAATCCGCGCGACAGAGGGGTTCGGTATCCGCCCCCTTGGCGACTCCTACGGCGAAGCCAGCGTCGCGGTACAGATCGAATGTCATATCGAACAACTCGTGAACCTGCTGGCGGCTCTGGCATCGCAGCCCGAACTCATCTCGCCGAGCGACATGCGCATCACTTCCGCCAACGCAAAGGACAAGACCATCGGCGTTCACCTGAACATCTCCGGTGTGGTGCCCAGGAAGTTGGTTCCTGAGAAAAGAGGAGTGACTGCGTTTTGAACCGCAAACTCATTTTTCTGAATCTGATTCTGCTCACCTCTGCCGTGGCTCTTGGCTGGCGCCTGCGTGTACGCTGGCTCGAGACGCAGGCGCACGAGCGCGCCATTTTCGAAAAGGCAGCGCAAGCCAAGGCCGTGTTGCCGCCGCCTCCAGCGCCGCGGATGCAGTCCGTCAAACCTGCGGACTATCTGGAAGTCGCCCAGAAAATGCTTTTCTCGAAAGACCGCAACCCCACGGTTGTAATCGAGCCTCCGCCGCCCAAGCCTGAGCCGCCGATGCCCGCGCTGCCCAGCTATCACGGCCAGATGGGGATCGGTGAGCCGGTTGTAATCCTTAGTTTTGGTTCGAAACCGGTGCAGAAACGCTACCACGCCGGTGAGCAGGTTGGCGACTTCACCCTGGTCAGCTTCGACAACCAAAAGATCACGCTCGACTGGAAAGGCAAGGCGGTGGAACGGAAGCTGGAAGAGCTCGTGCCAAAAGAACCGAGAGCTCGCGCCAAAAGAACCGACGCCTCAGCAGCCAGCCGCGGCGCCCCCACCGACGCCATCTCCTTCTGCGGTCTCGCTGTCTCCCGCCGGCGGCGCTCTCGACAAGAAGAACCCCGAACTGGGCGTCGACATGGGCGCCGGATTTCGCGCCTGCGCAACCGGCGACACCTCGCCCGCGGGCACCGTAATCGGCGGATTTAAGAAAGTCATAACGCAGGGCATGTTTGGTCCCTCATGCCATTGGGAGCAAGTGAAGTGATCCTTCGATATCCAGCAACTTTCGTAATCGTGACGTTGGCCGCGGCCGGCCTCGCGGCGCAGCAAGCCCCTCCCGCGCAGCAGCCTGCTCCTGCACAGCAGCCTCCCGCGCAGCAACCTGCTCCCGCGCAACAGCCTCCCGCGCAGCAACCTGCTCCCGCGCAACAGGCTCCTGCCGCGCAACAGCCTCCTGCCGCGCAACAGCCTCCTGCTCCCCAACAGCCCCCTCCGGCCAAGCCGGCTCAACCCACTGCCCCGATCGGCAATCTCTCGTTGCAGAATGCTTCGCTGACCGAGGTCATCGATCAGCTTGCACGCCAGTTGCGCATAAACTATATCCTGGACCCGGGCGTTAAAGGCGGTGTGATCCTCAATACCTACGGGGACACGAGAAATCTTGATGCGCGCAACCTGCTCGATCTGATCCTGAGGATCAACGGGGCCGCGATGGTCCAAGAGGGTGAGATATACCGGATCGTCCAGCTCAAGCAGATCGCCAAGCTTCCGATCCGGCCGGAAACGAATCCACGGAATATTCCAGAGGACGATCAGACCATGCTCAATCTGATCTTCCTGAAATACGTTACGGTCGACGAGCTTTCGAAGGTGCTGCAGGAGTTCATCGGCGAAAACGCGACCATGTATTCGTACGCGCCCGCAAACCTGCTATTCATCCTCGATAGCCGCCGCAACATGCGGCGCACCATGGAACTCATTTCGCTGTTTGACAGCGACA
>QHXU01000185.1:0-285 GCA_003223065.1 Acidobacteriota bacterium | reverse complement strand
CCTCCGATCTGGTCAAGGAATTGGAGAACATCCTGAAGTCGATTTCGCTCGATAGCAAAACTTCTCCTGTGCGCTTCCTGCCCGTGGATCGAATCAACACGCTCATCGCCGTGGCGCCCAATCCAGGCGTTTTCGACACCGTGGAACAGTGGCTCAAGAAACTCGATGTGCCCGTGAAAATTACCGCAGGCGCCGTCGAGAACTACGTGTACCGAGTCAAGTACGGGCGCGCGGATTGCCTGGCCATGGCGCTCGGGCAGTTGTTCGGAACAGGCTATGGCGGTG
>QHXU01000490.1:809-2805 GCA_003223065.1 Acidobacteriota bacterium | reverse complement strand
ACGGCGGACAATTGAAGAGGTTGTCGACTCCGGGTGCGCGATCGCAGACTAAAGTCGTTCGCCTGTGTTGCCCATCGCGACCGGCAATTTTGCGGCGAGCCATTTCAGACTGTTAGGAACATACCCGTCTACTGAGGTTGGGCCACTTCCGCCCGGCGCATCCAAAATAGGCGGCTAGCACAGCTCATCCCTGCGGAGCCGCACCCTCCGCCCAGGTGACGCTAGTATGAACTCTTTTCGGCTGGGAATTACGAAAAATCTTGGCAGCGCATATGGAACAGTTTATTGGATGTGATGCTCACAAGAAGTACTCGGTCTTCGTGCGTGTTAACGAACTGGGCGAGGCTTCACAAGCAGTTCGAGTAGGACACGATCGAGAACAGTACCGGCAATTTCTGGAGCGATTGCCGGCAGGTTCGCAAATCGCGTTGGAAGCCAGCGGCCATTATTACTGGATCGTGGACGAGATTGAAGGCGCCGGGCACCATCCGCGTCTGGTTCATCCGCTGGAAGCTAAGAAGCGAATGGGCAAGACCGGGAAGAAGACCGACAAGGTGGATGCGAACGGATTGGGCATTTTGTTACGCAACGGGACGTTGCCCGAGGTCTGGATTCCGCCGGCAGAGCTGCGGGACCAACGGGAGCTGCTGCGCCTGCGCATGTTCCTGGTGCAGCAGCGTACGCGCTTGAAGAATCGAATTCAAGGAAGTGCTGGCTCGTTACAACATCCAGCTTGGAGTGCAGGATGTATTTGGGGTGGACGGTAGGCGGCGCCTGGGGGTGCGCTTGAAAGAATTGCCGGAACTCACGCGGCAGAGTGTTGAACTCGAGCTGGTGATGTTCGACTTTGTGCAAATCCAAATCGAGGAGGTGGAAAAGCAACTCGATGCCATCGTGCAGCTAAATGCGGAGGCGGATCTGCTCAAGACCTTGCCCTATGTGGGCCGGATTCTGAGCATGGTGCTGACGCTCGAGATCGGCAGAGTCGAACGGTTTCCTTCGGCGGCGCATCTTGCTAGCTACTCCGGGCTGGTCCCACGCGTGCACTCCAGCGGCGGCCACGTTGAAGGCGGATATATGGCTTCCGACGAAGGAGCGGAACAGCGAACGAGCGGAGCTGACGAAAGAAAAACGAGGTCCCGCATTCTCGCAAATTGCATTGTGTGTGCCCGGAAGCGATTTTGGAAAGGAGGAACGAACCGGCCCGAGATCCGCGGGCTCGACCAGCCCCTTTCCCTCCTCGCACATGTTTCAGAACGGTCCTCGCCGTCAAGATGGGTTCGCTTCGCCGCCCACAACCAGTGCGCCCTTGACCGCTCCGGGCCGTTCTGCGGGCCTCTCTAAGATGAGGGAAAGGGGGCGAGCGGAAACGAACTGCCGCCTCCCATTATCCATTGACAAACAACGGCGCTCTCATATATGGCCGGTTTTGAAGTGACCACCTATGGCCGGTTTTCAGGTGACCACCGAGGTCGCAGTCAAGGCAGATACAGGTGGAAAGTTGCGGCTGGTACGCTCAGGCTCTAAACTCACCGGACTTTTCCACAATGGTTCCATGTTTGTGCCCCTCGGCAATACAACGGTACTTACGAACGCAGCTCGATTCGTCCTCGTCGTCGGCAGCAATTACGCGGGCGGTGGTGCCGTGCACGTCGCCTTCGACAACTTCAAAGTCAACGCCACCACCACCTGCCCACCCCAATTGCGTCACTAATATACTTGACGTTCCTACTTTTGCCCGCTACGCTGATGGGTTGGCGTGACAGGCCCGGGAAGTTCTTCATGGTTTAACACCAAGATGGATTCGGATGGGTGCGGCTTTTGTCGGGTCCCATACTGGGCCAATAATTCCCTGTGGCTTTGAGCCTTCTCTGTCCAGCCATGTTCGGGTGATTACGTCCAAACCCGCCTCGTCCAGAGCTGTCAGCAATAGTTCTGCCGATGCGCTAGTGTTTGGATCCGCTGTATCAACAACGCTGATGGCGATACCGGCCAC
>QHXU01000490.1:0-772 GCA_003223065.1 Acidobacteriota bacterium | reverse complement strand
TACTTGGACGTTCCAATTGGCGGATGTCAATGCTTCTGCGAGTTGCCTGGATAGCCTAACGATTTCCGGTGTTGATCCATACAAGAAAAGGTCCACCAGTTTTACTTGCGCCGACCTAATCCTACTCGACAGCACCTCTCGTTCTTCACGTGATAAAAACCGGGGCGCGATCTTCGCTTCCAGTTTTACACGTTCAAGCCGTTCCTGTTCGGCGGCTCGGTTTGCTTCTGCGGCTCGCTGCTCTGCTGTGGCTGCGCGTTCATTCGCCTCGGCGATAAGCGCATCATTGACTTCGCGCAGGCGTATAGCGCGCGTCGCAGAGCGGAGTCCAATCCATAACTCACCTACGACACCTATCGTGATTACAATACCTCCAACGACAGGCAACGACGGTGCGTGTCTTTTCCTGAAGGCGTCAATTATATCTGGAGCATATTCAACTATGAGGCCAGCCGCCACTATGAACGTCCAAAACTCAAGCCAGCGTGATAGGCGATCAACCGCGCGGTCCAGCGAAGCTTTTCTGTTTTGGGGTGGTTCGCTTAGGGACATGCGATTTCGGCGACGACGAACGTCTCTACTCGTTGTCTACGGGTTTCTTAGATTGTTTCTATGGATAATCTTTAGGCTCTCGTAGCTTCTTGGTTTCTCTGGCACGTTTTTGTCCCGGTGCATGCGGGTTGCCCTTCCGTGGAGAGTTCTCCATCTTAGCCTGGATCGACGTGCCTGATCGGGATCGCTGTAGAGTTTGGCAAAAAGCGTCAAGTCCTGC
>QHXU01000211.1:11520-15239 GCA_003223065.1 Acidobacteriota bacterium | reverse complement strand
GACGGAGCACCAGGAAGAGCACGTTCGAACGT
The DNA here is from genome assembly GCA_003223065.1 of Acidobacteriota bacterium. GTDB lineage: Bacteria > Acidobacteriota > Terriglobia > Bryobacterales > Bryobacteraceae > Palsa-187. Next base: position 15,207 of record QHXU01000211.1, on the reverse strand, counting down.
TGCGCTCCCAGCGCCACTCGAATACCAATCTCACCGGTCCGGGACGCAACCCAATACCGCATCACTCCATACACGCCGACGCATGCGAGCGCCAGACCGATCGCCGCAAACACCGCCAGCAGCGTCGTTGTGAAGCGCTGCGAGGAAACATAATCGCGGATCGCCGCGTCGAGGTTGGCCACGATGCGAAACTCGGGCGCCGTGGGGTCGATGGCGTGCAACTCCTGGCGAACCGGCGAGGCAAGCGATAGCGGGTCAGCGACGGAGGCCCGGATCATGAGTACGGCGCCGCTGGAGGGAGTTTGCGCAAACGGGCGGTACGCAGTGGGTTGCCAGTGATCGGCGACCGGGTTCTTGACGTCCCCGGCCACCCCGACGACGGTCGCCCAGACGCTATCAGGGCGATCGGAGTCGAGCCGCACCCTGCGTCCGATACAATCGCCGCCGCCCCAGTAACGATGCGCCACGGTCTCGCTGAGAACGGCAACGGGCTGGCTCGACGCAGTATCGGCGTCGGTGAACCATCGCCCCTGTAGCAGCGGAAGCCGGATGGAATCAAGATACGCAGGATTGGCCGCGTACACTTCGGCGCGGGCTTCCACCTCGGGCTTGCCGAAGATTTCGAAGCGCGATCCGCGCACACCCGGCCCGCCAAACGGGAAGGCCTGGGGCGCGATGATGCCCACGCGGGCCACGCCCGGAATGTTGCTGATGCGCCGCTGCACCTCGTCGAAGAGCGCGGCTTTCTGTTCCGGGCGGCGGTAGCGGACCTCGGAGAAATCGGTCATGGCGCGCAGCACCCCTTCCGGACGGAATCCCAGGTATTGGCTTTGCAACCGCGCCAGGCTCTTAAAGGTGAGGCCGGCGCCGGCCAGGAGCATCAGGGCGAGAGCGATTTCGACGCCGACCAGCACCTGGCCGAATCGCTGGCGCTCGCCGGTTGACCCTCGGGCTGCATCGCGCAGACGGGACATGACATCGAAGCGCAGCGAGCTGAGGGCGGGCAGCAGGCCGAATAACAGAATGGTGACCAGCGCGATGCCGCCGGTGAAGGCAAACACCCGAAAATCCATGGCCAGCGCATCGGCACCGGAGAGCCTGCGGGAAATGTTAGCCGGGAGAATGGCCAGGATCACGTCATGGAGAGCGCGTGTAAGCAGCAGTCCGAGCGCGGCGCCGAAGCCTGCGAGCACGGCACTTTCCCAGGCGAGTTGGAGGACCAGGCGGGCGTGCGAGGCGCCAATGGCTGTGCGGATCGCGAACTCCCGCCGGCGCCCCAACCCTCGCACCAGTTGCAGGTTCGCCAGATTGGCGCAGGTGATCAGGAGCACGAACCCCGCGGTCGCCAGCAGGAGCACCAGGGGCCGGCTATCGGCGCTTTGGAAGGCGCGGGCGAGCGGGATGACCTGCGCGCGGCCGCCTGGCGCAAGCGAGGCGATCTCCGACTGCGCCTGGGCCGCGGTCACGCCCGGATGCAGGCGAGCGATCATGCGTCCGCTGCTGGCGCGCAGGTTCGGGACCACGATCTAACGTCCCGAACCGACAGGAAGAAATCGGCGGGCAGCACCCCGGCGATGGAGTACAGTTCGCCGTCCAGCGTTAGTGTCGCCCAGACTCTTCCAGTACTCGTGACCGATCATCGCTACGTTAGTGCCGAAATCGGCGCGGGTGAATGTGCGCCCGACCGGCGGCCGGATCTGTAGAAGCGGAATCAGATCCGCTGTGACGCGGATGCTGTACGCCATGCGGACGCCATCGGCTTCGGTTACGGCGATACTCGATGCCATAAAGGAGCCGGCGTATTCGATCGAACGGGCGCGCTCGAAGTCTTCGAGCTGCGCGCGGCGCTCGGGGATCGAGACTTCGACGAGCTGTTCGCTATGCGGGAAGGGCAGCGGGCGCAGCAGCAGTGCGTTGACCACGGTGAACAGCCCGCTGTTGGCTCCGGTGCACAGCGCCAGCACCAGTACGGCCGCTGTGGCGAAAACCGGATCGGTTCGGAAAACTCTCAGACTCCCGCGCATGCATTCACTAAGCCGGACGCGATAGAAATTGAATCGATTGTATCAATTGATGATGCGTATACACTGACCACCCGCCGCTGATATATTGTTACGGAAAGGATCCGGACACTTATGATCAGCCGACGCGATTTGTTTATTTCCGGCGCGGCGTTGGCCGCGGCCGGCGGACAGGCCCGCGCCGCAGGCAGCAAGAATATCATCATTTCGAGCGCCAACGGTCTTCGGGCCACCGCGCGCGCAATGGAAATGCTCAAGAAGGGCGACGACACGCTCGACGCCGTGATAGCCGGCGTCAATATCAACGAAGAGGATCCCGAGGACAACTCCGTCGGCTACGGTGGCCTGCCCAACGAAGAAGGCGTCGTCGAACTCGACGCCAGCGTCATGCATGGCCCCACGCGCCGCTGCGGCTCGGTAGCGAGCATCCGCGGCTGCAAGACGCCTTCCAAAATCGCCAAGCTGGTGATGGAGCAGACCGACCACATTATGCTCGTGGGCGAGGGCGCCGGACGCTTCGCCAGAGAGTGCGGATTTCCGTCAGAGAATCTGCTCACCGAAAAATCGCGGCTGGCCTGGATGGTCTGGAAACAATCGCTGCGCGACAAGAACGGCCATAGCAACTGGGGTCCCGGCCTGGATGCGCCGCCGGCGAAGACCACTGCGTCGAACGAGCTAAAGAAGATTTTCCCCCACGCCGACGAGGAGACCCTGGCGTGGGCCCTGGAGGTGGCGCTCCATCCGCCGACCGGTACCATCAACTGCCTTGCGCTGAACGCCAAGGGAGAAATGTCGGGTGTCACCACAACCAGCGGCCTGTCGTGGAAGATTCCGGGGCGCGTCGGCGATTCCCCGATCATCGGCGCGGGCTTGTATGTCGATCAGGAAGTGGGAGGCGCGGGCTCCACCGGGCGCGGAGAAGAAAATATTCGCGTCGCCGGCGCGCACACGATCGTGGAGAACATGCGTCATGGTATGTCGCCCAAAGAGGCGTGTCTTGATGCTCTGAAGCGGGTGGCGCGTAATTTCGATAACGACCGCGAGCGGCTATCCAAGATCGATCTGAATTTCTACGCGCTGCGGCGCGACGGAGAATACGCCGGAGCGGCTTTGTGGAACCGTGCGCAATCTCCCGCGGCGGACGGCTCACGCCGCAAACCGCGGTTCGCCGTCAATGACGGGGGCGAGAGCCGGCTGGAGAATAGCGTATGGTTGCTCGAGCGGTGACCGGCGAGAGGTCGCCCATCAGTACATGAACCAACACTAAGGCGATCAAATAGAAGCTGCTCATCGTCAGGAACAGCGGCGTATAGCCCACGCGGCCGACGACGTATCCGGGAATGAGCGCGGAAAACAGCACTCCGCCAAAGCCCCCAAGGCAACCGCCGATTCCATTGACGCTGGCGACGGCGCTCTTCGGGAACACGTCCGATGTTGTTGTGAACAGGTTGGCCATGAAGCCTTGGTGAGCGGACGTCGCCAGACCGAACAGCGCCACCGCCAGCCTGCCATCGTTCACCAGCACGCCCAGCCCGGCTACAGGCGTCAAGGCCGCGCAAACGAACATCGCCGTTTTCCGCGCCTTGCTCTTGCTCCAGCCGCGCCTCATCAGGAAACCGGAGAACCATCCGCCGGCCATGCTGCCCAAGCCCGACATGAAGTAAAC
>QHXU01000211.1:9093-11401 GCA_003223065.1 Acidobacteriota bacterium | reverse complement strand
CGATAGGTGAGAGCCTCCACCCAGCCGACCTGCACCGTTGCCTCGTCCGCGGCAACCTGCGGCGGCGTGCGATAGATGAGCCACCAGGCCGCCAGCCACACGATTCCGAAGGACGCCGTGATCAGAAAGCACGCCCTCCAGCCGTAGGCCTGGTTCATCGCGACAAACATGGGCGGCCCGATCACCGACGCGATATTGGTGCCCGCATTGAAAACCCCGGTGGCAAACGCGCGATCTTGCGGAGGGAACCATTCGGATACAGCTTTGATGCACGAAGGAAAATTGGCCGACTCAGCGAAGCCCAGCATGGCGCGCCATCCGCCGAGTTGCAACGGCCCGAGTGCGGTGGCATGCAACGCCGCCGCCAGCGACCAGGCCGCCGCTGCCGCTCCGTAGCCGATTTTGGTCCCAAAGCGATCTACTACCTTTCCGGTAATCAAATATCCCACGGTATACGCCATCTGAAATGCACCGGTGAGATAGCCGTAAATATGCTCGTCGATGTGGAGCTGCTCCCTGATGACAGGGATCAGAACCGAGAAGATGGTGCGATCCAAGTAATTGGTGGTCGTGGCGGCGAACAAGAGCGCGAGAATCCACCAGCGCATGAGCGCGATTATCGCATCCCCTAGTGATGGGGCGTGCGGAAGCCGCCGATAAAGTAAGTGTGACGTGGTTGCTGGTCATCTTTACGATGCAGGATACCCGCTCACAGGCGGAGCGGATTCGGGCGGCGATGGAGTCTTCGCTCGAACAACAGCGGGCTTCGGTGCGCCGGCAGGTGGAAGCAGTCCACAGCGTGATCGAAGCACCGCAAGCGCAGGCGGCCTGCGAGCCGATCGCCCAACCCGACCTGGCGCGGATGATCGATGAGGCCGCTCGCAAACATGGCGTCGATCCGGCTCTGGTCCGCGAAGTGGCGCGCCAGGAATCGGGTTTCCGCCCGTGCGTCGTTTCGCCGAAGGGCGCGGAGGGGCTGATGCAGCTCATGCCCGCAACGCAGGCGCAATTTCAGGTGCGCGATCCGTTCCAGGCGGAAGAGAGTCTCGCGGCTGGCGCCAAACTATTGAAACAGTTGCTCGATCGCTACAACGGCGATTTATCCCTGGCGTTGAGTGCGTATAACGCCGGCTCGGGCCGCGTCGACAAGGCAGGCGGGATCCCGGAAATCCCCGAAACCAAGAATTACGTCGCCGATATTCTTGGCCGCTTGTTGCAGTAGTCCCATCAGGTTTTCCACCTTAGTCCCACTTCCCGATATTGGGCTACATGTTTCCTATGCCTCTGCCGATATACGCCTGAGGATCGAGAAAGATCGAAGCGGCTGTTGTGTCGACACCGTTAAAAAAAGGGGCGTCAAAAGAAGTGATTGTGCTGCGTCCCGAAATGCATTTCCCCCGCTGGGAAAGTGTGCTCGAAGATGCAGCGCAAGCTCCCACGATCCTCATTGTCGACGACATCGATCTGAACCGCCGCCTGCTGAAAGCGATGCTGAAAACGGCGGCCTACCGGATCTTGGAAGCCAAGCGGCCGTCGGCGGCGCTTTCGATCTTGGAGCGGGAGAAGGTCGATCTGGTGGTGGTCGACCTGGTGATGCCCGAGATGAGCGGACCGGACTTCTGCCGAATGCTCAAGAACGACCGCCGGACCCAGCTTATCCCGATCCTGATGACCACCAGCGTTCAAGGCCCGGAGAATGAGGTTGCCGGTATCGAGTCAGGCGCCGACGAATTTCTGATCAAGCCACTGCAGCCGACGGTGGTGCGCACGCGGATTCGGGCCATGCTGCGCAATAAAGCGCTGATCGACTCGCTCGAGGAGGCTGAGTCGATCCTGTTCGCGCTGGCACAGTCCGTGGAGCAGAGGGATGAGCACACGGGGAGGCATTGCGAACGGCTCGCGAGCTACAGCATCGCCCTGGGGCAGGCGCTGGGATTGCCGCGGCAGGATCAATTGGCGCTCTACCGCGGCGGGTACCTGCACGATATCGGCAAAATCAGCATTCCGGACGCGATCCTGTTCAAGCGCGGCCTGTTGACAGATGACGAGTGGGATCTGATGCGGCTGCACACCATCCGCGGCGAGGAGATCTGCCGTCCGATGAAGACCTTGGCGCCGGTGCTGCCCATCATCCGCAGCCATCACGAGCGTTGGGATGGCAGCGGTTACCCCGATGGGCTCCAAGGCGAGCATATCCCGTTGCTGGCTCGCATCCTACAGATAGCAGACATTTACGATGCGCTGACCACGGCGCGTCCTTATAAGCCCGCCTTCTCGCACCAGCACGCCATCGAGATCATGCTCGAAG
>QHXU01000211.1:0-9069 GCA_003223065.1 Acidobacteriota bacterium | reverse complement strand
AATTGTTGCCCCTTTTCGCCGAAGTCTCGCAACGGGGTCCCGAAGCTCCGGCATCGCCCTTGCCAGGCGACCCTTCTATGCAACAAGCGCTTGAAAACATGCGTCGAGAGCTGGCTAAGTAAGCCTATCAACCTTCCCGGCGCGGTATAATCTCACTGGAAGCATGGAAGAGCTGAAGAAGAAGCTCCAGAAAGAGATCTCCGCTCTCGAGAACGAGTTGCGAGTTGAGCTTCCACGAGAAATTCTCAGGGCCCGCGCTCATGGCGACCTTAGCGAGAACGCCGAGTACCATGCGGCCAAGGAACGGCAGGGTTACGTCAACGCGCGGCTGAACCAATTGAATGCGCGCCTGCGTGATCTTTCGATGATCGACATGGCGACCATTCCGCGGGACCGCGTTGGCTTGGGCTCGACGGTGGTGGTGCTCGACGTCGACAAGGACGAGAAGGTCAAATACAAGCTCGTGACCAGCGAGGAAGTCGACGTCGCGAAAGGAATGATCTCCACGAGCTCGCCAATCGGGCGGGGGCTGCTGGGGAAACGCGTCGGTGACTCTGTCCGCATCCAGATTCCAGGTGGCGTTCGGGAGATGGAGATTATAGAATTGACTACGATTCATCAGACTGAGGGATAGGATGACGTACACGCGCGCCATCGGAATTTCCTGCAACAAGGTCATCCTTCTTATAGTGCGCGGGCTTGCGCTGTCGAAGATTCACCCCAACGTTCTGACGTTTCTGGGTCTGGTGATCAACATCGGGGCTGCGGCGTTGCTCGCAGTGGGACAATTCCGGTGGGCCGGCGTGGTGATCATAGGCGCAGGGCTGTTTGACATGGTCGACGGCCGCGTGGCCCGCGAAACGAACCGCGTCACGCGTTTCGGCGGGTTCTTCGATTCGGTGCTCGACCGCTACTCCGACCTGGCATTGCTGGTCGGGCTGTTGGTCTGGTACGGGTCTATTAACCGGCCCTTTTATGTGGTTCTCACCGCCATCGTAATGACGGGATCGGTGATGGTGAGCTACACGCGTGCCCGGGCGGAGAACTCCATTCCGGCCTGTAAAGTTGGTTTCATGGAGAGGCCGGAACGCGTAGTGTTGCTGATTATCGGCGCTCTGTTCGACCGCATGGCGCCGGTGCTGTGGGTGATTGCTTTCCTGGCGAACCTGACCGTCGTCCATCGCATGATCTTCACGTGGCAGGAGGCCAAGCGGCTCGAGGAGGCGCAGCTCCGGCCGGCCGGGACGAGAACGCACCGCTAAGACTCTTCCCCTCTGCATTCCGGCTTCGAGATGTTGTATCCTGAAGCTTCTGAGGTTCTTCAGAAGAATCCACCCTTAAGGAATCCCGATGTACGCAGTGATTGAAACGGGCGGGAAACAGTATCGCGTGGCGCCGGGCGAGTCGGTCGAGGTCGAAACGCTACCGGGTGAGGTCGGCGCCGAAGTCGAGTTCGACCGTGTGCTGGCTGTAATCGATGGCCAGCAGGTGAAAGCCGGTCCTGACGCCGGGGGCATCCGCGTCAAGGGTAAGATCACCGCACATGGCCGTGGTGAGAAGAAGATCGTGTTCAAGTTCAAGCGGAAGAAGCAGTACAAGCGGACGATCGGGCATCGTCAGAACTTCACGCGCGTCCAGGTGAACGAAATCGGATAGGGCAAGTCATGGCACATAAGAAAGGTCTGGGAAGTTCCAAAAACGGGCGCGATTCGAATTCGCAGCGTCTGGGCGTGAAGGCCTTCGGCGGCCAACTGGTGCCCGGCGGTTCGATCATCGTCCGGCAGCGCGGCACCCGCATTAAGCCGGGTCAGAACGTGGGCCTGGGCAAGGACGACACGCTGTTCGCCAAAATCACCGGTGTCATTGAGTTCCGCGACCGCGGCCGGCACGGCAAATTCGTCAGCGTCCGTCCCGCGGAGTAAAGCTCTCGAATCGTTGTTCATCGACGAAGTTAAGATCCGCGTCAAGGCAGGCGACGGCGGCAACGGCTGTCTCGCTTTCCGCAGGGAAAAATTTGTTCCCAGGGGCGGACCCAGCGGAGGCGACGGAGGGCGCGGCGGCGATGTTGTCCTGGTAGCGAGCCAGCATTACAACACTCTCCTTCACTTTCGCTTCAACCCCGAGCACAAAGCCGAGCGCGGACGGCACGGCGAAGGCAGCAACCGTACAGGGCGGGACGGCGCTTCGATCGAAGTGCCGACTCCGGTAGGCACGATCGTCTACGACGCGGACTCCGGCGAACTGCTGCACGATTTCATCGAAGCCGGGGACCGATTCGTGGTGGCGCGCGGCGGAAGGGGCGGCAAGGGCAACGCGCGCTTCGCGACTTCCACTCACCAGACGCCGACCGAGCACGAACCCGGTAAACCAGGCGAGGAACGGCGCCTGCGCCTGGAACTGAAGCTGCTCGCCGACGTGGGCCTGGTCGGTTTTCCCAACGCCGGGAAATCCACCCTGATTTCCCGTATCTCAGCGGCGCGACCCAAGATCGCTGACTATCCTTTCACCACGCTCGAGCCGAACCTCGGCGTTGTGAGCGTCGGGGCCGACGCAAGCGACCAGCGGACTTTCGTCGTGGCCGACATTCCCGGATTGATCGAAGGCGCTCACACAGGGCACGGATTGGGCACGCAGTTCCTCCGGCACGTCGAGAGGACCCGCCTGCTCGCTCACCTGGTCGATGTCTCCGATGCGACGGGCCGCGATCCCGTGCGCGATTTCGAAATCGTTATGGATGAGCTGGCCAGCTTTTCGCAGGCGCTGGCCGAAAAACCGATGATCGTCGTTGCGACCAAGCTCGACGCGGCGCAGAATCCGGAGCGGATCGCATCGCTTGAACAGATGGCCCACCGGAGAGGGTTGCCGTATTTCAAGATCTCAAGCGTTACCGGAGAAGGTCTCGAGACATTGACACGCGCCATGGCCGGCGCAGTGCTGGCCCCGACTCAACCCGCCTGACCTACCGTTCATTCTAAACAAATACACCTCACTCCTTTTTCGGATGAAAACTCTTAAATATTAATGGATTATGAAGACGGAAACAGGGTCCCGCGGCGCCGCGTTCCTATTATTAGGAGGTGGTTATGAAGCGCTCCTGGTTATTGGTTCTGATGTTTGCAATGCTCTCGGCGGTCGGCTGCACCGCGGGCGCCGCGTACTACGCGCCCGTTCCACCGCCTCCGGCGCGCGCGGAGGTCTACGGTGTCGCGCCGGGGCCGGGGTTCGTGTGGGTCACAGGTTATTGGGGTTGGCGCGGAGGACGCTACGCGTGGGTGCCCGGTCGTTGGGCACGCCCGCCGCGGCCGCGCTCGGTTTGGATCCCCGGCTACTGGGAGGGCCATCACAACCGTTACCGCTACCATGAGGGACACTGGCGGTAACCTTCGCGCCCACGCGCGGTACAATCCTGGCATGACCGGTCACGCATTGGTTGTCATGCTCGCTTGTTCCGCCGCGTGGGCGCAATCGCAATCCCCGGACCTCGCCGGCGACTGGGAATTTACCATTTCGCGCTTCGACGGGGCACAACGCGATTACACGCGTGTGAAGATCGAAGTGCAGGGCGATAAGCTCACCGCCACGACTACGCGTCAGATGAAAATGGAAGGCGCCGTCCGTGGATCGAGCCTGGAGCTGAAGGTTTTCGACCGGGACGGTAAGTCCGCCGGAACACTGACCGGCGCGATTTCAGGCGGCCAGCTCAGCGGTGAAGGCACGCTGGGCGATGACAAGCAGCAGGTGAAATGGATCGCACGCCGGGAACCCAAGCCGCCTGCCGGCGGCGCCCGCACGCTTCAGTTCGTTCCCGAGAAATTTCACAATTATTTTTCCCCGCTGATCCCGCCTGCGCTGCACATCTTTCCGGGAGACACCGTGGAAACCAAGAGTGTCGACGCAGGCGGCAGGGATGAGAAGGGCGTCCGTCGTTCGCCAGGCGGCAACCCGCTCACAGGTCCTTTCTATGTGGAAGGCGTGATGCCAGGCGACACACTGGTCGTGCGTATCAATCGGCTGCGGTTGAATCGGGACTCAGCCGAGAGCGGGGACGGGATCGTGCCCACGGCGTTGAGTCCTCGCTATTACAAGGATCTGAAATCCGAGAAGGATTTCTCGAGCGAATGGAAGCTCGATCGCGAGCGCGGTGTGGCGACACTTGCCAAACCTTCCGAGCGCTTGAAGAATTTCCAGGTAAAGCTGAAACCGATGCTTGGCTGCATCGGGGTAGCGCCGCCGCAGGAGTCAGTGTTCCGCTCGGGTTATCTCGGGCCCTGGGGCGGCAACATGGATTACAACCAGTTCGGCGAAGGCGTGACGCTGTATTTTCCCGTGTTCCAGCCGGGCGCTCTGCTTTTCATCGGAGACGGCCACGCCGCGCAGGGTGACGGCGAGCTGACCGGTGACGCGCTTGAAACATCGACAGAGTACTCGTTCACTGTGGATGTAGTGCGTGGAAAATCCGTGCCGTCGCCGCGGGCGGAAAACGCCGAATATCGCATGGCGTCCGGGATCGCTCATTCGCTGACGGAGGCGCTGCAGCAGGCGACCACGAATCTCGCGCAGTGGCTCAGCGACGATTACAAGTTGAACGCGAATGAAGTGGCCATCGTGCTTGGAACGTCTATTCGCTACGATGTCGCCGAGGTAGTGGACCCGGAGATCCACGTGGTGGCGAAGATCGCCAAGAATGTATTAGGACAATTTAATTAGCCGGCGCTTTCGGGCGGTCTGGGTTTGTCCTTTGTCGGGGTGTGCGCGGCCACCTTCACCGGGCTCAGCAGGACGTGCGCGTTGCGGCCTTCCAGGCGCGGCTGGCCTTCGGCGGTGCCGTATGGCGCCAGATCCTCGGCGAAACGCATCAGCAATTTCCTCCCGAGATCCGTGTGCGCGATCTCGCGTCCGCGAAACTGAACCACAGCCTTCACGCGGTTGCCTTCCTTCAGGAACCGGATGGCGTGATTCTTCTTGAACTCGTAGTCGTGGTCGTCAGTATTAGGCCGGAACTTCAGTTCCTTAACCAGAATGACGTGCTGTTTTCGCTTGGCCTCGTGTTGCTTCTTCTTGTTCTCGTACTGCCACTGGCCATAGTCCATGGCCTTGGCCACCGGCGGATCCGCGGTAGGCGCGATCAATATCAGATCGAGGCCCATCTCTTGGGCCTTGCGAACCGCAAGCGAGGTCTGCATGACCTCTACCGTGCCATCCGGGAAGACTGCGCGTACTTCCCGCGCGCGAATCGCTTCATTGACGTTTTCTCGAATCCGCGGCCGGCGCGGTGGATACCTGGGATTCATCGATGTGCCGGCCCGGCCGAAAGCGAGAAAGTCATCATGTTTAATGGTACCAGATTTAGATGTTCCCGCCCGGCCCTCTTGCCCTATAATAGTCCGGAGGAAAAATGATGCGGAGCGTTATCTTAATTGCTGCATTGGTCGCTTCTGCCGCGGTTGCGCAGGACAAGAAGCGGGTTGCAGTCATGAACTTCGAGTATGGAACCGTGCAGTCGGGCCTCTCGGCAATCTTCGGTTCGAATATCGACGTCGGCAAGGGCATCGCGGATATGCTCGTCGACCGGTTGGTGAATGACGGTGTTTATTCGGTAATCGAGCGCAAGGCGCTCGACAAGCTGATTGCGGAACAGAATTTCTCGAACAGCGACCGCGCCGATCCGTCGAGCGCCGCGAAAATCGGCAAGCTGCTGGGCGTGAACGCCATTGTAATCGGGTCCATCACGCAATTCGGGCGCGACGATAAATCCACCAACATCGGCGGTGGCGCCATCGGCGGCATCACCGGCCGCTTCGGCGTCGGAGGCGTCGGAAAACGTGAAGCGAAGGCGGTGGTCGAAATCACCGCTCGCCTGGTGGACGTCAACACCGGAGAGATTCTGATTTCTGCGCCTGGGAAAGGCCAGTCGACACGCTCGGGCACGACGCTACTCGGTGCGGGTGGATCGTCGTCGGGCGCTGGCGCCGGAATGACCGATATGTCGAGCAAGAATTTTGGCGCAACCATCCTGGGTGAAGCCACCAACAAGGCCGTGACCGAGGTCGCAAGCAAGGTCGAAGCCGGCGCGGCGCGGCTCCCGACGGTTGTGGTGGCGGTGGAAGGACTGGTGGCCGACGTCAGCGGCTCGACCCTCGTACTGAATGTCGGTTCGCACGCGGGCGTTAAGGTCGGCGACAAGCTGCAAGTTACGCGCTCGGGCCGCGAGATCAAAGATCCGGCCACCGGGAAAGTGATCCGCCGCACAGACTCGGCGTTAGGCGAAGTTGCGATCACCGAGGTCGATGCGCAGTCTTCCGTGGGAACCTACACGGGCACGCCTGGCGTAAAAGTCGGCGATCGCGTCAAGAAATAGCGGCCCGAGGCGACATCAATGAACATCGGTGAGCGGATTGGCGATTACGAGATCGTTGAAATTCTCGGCGCCGGCGGCATGGGCCAGGTGTACAAGGTCCGCAATGTCCTGTCGGATCGCGTCGAGGCGATGAAGGTCCTGCTGCCGAACCTTGAGGGTGACGCCGGGCTGGTGGACCGCTTCCTTCGTGAAATCAAGGTGCAAGCCACCTTGGATCACCCCAACATCGCCAAGCTCCACACCGCGCTGCGCGCTCAGAATCAGCTCCTGATGGTAATGGAGTTCGTCGACGGCGCTTCGATCGAGAAGCTGCTCGAACAGGGCCCGCTCGGTGTGCGCGACGCCGGCGCCTATGTCTGCCAGGTGCTCGATGCTCTGGCGTACGCTCATGCGCGCGGCGTAGTGCATCGCGACATCAAGCCCGCCAACATAATGCGCACGCCTGCGGGTTCGATAGAGCTGATGGACTTTGGCAGCGCCCGGATGCAGGCCGACCGGAGACTGACGCAAACCGGCCATACCGTCGGCTCTCTCTTCTACATGTCGCCGGAGCAGATCCAGGGATCGGAGCCCGATCCGCGCTCGGACCTGTATTCGACGGGCGTGACTTTGTACGAGATGGTCACGGGCCGGCGGCCGTTTCAGGGCGATAGTGATTATTCCATCATGGCCGCGCACCTTCAACAGACGCCGGTTGCGCCTATCGAAGTCGTGCCGGGCGTGCCGGGTGCGCTGAACGACATTATCCTGATGGCAATCGCGAAGGATCCGGCGGCGCGCTTCCAGTCGGCCGCGGCATTCCGCGCGGCGCTTGCGAGCGTCGTGCCGGATGCGGCGCACACTGTCACGCCGGCTCCCTCTCAAGCGGCGCACACGATCGCGCCGGCTCCGCCGCCGCCTCCGTTGCCGCCGCCACCATCGGTGCAGGCGGGGTCCGCGGCAAAAGCAGCAGGAAGCCGGCGAGTTGTTTATATGGCCCTGGGGTCAGTCGCGACGCTGGCTGTGCTCGCCTTGGCTGTGATCGAGGGCCCGAAATTTATGCGTGCGCGGGCCGGCGGGCAAAGCGTCGTACAAGAAACGCCCGCACCTCCCGCGCAGCCTCCGCCTGTCCAAGTCCCGCCCACAGCGGCCTCGGAACCGATTCCGCCGGCGCAACTGCCGCCCGCGGAGCAACAGCCGGTTCAGCAGCGCTCGGTGACTACGCCGCCGCCCGCCGCGCAGGTCACAACACAAAAAGCGCTGCCCCGGACCCAGCCGGCTCGCTCGTTGGAATCGCCGCCGCAGCGGCAACAGCCGCCACAGGCTGCGCCGTCGCAGCAAGCCCCTCCAGCGCAAGTGCAACAGGCTGCGCCGGCACCGCCGCCGCAACAGCAGCCCACGCCGCAGATGAACGAGTTTCGCGAACAATACAATCAGATCGCCATACGGGCAGGTACAGCCAAAGCGGGTCTGCGCTCGATGGAGCAGCAGATGGCGCGCCAGGGTCTCGGCTTGCGAGCTGACGTCCGCGAGGCTGAGATTCGCATGGACTACCTCATGAAGGAAGCCATGGGGTCGATCCGGGGCGCCGATGCCGAAGGCGCGAAGCGGAACCTGCAAATGGCCGAGCTCGCGCTGGAATCCATCGAGAAATTCCTCGGCCGGTAAACGCTGGCCGGAATAGGCGGGCTACTCGTCGCGCAATGCCGCCAGCGGATCGATTCGCGTTGCGCGCCGTGCCGGCACGTAGCTCGCCGCCAGCGCAACCGCCACGAACACCGCCACGGTCGACAGAAACGTGAGCGGATCGCCTGCGCTGACGCCGAACAGAAAACTATCCAGAAGACGCATGATGGCGGCGGCTCCGATGAGTCCGAGGGCGAGACCCAAGGCGGTCAGCTTCAACCCGCCGCCGACCACCGTCCACCGTACCTGCTCAGGGCGCGCGCCCAGCGCCAGGCGAATCCCGATCTCCTGCTTCCGCTCCGCAACCACGCACGCGATCACGCCATAGACCCCGAGCGACGCCAGCGCCAGCGCCACGATCGAGAAAACACCGAACAGCGCGCTGCGCAGGCGCGGCTGCGCCACCGAATCGGCGACCTGTTGCTGCATGGTGCGCAGATTATATATGGGGACGTCCTTGTCAATGGATGCAATGGCGCTGCGAATCGGCCCAGCCAGCTCGGCTGGATCGCCCGTCGAACGCGCCACAACCGTTTGGCCGGAAATTGTGGTTTGGGTGTAAACGGTGAAAATTTCGCGCCGGGGCTCCTCGGCCAGGCTCGTTTCGCGGAAGCTGCCTACGATGCCGATGATCTCGCCGGTCCACGGCGTCCCGACATCCATCGTGATCCGGTGCCCGATCGCGTCGCCTTGGGGGAAAAACTGGCGGGCGAACACCTCGTTGACGACAACCACTTTGGGCGTGGCGGCACGATCCGCCCAGGTGAAAACGCGCCCGGCGAGCAACGGCACGCCCATGGCATGAAAGTATCCTGGGGTTACCACGCGGTTATCGAGCAGGATTTTCGTGTCCTGGCTCCGGACGGGCTGATTGTCGAGCCACACGCCCGTCGTGTTCCTGTCGCCGCGAAGAGGCAGGAAATTAGTGCTGCCGGCGGCCTCGACGCGGGGCAACTGTTCCACCTGCCCAAGCAGCCGCTCGAAGAACTCCACGCGCCGGGCGGGATCGCGGTAGTGCGTGTCGGTGAGTGCGATTTGCAGAGTGA
>QHXU01000210.1:1596-15355 GCA_003223065.1 Acidobacteriota bacterium | reverse complement strand
AGGTCTGGGCCAGCCCGCTCGCGTTGTGGCGGGATACCGTGTCCAAGTCTCCAAGCAAGGTGCGCCCCCGCTTCCAACTTGCTTTTGCGCTCTACGATGCCGGCAAATACGCGGAATCGGCGCAGTCCTACGAGATCGCTTCCAGGCTAGGACCCGTGGACTATCAGCTTTTGCTCGATTGGGCCTTGGCGCTGGACGGCGCCGGCCGCGTGAACGAAGCGATCGACAAGCTGCGCCAGGCTGCCTTGTTCGAACGCAGCGCGCACGTCTTTACGCAAATGGGCATGGTGTATGCAAAGCACGGCAGAACGCAGGAGGCTCTGGACGCGCTCGCCGAGGCGGAGAAGATCGACCCGCGCTTCGAAATCACTTATCTGTATCGCGGCAACGTCTACGAAAGCGCCGGCGATCGCGTGGCCGCGGCCCGTGAGTACCAGCGGGCTGTGGCGCTGAATCCGACCAATCAGGCCGCGCGCGACGCGCTCGTGCGCGTGAGCCGCTGAATGCCGCGAATCGGCGTTAACGCGCTGTATCTGATTCCCGGCGGCGTCGGCGGCACCGAGATCTACCTCCGCGAGTTACTGGCCGCGCTGGCGCTCTTCGACGCGGAAAATGAGTACTTCGTCTTCACGAACCTCGAGACCGGCCCGGATCTGGTGCCGCGCAAGGCGCGCTTTTACTGGAAGCCGCAGGCCGTGCGTGCCCGATTTCGTCCGGCGCGAATTCTGTGGGAGCAGACCGTTTTGCCGCTGGAGGCGTCCCGCTACGGGCTTGATGTCTTGTTCAACCCCGGCTTCACTGCTCCCGTGATCGCGCCGTGCCCCTGCGTCACCGTGTTTCACGATCTCCAGCACAAACGACACCCCGAACATTTCCGCTGGTTCGATCTGCCGTTCTGGCGAATGCTGCTGTGGGCCTCCGCGCATCGCTCACGCACGCTGATCGCCGTCTCGGAAGCCACGCGGGCCGATTTGCTTCGGTTCTATCCAGTGCCCTCCGATCGCGTAATCGTGATCCCGCACGGCGCCGACGCCAACTGCTTCGCTTTGGATCGCACCCGTATCGAGCCTTACCTGCTCTGCGTTTCGACGCTGCATCCCCACAAGAATCTCGAACGCCTGGTTCGCGCATATGCGCGGCGCAGGCGCGATTTCCGGCTGGTGCTCGCCGGGATGCGCGGATTCCATACACGGCCCATCGAGGAGTTGATTGCCGGGTTGAGCGTATCGGATTCCGTACGCCTCACCGGCTGGATCCCTCGCGACCAGCTTTATCAGCTGTACGAACGCGCGCAGGCGTTCATTTATCCGTCGACTTTTGAAGGCTTCGGAATGCCGGTGCTGGAGGCGATGGCGGCGGGCGTTCCCGTGGCTTGCTCAGATATTGCGCCGCTACGCGACGTCGCCGGCGATGCCGCGCTCTTCTTCGACCCTCTCGATGAGGACGCCATCGCGAGTGCGCTGGAGCGCATCGTGACGGATGCGCCGTTGCGCCAGCGGCTCGGGCAAGCCGGTGCGGAGCGCGCGCGCCGATTCACGTGGGAGCGCACCGCGCAACAGACGCTTAGTGTGTTAACGCAAACTGCGACTGCACTGCGAACCTCGGCAGGCGGCTAGCGAAGCAAGTCTTCCAACTGAATCCTCGTCTCCGTCTTGCTGTCGCGATACTTCACGATCACCGGCGTGTAGAGTGAGATTCCCCACTCCTTTCCGGGCCCTCGCGTGATGGAGCGCGAGCCGGCCACCACCACCGCGTCCTCCGGAATAACGAGCGGCTGATCGTCGGTAGCCGAATAAACTTGCCCGTGCGCGATATCATAAACCGGCGTCGAGCGCGTCAGAATGGTGCCGCTTCCGAGCACGGCGCGCCGCTTTACCACCGTGCCTTCGTAGACGCCGCAGTTGCCGCCCACCAAAACCTCGTCTTCAACGATCACCGGCAGCGCACCCACCGGTTCCAGGACTCCGCCGATCTGCGCCGCGGCGGAGATGTGGCAGTTCCTGCCCACCTGGGCGCAACTTCCGATCAACGCATGCGAATCGACCATGGTGCCGTCGCCCACCCATGTCCCGGCATTAATGTACATGGGCGGCATGCAAGTGACGCCTTTGCCGATATAGCAGCCATCGCGAATGCTTGAGCCGCCGGGAACGATCCGCACGCCGTCGTCCGGCCTGATCCGTTTGACCGGCCACGTGGATTTATCGATCATCGGCTGCCGGACCGGATTCACGGACATATCGACTGTCACTCCCATGCGGAATCCGAGCAGCACGCCTTTCTTGACCCACGTGTTCACGCGCCAGCCGCTGCGCGCGGAAGAATCCGGCTCGGCCGAACGTATTTTTCCCGAGTTCAGGGCCTGCTTGAAGCGCTGGAACAGCGCGAAATGGTCTTCGGTATAAACGGTGGGCTTTTGGTCAAACAGGTTCTCGATCTCAGTCTGCATGCGTTCCCCGCGCGCCCGCGAGCAGGCCGAGCGACTTCAGCACCGCCTCGATCTTTGCCTGATTCTGCGGAGAAGGCGGCGTCATCGGCAAGCGCCACACCGGCTCGATCAACCCCATCAGCGCCATCGCGGCTTTCACCGGAATCGGATTCGATTCGACGAAGTTCACCTCCATTAACGGCAGCCAACCGCGCTGCACCGCGCGGGCGCCGGCGAAATCGCCGGCCATCGCCAGATGCGTGAGCCTTGTCATCTCGGCTGGGATTTCGTTGGACACCACGGAAACAATTCCACGGCCGCCCAGCGCAATCAGCGGAAGCGTAATCGCATCGTCGCCGCTCAAAACAGCGAACCGCTCGGGCACATGGTGCACCACCGCCGCCATTTGGCTGATGTTGCCGGAGGCCTCTTTTACGCCCACAATGTTGTCGATCTCGGCCAGCCGCTTGAGCGTCGCCGGCTCGACGTTCACGCCCGTTCGGCCCTGCACGCTATAGACGACGATCGGCAAGGGTATTGCCGCAGCGATCGCTTTGTAGTGCTGATACAGCCCCTCTTGCGTCGGCTTATTGTAATAAGGCGTCACGGACAGAATTCCGTCGACGCCGAGATGCTCGAGTTCGCGGGCCAGCTCAATCACCTCGGCTGTGTTGTAGCCGCCGGCTCCGCCCAACACTCGCGCTTCGCCTTTCGCCTCTTCGAGCGTGATCTCGATGACGCGCAGATGTTCTGCGCGAGTCAGCGTCGGGCTCTCGCCCGTGGTGCCGCAGGGTACCAAAAAATCAATACCGGCTTCTATCTGCCGCCGCACCAGCCGGCGCAGAACGTCCTCATCAAGCGATTGATCTTTCCGGAACGGTGTCACTAACGCGGTGCCGCAACCTGTGAACATAAACTACCTCTCAAATAGGATGTCGCTGAACTCGAAAACGCCTTTCTTTCCGGCGATCCACTGCGCGGCTTTCAGCGCGCCGCGCGCAAATCCTTCACGGCTCCTGGCGGCGTGCCGCAGCGTAATGGTGTCGGCCGCCGAGTCGAAACCGATCTCATGCGTGCCCGGGTGCGCGCCGGCCCGGTTTGAGCCTGCATCGATCTGGCGCGCATATCCGGCCCTTTTCATCTCCTCCACCAGCTTCAGCAAGGTACCTGAAGGAGCATCCTTCTTCGTATGATGGTGAATCTCCCAGGCCCAGGCGCCATACTGCGGCTCATCGGCCAGCAAGCGCGCCGCCTCGCGCACCAGGCGCGAAAAGACGTTTGCCCCGATGGAAAAGTTCGGACTCCACACCAGCGCCGTGCCGTGCCGCTCCACCGCCATCCACACACGATCCATCTGCGCATGCCAGCCTGTGGTCCCCACCACCACCGGAACGCCCATGGCCGCAAGTGTTTCCACATTCCCTGCCACCGCATCCGGCACACTGAACTCCACCGCCACGTCCGCCCCTTTGGCCTGGTGAAAATCATCGTTTACATCAATGCGCGCGTGAATCGTGCCGCCGTATTCCGGCGCAAGCTGCTCGATCAGCCGCCCCATTTTCCCATAGCCGACAATGGCGAGCTTGATATCGCCTCCCTATTCAAACGCCGTGGGGTCCGGGTCGCGGAAGAACTCCCGGTGCAGCGATTCTACCGCGTGGCGCACGTCGCCGGCGGCCACCACCAGGCTGATATTCAGCAGCGAGGCTCCCTGCGAAACCATCCGCACGTTGAGGTCTTTCAAAGCGCCGAAAACACGGGCTGCGACGTCGCGCGAACGGCGAATATTCTCACCCACCAGGCACACGATGGCCTGATTCTCCTCCACCGAAACTTCCGCGAATGTTTCGATCTCCGCGCGGATTTGGGGCAGCGCGCGCGTGTTGTCAATCGTTAGCGACACGCTCACCTCGGATGTGGCCAGCATGTCTACCGGCGTTTCAAAGCGGTCGAAAACTTCGAAGATTCGATGCAGAAATCCGTGCGCCATCAGCATGCGCGTGGAGACGATGTTCACAAGAGTGATATTCCGCTTGCAGGCGATGGAGCGGATCGGGCTGGCGCACGGCTTTCCTTCGCCCACTATCAGCGTTCCTCCCGCCTCGGGACGCCGCGAATTCAATCCGCACCGGAATGTTTTTCTCGATGGCGGGCAGCACGGTCGCGGGGTGCAGCACCTTGGCGCCGAAGTATGCGAGCTCGGCCGCCTCCGCAAACGAACACGTTTTCACCCGGTAGCCGCCCGGAAGGATCGTCGGATCGCAAGTCAGCATCCCGTCCACATCGGTCCAGATCTGGATCTCTTCGGCGCCCAGCCCGGCGCCCACGATGGCGGCCGTGTAGTCCGATCCGCCGCGGCCCAGAGTAGTCGTCACGCCGTCTTCGGTCGCACCGATGAAACCGCCCATCACAATGACCTGCTCAGGTTCGCGCGTCCCGATCGTCGCCGCCAGGCGCGCATTGGTTTCGGCAAAGAGCGGAGCCGCCTGCGTGTGGCGGCGATCGGTTACGATCACATTGCGCGCATCCAGGTGCGTCGCGTTGAAACCGCAGCGCCGGAACATGGCGGTCACGATAATGCTCGAAATCCGCTCGCCATAAGATGAGATCGCGTCGGTGGCGCGAGGCGTCAGCTCTCCCATGACGGCCAGCCCCTTCACCAGCTCGGTCAGTTCTTGAAAGTGCAGTTCGATTTCGCCGTCGACGAGCCCGGCCGACTCGCGCAGATGAAACTCGCGCAAATCTTCGAGTTGCTGCAACGCGCACTCACGCTGTCTGCCCACGGCCGCCGAGGCGATCGCCAGCAATTTGTTGGTGGTCTTGCCCATCGCTGAAACCACCACCAGCGGATGCCGCTCCAGGCGTTCGCGCACGATTCCCGCGACGCGCCCGATCGCTTGCGCCGATTCGACGGAGGTGCCGCCGAACTTCATCACGATCATTTGTCGAGCCAGCCTTCGGATTTCATCAGCTCCGCATTCAGCACGGCCGCGCCCGCCGCGCCTCGTACCGTGTTGTGACCGAGCGCGACGAACTTGTAGCCGAGCACGGGACACGTGCGCAACCGGCCGATGAACACAGCCATGCCGTTCTCGCGCTCCACGTCGCGGCGGGGCTGAGGCCGGTCGTTCTCTTCCATGTAAATCAAGGGGCATGGCGGCGCGCTCGGGAGGCCCTTCTGCTGCGGCACGCCGCGCCACCCGCGTATTGCGGCGATGATCTCAGCGTGGGTTGGCCTGTTCTCCAGCTCAACCGATACAGACAGCGTGTGACCGTCCACCACCGGCACGCGATTGCATTGCGCGCTCACTTTCGCTTGCAGCGGATCGACGCGAACGCCCGTGAATTCGCCCAGAATCTTCTGCGTTTCGCGCTCCATCTTTTCTTCTTCACCGCCGATGAACGGAATCACGTTGGCGTTGATGTCCATCGAAGCGACGCCCGGATAGCCCGCTCCGGAGATCGCTTGCATCGTCGTCACGATCACACGGCGGATGCCGAACGGCTTCAACGGCGCGAGCGCCATCGCCAGCACTACCGTGGAACAGTTTGGATTCGTTACGATCTGGCCCTTCCATCCGCGCTGGCGCTGCTGCTCCTGAATCAGGCGCAGATGATCAGCGTTGATCTCCGGCACCAGCAGCGGCACGTCCTCCTCCATGCGATGATTGCGCGAGTTCGAGACTATGATGTGTCCGGCGGCGGCGAAAGCCCGCTCGATCTCAGTGGCCACGGAAGCGTCCATGGCCGAAAAAACGAGCCGCGGACCGCCGTTCGGCTGCGACTCCGACACAACGATCTGGCCCACGCCCGGCGGCATCACGCCGCCCAGCCGCCACGACGTGGCTTCCCGATAGGACTTGCCCGCCGAACGGTCGCTCGCCCCCAGCCACGTGAGATCGAACCACGGATGGCCGCGCAGAAAGTTCACAAACTCCTGGCCCACCATTCCCGTGGCGCCGAGGATACCAACAGGGATTCGTTCATTCATTGCCGTTTCAATTGCCTCACTAGTTTTTGATAAATCCGGACCGCATCACAAAGCTCTGTTTTGGGCACGCGCTCCTCATCGGTGTGCGCGAATTGTATGCTGCCTGGCCCCACCAGAAAGGGTTTTCCCCATGCGCCGCCGAACGCCGGGATATCGGTTGTGTAGGAGACGACGGTCGTCTCGAACCCGTCCAGCGCGCCCAATCGCACGGCGGGAACGCACAGCACCTCCCGCGCCTCCGCCTGACCGCCGGCCGCCTCAGCCATCGCCGCGCGTGAAGCCGCCCCGTCATCCACCAGGCGGATGAAGACCTCGGCTTCAGCGTGATCCGCAATCACGTTCGGCGCGCGGCCGCCATGAATCGTTCCGACGTTGATCGTGCCGGGGCCGAGAATGGGATCACACGGCAGCGGCATGCGGCGCACACGCTCGAGCACGTCGAGCAGTTTTTCGATCGCCGATTCTCCCAGGTGCGGATACGCCGAGTGCGCCATGCGCCCGCTGGCGACAATTTCATAGCGCAGCGCGCCCTTTGAACCCAACGCCAGCTTGTTCTCAGTGGGTTCGCCGTTGTTCAGGAACCGGCTGCCTCGCCCGTTTCGGGCTGCCGCAAACGCACCCGCGCTATTGCGCTCCTCGCCGACCACGAACAGCAAGGCCAGATTGCGCTCGCCTTCGGCGAGTAAAGCCTCCGCCGCCAGGGTCATCGCCGCGATGATGCCCTTGGTGTCGCACGCGCCGCGGCCCCAGATAAATTCATCATCCTCGCGCGACGCAAAAAACGGCGGCACGGTGTCCATGTGCGTCGAAAGAGTGGCCACTATCGGCTCATCCCAGTGAGCCAGAACGTTGAACCGGTTCGGTGCGACCTCCATTCGCTCCACCTGTCCGCCGGTCCGTGCGGCAAGGCGCGAGAGGTAATCGGCCAGGAACACGCCCACCTGTTCCTCGTTCGGCGTCACCGATTCGATGTCGACCAACGCGCGTGTTAGTTCAAAGATATTCATAAGTGGCGAAGAGGAGGCGAGCGATGGAGTGAGAAACTCTCTCTCTACTACCCGCGTACCTAATACCCACTTCCTTGTTGGATGGAGACGCCGCTTTCAGACGGCCAGGAGGGCTGAACTGCAACCGCTTCCCGATAGCGCTCCATCCGAACCGTTTCCGGAATCGAATGACAGTGGGCTGATGTTAATCCCGCCCCCCAACCGGCACACCTGCGAGACGGCGCGTCGATTTCGGCGAGGCTGCCCCTTTCACCAGACGCTCCGGAACTCGCCGGAACTGCGCGCCGGGCTACTTATGGCCCCCGCTCCTCTACCAAGACTTTTTCAGAATAGCACGAGCGATGGACCGGGCAAGAGGTTTACCATCTGTTGTTAGCCTTCAAACGAATATGAGTGCAGACGGCCCTGACGATGCGCTGAGCCGAAGGGACTTATTGCTCGCCGCCGTTTACTCGGTTCTGTTGCTCTGGATCAATGCATATGTGTGCCGCGAACTGTTTTTTGCGCAGACGGCCTATATGAATTCGATGCACGGGTTTTGGATCGCCCTTGCAAGGATGGCGGGAGACAGTTGGTTCCACGCCACCTGGTGGCCGTATTGGGATTGCGGGATCCCATTCGAGTTCACCTACTCGCCACTCATTCCGGGTTCGATTGCGGCCTGGTCGGCTCTGGGCAAGGTGTCCCACGCGCTCGCGCTCCAATGCATCACGGGTCTTGTCTATTGTCTTGCGCCGGTCACGCTCTTTCTGGCGGCCTGGCTGCTGACCCGCGCACCTGGATACAGCTTCGCCGCGGCGCTGTTTTACTCGCTTACCGCGCCCACGCAGATCCTTGTGCCCGATTCGGATTTCGCGGTCCGTAGGTTCTGGGATGCTCGCCGGCTTTTTTTGGTCACCGTTTGGGACGACACGCCGCACCTGGCTGCCTTGACCCTGCTTCCCCTGGTGATTCTGTTCCTGTCCCTGGCGATCCGGAAGAGGCGCCTTGGTTATTACATCGCGACAGCGGTCTTGATCGCGCTCGCAGGATTGGCAAGCGCGTTCGGACCAACGATGATCGCTATGGCCGCCGTCTGCCTGTTGTTCGTTCTCCGCCGTGAAGACTGCCTGCGCAACATCGTTCTCACCATCTCCATCGGCGCTCTCGCTTACGCGATCAGCGCGGCCTTTTATCCGCCATCTTTGCTTCGAGCGATTCGCACCGCCTCGGCAAGCCACGGCGAACCCGGATTTACCGCCGGCTCCGTTACCGCGCTTGCCATCGTGACGTTAGGCTGGACCCTTTTATGGCGTTATCTCCCACGCTGGACCACGGATTGGCGGCTGCAGTTTTTCGGGCTCTTCGCGTACTTGACCAGCAGCGTGCCGATGATCGCCGCTTATCTTCACCGGCAGTTTCTCCCCCAGCCGGGCCGTTACAAGCTCGAGATGGAACTCGCCTTGGCGCTGGCGGTCGTTTTCGGCGCCCGATCGTGGTTCGATAGGCTCTCTCTTTCACTCAAGGGGGCGCTGCTGTTCCTGCTCCTGGCGCTCGCGGGAGAGCAGATTGTGAGCCACCGCGTGTACGCCAAGAACATTCTTGCCCCCGCGGACGTGACCCGCACCGTCGAATATCGTGCCGCGAGGTGGGTCGAACAAAACCTTCCCGGAGTTCGCGTCATGATGCCCGGATCCATCGGGCAGTGGGCGAACGCCTTTACGGACATGGCGCAGTTTGGGGGCGGCTCCTGGAGTATGGCTTACAGCCAGATCCAACAAACGGGTCTCTCGGCTGTGTACAACGGTGGAGATACCGCGCCGAGCGATGCGCGTGTTTCGCTGGCGTGGTTGAAGGCGTTTGGAGTCGGCGCCGTCGGAGTATCGGGTCCGGACAGTCAGGAGTTTTGGAAACCATTTGCTCATCCGGCTAAGTTCGAGGGCATGCTCCCGGTGCTCTGGCGCGAAGAGGGCGTGACCATCTACCGGGTTCCGCAACGGTCCGCCGCCTTGGCGCACGTAGTGCCCCAAGCGGCGCTGGTGACCCGTACGCCTTCCGGTCCGCGTGACATAGACGGCATCGAATTGTACGATGCCGCTCTGGACGACCAGTCCCTGCCGTTGGCTGAATTCCGATGGGAGGGTCGCAACCGGATTCGAATCCGGACGGCCGTGTCGCCGGGACAAGTCATTTCGCTTCAGGTTTCGTATCACCGCGGATGGCACGGCGTGGCGAACGGGCGTGAGTGTGAAGTCGGCCGGGACGGACTCGGCTTGATCTGGCTTCGGCCCGGGTGCGCCGGCGTATGCGAGGTGGAACTCAACTACGACGGCGGCCGCGGGCTACGCTTTTTCCGGTATCTGAGTTACACGGCTATCGCAGCCTTGCTCCTGGCTTTCCCGGCGCGCCGCCTGCGATTTAGCCTGCGGAGGTCCTCTTAAGGCTGAACTTAGGACGCGCAGTGCGACTCGACGTGGATAATAAAGGCGAATGACCGCGCCGTTTAAGCTTTATATCACCCAGGCCAGTTATTGGGCGCGGGCTTTCCGGCTGCTCCGCGAAGCTTCGATCGCCACCTACGAAGACAACTGCCTGGGGATCGCAAAGGGCGCGGCATATTCTGCCCTGCTGTCGTTCTTCCCGGTGTTCACGACGCTGGCAACGCTGCTGGTTCAGGCCCGGGCGGAAGCGGTTTCGCGCACCATCGCCGGGCTTCTCTACGAAGTGGCGCCGCCCGGCACGGAGGACGTGGTACGGAACCTGTTCGTCGTGCACGGCGAGCGGCCGAAATGGCTGCTGGTGGTGGCGACGTTGCTCGCCGTCTGGGCTGCTTCGGGAGCAATGATGAGCCTGATGGAGGGATTTCGCGCCGTCTATCGTATCCAGACCCGCCGCTCCTTCGTGCGCGAGCGAGCCATGGCGATCTTGCTGGTATTTTTCGCCGCGGTACCAGTGATCGGCGCGTCCGCACTCATCGTCTTCGGTACCCGAACGGAGCGCGCGATTATCGGCTGGCTCGGCCTGCTGCCCGAGGGCGCCGAGTTCGAGGGTTGGGTATCACTCGGCGGACAGGCGCTTCGTTTCGGTGTGGCGTTCGGCTCGTTTGTGATGGTCACCACGCTGGTTTACTACTTCGGGCCGAACCGGAAGCAGCGGTTTCGCCAGCTTTTTCCAGGCGCAACCCTGGCTACGGTTCTGTGGTTAATATCGACGTTAGCCTTCGGCTGGTACGTGCGCAATATCGCCAATTACAATCTGCTCTACGGCAGCGTCGGCGCGAGCCTGGCGTTGTTGGTCTGGATGTACCTGCTGGCAGTGGTAACGCTGCTCGGCTGCGAATTCAACGCCGCGCGGGAGAGAATGCCTGCCCCGCCGCCGGCCGGCTCGGTGACTTCGGCATAGCCGTAAATTAGCAAAAACTTCGATTTATTAAACACTTTTCCAGTTTGCGGCGTCTAAATTAACAATCATAATGTTGGCGTTCCGGTCGCCTCTTTGCGTTGTGACTGCCGCAGGGGTGATGGGCGTGGCATGTTCGCACGCCCCCGTGCATGAGTTATCCGTGCGTGCGGATGCACGGGAGCCCGCCGCCATCGAGCTCTTCCAGCGCCACGTCCGATCCACCGGGACTATCCAGGCGTTCCGTGTTTTCAACGTTTTAGTGCCACAGATCCGCGGCCCCGGCGGTCGACTGACCCTCACGCGTTTAATTCCCAACGGCACTCAAGCCAACCAGGGCGACGTGCTGGCCGAATTCGACCGCACCCAGCAAGTCGATGATGCCCGCGATACCAAGGCCAAGGTGGACGACCTGGCTCATCAGATCGAACAGCTCCGCGCCCAGTACCGCAGCGACGCGGCCAAACGCAGCTCAGACCTGAAGCAGGCCGAAGCTGACCTGGCTAAGGCCGAAATCGAGCTGCAAAAGGGTGAGGTTCTGAGCGAAATCGATCGGCTGAAGAATCAGGCCAAGGCTGAGAGCGCTCGGGCTCGAGTGGCGAGCCTCAAAAAGTCCGGCCATTTTCATGACCTGGCCGAAACTGCCGGCGTCCGCATCCTCGAGCTGCAGCGGGATCGCCAGCAGGTCGCTCTCGAACGCGCTCAAACCAACATGGAGAAGCTGACCGTGCGGGCGCCGATCACCGGTATGGTGGCGCTGGAGAGCACTTGGCGGAACGGCTCCGCCGGCCCGATGCAGGTGGGGGATCAGGGCTGGCCCGGGCAGGCGCTGGTGCGCATTTTCGATCCCAGCGACATGGTGGTCATCACCATGGTGAGCGAGCCCGATGGCGCCGCGATCGCCCAGCGAGGCGCACGCGCCAAAGTCTATCTGGACGCTTATCCGGGAGCTGTTTTCGACGCTCACCTCGAAGCTGCCAGCCCCGTGGCTTCTGGCGGCATCCAGAGCCCCATCCGGTCATTCACGGCGCGGTTCCGGCTGGAGCAACGAGACCGCCGCCTGCTGCCGGACCTGTCCGCCGCGGTCGAAATCGTACCGGCGGGAGTGAAACCATGACGCACCTCCGCCGCGGGCTCATGGGGGTCTTCGTGTTTATCGCCTTGCCCGGCGCAAGTGTGTGGCTTTACCGTGCCCGCCAGGTGCAGGCGAAGGCCGACCTGCCGGTTGCGTCCGCGCGCCAGGGTGAATTTCAGGTAATTGTGCGCTGCCGGGGCGAACTCGTTTCGACGCACTCGGTCCAATTGGTCGCCCCCTATAACGTGCCCGGCCTGCAGATCGTCTGGCAGGCGCCGCCCAATAGCGAGGTCAAGGAGGGCGACGTGGTGCTGCGCTTCGATTCGAGCGCCGCGCGGGCGCAACTGCGCGAGAAGGAAGCCGCACTCCAGCAGGCGCAGGCCACGCTCGAGCAGGCTGTCGCCCAGGCACGCATGACGGCCGAGCAGGACCGCCTCGACCTCGCTGCCGCGCACGTGGAGGTGGAACGCGCCCGGCTTGAGGTCTCAAAGCAGGAAATCGTCAGCCGGCTGCAAGGCGAGGAGAGCAAGATCGATCTCGGCCTGGCTGAAGAGAAACTGCGTGTCCAGGAGGCTGCCAACAATCTCCACCAGAAATCCGATAGTGCCAAGGTCGCGTCGTTCACACGCCAGCTTGAGAAGGCTGAGGCCGATATCGACGTAACCAAGCAGCGCCTCAGCAAGATGGAAATCCGTGCGCCGTCGAACGGCGTGATCGTGTACTACCCCAATAATTCTCAAGGCTGGATCAACGCGAAGCCCTTCAAGGTCGGCGACAGCGTGTGGCCTGGCAGCAGCATCGCCGAGATTCCCGACCTTTCCACCCTCCAGATGAAAGGCAAGCTGGAAGAGATCGACCGCGGCCGTATCGCCATCGGCCAGGAAGTGCGTGTCCTGGTGGATCCCTTCCCGGAAAGGCAGTTCACCGGCAAATTGTCCGCGATTTCACCGCTGGTCGAGCTGACCGGCGACTGGCCCCCGCAGCGCAGTTTCCGGGCACAGGGCGCGTTCCCCGATCGCGATCCGCGGCTGCGTCCCGGCATGAACGGACGGCTGGACATCGTGGTCGAGCGCATTCCCAACGCGATCAGCATCCCGGCGAACGCAGTTTTCACCAGGCGCGGCCGCCCGACCGTCTACGTTGCCGAGAAGAACGCGTGGCGGCCTCAGGACATCCAGATCGTGGTGCGCAATCCCGATGAAGTTGCCGTCCGCGGCATTACTGCCGGGACGGAAGTCGCACTGGTCGAGCCGGACGCCCAGGGCGGCGCCAAGGGCGATTCCAAAGGCGATGCGAAGCGCGATGACAAGGGAACCACGCCATGAAACTCAGGCTGGTGATCGGGCTCACGACCGGGGCGATCTCGCTAGCCCTGGCCGCTTGGGGCAGTGTCGAGTTGTATCGCGCCGCCAGTGCCGGGCCCGCGCCTGTGGTGCCGTTCACCAACGTGAAGCGGGGAAACGTCACCTTCGCCGTATATGCTCGCGGCGAGCTGCAGGGCGGGAACTCGATCATGCTCACCGCTCCCATGGTTGGCGGCACCGAGTTGGCGATCACCTTTCTTCGCGCGTCCGGCGAGCTGGTCAACAAAGACGACGTCGTGGTCGAGTTCGACACCACTGACCAGATTTACAAACTGCGCGAAGCCGAAGCCGATCTGGCGGAAGCGGAGCAAAAGGTCCTCCAGGCCGAAGCGCAAATGCAGGCCAAGGAGGAAGAAGACAATTACCTGCTGATTAAGGCGCGCGCCGATCTGGAGCAGGCTCAGCTCGAGGCGCGCAAGAATCCGCTGGTGAGCGCGATCGCGGCCAGGCAGGCCGATCTGGCGGTGCAGGCGGCGCGCGATACGGTCGCGCAGCTCGAACGGGACCTGGGCAACC
>QHXU01000210.1:527-1451 GCA_003223065.1 Acidobacteriota bacterium | reverse complement strand
TCCAGCCGAACATGAACGTCAACATGTTCTTCAGCGGCATGACGCTGCCGCTGCTTCAGGTTGGCGACACCGTTCGTGCGGGCACGGCCGTGGCGCAGCTACCGGACCTGGAGCACTGGGAGGCAACGGCGCGCATTGCGGAGCCGGATCGCGGCCACCTGGCCCTTGGCCAGACTGTGCGCATTGTCGCGGTTGCCTTGCCCGAGCATCCCTATACTGGAAAAGTTTCGAATCTCGGCGGCACTTCCGGCCCGCAGTGGGACCGGCGGTTTGAGTGCCGTGTTGCCGTCGATCATCCGACCCCTGAGCTGCGCCCGGGCATGACCGCAAACCTTGTAATTACGGCGGAAACGCTGAATGACGTCTTATGGATTCCGGCGCAGGCTCTGTTCGAGAGCGATGGCCGTTCATTTGTCTACGTGCGCACCCCGCAGGGTAGCTTCACACCGCACGATGTGAGACTGGTGCGCCGCAGCGAAAGCCAGGTGGTGCTGACGGGAGTGGCCGAGGGGCAGGCGGTGGCGCTGGCGCGACCGGACCGGTCGCAAGGCAAAGCCCGGGAGAAAAAGGCCGGTAGCTCCGCGACAGAGGCGCTGCCTCCAGGACCATGACCCCGCCCTTGGTCCGCTATTTTGCCGATATTCCATTGGCGTTCGACAATCTGCGCGCGCAGAAGACGCGCACGGTGTTGACGGCGCTTGGCATCGTGTTCGGTGTCGGATCGGTGATCGGCATGCTAGCCATCGGCGCCGGCGCGCGCGAGGAGTCGCTGAGCTTCATCGAGCGCCTGGGCGTGCGCAACGTGCTGATCGAATCGATTCCGGCTACGAGTATTCAAGAGATGCAGCAACGGCGGCGCTCCTCGCCGGGCTTGACCGAGCGGGACGTACGCATTCTGGAGGCCAATATCGAGGCCCTGGAGAT
>QHXU01000210.1:0-458 GCA_003223065.1 Acidobacteriota bacterium | reverse complement strand
AACGTCTATGGCGTTCGCGAGTCCTACGCGACCATTCACAACCTCCGCCTCGCCGAGGGCCGCTTCTTTTCGGCGAGGGAGGATTTGGGAAGCGCGGCGGTATGCGTCCTCGGTGATCGCACGAAGGTGAGCCTGCTCGGCTACGGACCGGGCGCCACCGGCAAATACGTCAAGGTGAGTGACACGTGGCTGGAGGTGGTGGGCGTGCTGGCGCCGCAGCTTGGCGCGCCGGTCAAGGGCGGGCCGGCGCAGGCCGAGGACCTGAACAACCTCCTATATATTCCGCTCAATACGTTTCAGTACCGGTTCTGGGAGCCCAGCGCGTTTCTGATGAAAGACGACCTGGACGGGATCGACCTCCGTTTAAAGCCGCAAACCGACAGCGTGCGCGCCGCCGAAGTAGTGACAGCGATCCTGAACTCCACCCATCGAAACGCCGAGGATTTTACGGATCGCTG
>QHXU01000192.1:28718-38055 GCA_003223065.1 Acidobacteriota bacterium | reverse complement strand
GCCTGTGATCTTGACCACCGGCTTGACTTTAGTGCGGTCGACGTCGATCTTGTTGATTTGATCGCGGCACGTTTCGACAGCGCCCAGGAATTCTTTGCCGTAGAGGTGGTCCCAGATTTTGCATAGAACGCTGACCGTATTCTTGATTCCGTTTTTCTTGGCGAGCCGTTCGGTAAGCCAGACGGGTCCGTCCTCCATGAACTCGAACGGCTTGCGATATTGCAACGTGTGGCACAGTCCGTCTACGGCTTCCGCAAAGACCTTGTCTGTCTGACCCGCACTCATCTCGAAAGGACGGATTTGGTAGATAAGGTCGTTGATTACGTCTCCAAGGTTGAGCGCATTGAGCATTCCCAATCCAAAATTGACTGAGAACTTCAATCCAGGCTCGCCGGACGCCGCTTTGATTCCATCAGTCTGCTGAAAAAGCAGTACACGGAAGCCATCAAATCCGGCGTTTTGTAACGCGTAACGGTATTCCGCTTCATACATTCCGAAGCGGCATGGACCGCACGAGCCCGCAGTGAAAAAAACGTACTTGTCGATGATCTCCTGGCGGGATAAGCCCTGCGCCTCCAGGCTCTGCAGAAATTGCACGAGGTTTCCCACGGTGAAATAGGTCGGATTGCACTGTCCGTTGTTCCCGTATTCTTTGCCCAGTTGGAAGGCAGCAACATCGGGTACGGGCAGCGTCTCGCAGCGGTATCGATTTCCCTGGAAAACAGCGCGAATCAAGGATTCGTGTTTCCATGTCAAGCCGCCAAACAGAATCGTAACCTGGTCCCGTTCATGAGCGAGGAAAGCCCTCTCTTGCGGGCGTTGGAAATGCTTCACGTCTGACAGTCCCGCGTCGCGGCGAAGCCTGTCACGCTCGGCCATCAATCGCTGCCGGATTGAATCGTCCGTGCCCGAAATCGTCACCAGTGAACTGTCGGCTTGAACATGCATTCGAACATACCTCCACAATGCCGGTTAGATGGAGGTACAATGCGAAAGTTTTCAACCTAAGTTTTGGAAGGCAGTTTGCAGGAGAAAATTGGCCGCAGTCTCTGTGAGGAATAAATAAAATGAAAGCGTCGAAATACGTCATTCTGGGCGGAGGCATGGTCGCCGGTTATGCGGCGAAAGAATTGGCTGAGCGAGGATTAAAGCCGGGCGAACTCACGATCGTATCGGCAGACAACGCGCTCCCCTACGAACGGCCTCCGTTGTCGAAAAGCTTTCTTGCCGGCAAAGATACTGAACAGAGCATTCTCATCAACCCGGAGAACTTCTATCGTGAGCGTGGGGTAGAAGTCGCGCTTAACTGTGAAATTGATGGCCTGGACCCAGGCCGCAAGAACCTGCACCTCAAATCCGGCGACGAACTCGGATTCGAGAAGCTTATCGTCGCGACCGGCGCTCGGGTGCGTACATTGAACATTCCAGGCAGCCACCGCGAGGGGGTTTACTATCTGCGCTCGCTCGGGGACTCGAAGCGCATCCGGCAGCGCGCCGGTAGCGCGAAGCATGCTGTCGTGATTGGCGGCGGATTCATTGCGATGGAAGTTGCGGCGGTGCTATCCCAGGGAGGCGTCGAGACCACCATGATTGTGCGGGAGGATCGCATCTGGAAGAGGTTCTTCACGCCCGGGATGTCCCGGTTTTTCGAGAATTACTACGCCGGCCAAGGTGTGCGTTTGGCCAAGCAGACCAAGGTTGTGGAACTGCGCGGAAATGGCGCCGTGACCTCAGCGATGCTGGCCACCGGCGAAACCCTCGCATGCGACATGGTGGTTGCCGGAATCGGTGTCGAGCCCATTACCGGGCTCCTGGCGACGAGCGGAATCGACGTAACGGACGGCGTGATGGTAAACGAATACCTCGAGACCAGCAAGGCCGGCATTTATGCCGCCGGCGATGTCGCGAATTATCAGGACACGCTATTTGGCAGGCGCCGGCGGGTTGAGCATTGGGATAACGCGGTATCGCAAGGCCGGCATTGTGCCGGCGCGCTTCTCGGTGAGCGCACTCCCTTCGCGCACGTCCCTTACTTCTTTTCCGACGTTTTCGATCTTTCTTATGAGTTTTGGGGGGATCCTTCCGGCGCGGACCGAATCGTCGAGCGGGGAGACCTGTCGACCAACAGTTTCAGCGTGTGGTGGCTGCGCCAAAGCAGGCTGGTGGCTGCCTTTACGATGAACCGCCCGGACGAAGAACGGGAGGCGGCGTCGCGGTGGATACAGTCCCAACAGCCAGTTTCCGCTGAGAGCTTGTCAGGATCGCAGCCGCTCAGCGCAGCCGTAAACTAAATCACTAGTAAACGGTTCGGCGGCGCCTGATTTTTTTGGCCGTGAGTGAGAATCGCGGTTCCGGATCGGTTCTGGCCACGATCCGCGCAGCTATGTACTCGCCCACAAACGGCCCGTGCTTGAATCCGTGGCCGGAGCCGCCGCCGGCGAGCCAGACATTCTCGAAATCAGGGTGGCGGTCGACGAGGAAGTCGCCGTTCGAGGTGTTTTCATACTGGCAGACGCGCGCTTCGAGCAGCGGAGCGCCGGCGAGACCGGGAAAACGTTTGTCCAGGATGAAGCGCGCTTCCGCCAGCTTCGCCCGTGTGATCTCGCGGTTGCCCGTTTCCGGATCGAAGGGAGGGCCGTGCCTGTCGACTGCAAGTTTGAACCCACGCCCATCGAGTGATGGGACCGCATACGCACCTTCGTGAAATGCGATCCAGGCGGGAGTTTGCGGCGGCGCGAAGCGGTCGTCACCCGGCGGCGCACCGAAGAAAAAGACCTGCTGGCGCGTAGGGCGGATCCGGTTGCCCAGGATCTTCGGAAAGAGTGCCGGGAGCCAGGGCCCGCAGGCGAACACAAACGCGTCCGCTTCGATGTTTCCGCCCGTCGTGCGAAGGGTGTGCGAACTCGTGGGCGCGTCGGCCCGCCAATTTTCATAGCGCGTTCCAGCGCGCACGGCGGCGTCGACGACAGCTTGCACGGCGCGGCGCGCCATAAGCACGCCGCTTTCGGGCTCATAGACGCCCGTGGTGGCCGGTTCGAACATGATGTGAGGAAATCGCTCCCGCAACGAATCGCGTTCGAGCCACTCGAAACGGCAGCATATCCGGCTGAGCGTGTCGCGCGTGGCGATCAGGTAGGGATCATCTGGCGTGGATGTGACCAGAACTCCGGTCTGATGGAAAAGTGATAGGCCGGTCTCGGCGAAGAACTCTTTCCATCGCTTCAGCGATTGCGTAGAGCTGCGCGTGTAGATCTCATCCGCGCCATAGGACATCCGGATGATCCTGGTTTCACCGCCGGAACTGGAGCGCGCATTTCCCGGCCCGTGCTGGTCCAGCAACAGGACGCGCGCGCCCGCGCGGCTAAACTGGTATGCGGTCCAGGCGCCGAAAACGCCGGCGCCGATCACCGCGAGATCGTAGGCTGTTCCTGCCACGTTGGTATCATAGCCGAGAATGTCCACGTTCAAGGCTCTTCTCGCAACGCAGGAAGAAGGCAAATTCGCAGCTTCGATTCAGCAGATCCCGCGCGATTCGCTTCCCTCAGGCGGGGTGCTGGTGCGCGTCGTCTATTCGAGTCTCAACTATAAGGATGGTCTGGCGGTCATGGGCAAGCCGGGCGTCATTCGCAAGTATCCTATGGTGCCCGGGGTCGACTTCGCGGGAATTGTCGAGGAGTCTGACTCAGCGGCGTTCCGTCCGGGCGATAAGGTCGTGGTCACGGGTTCCGGGACATCCGAGGTTTTCTGGGGCGGTTACGCTCAGTTCGCGCGGCTTAACGCGGAGTATATCGTACCGCTTCCGCCGGGCTTGACCCTGGTTCAGGCGATGGGCGTCGGAACGGCTGGATTTACGGCAATGCAATCGGTGATGGCGCTCGAGGACCACGGTCTGAAGCCGGGCGGGCGAGAGGTGCTGGTGACGGGCGCCACCGGCGGAGTAGGCAGCGTAGCCGTGGCGATTCTGGCAAGACTCGGCTATAAGGTTGTCGCTTCGACCGGGCGGGCGGAGCTGCAAGGCTATCTGCGCTCGCTCGGCGCAGGCGAGATTCTCGATCGCGCGGCGCTGGCTGCGCCGTCCAAGAAGCCGCTCGAAACCGAGCGCTGGGCCGCGGCGATCGATAGCGTGGGCGGCGATACGTTGGCCGGACTGCTTCGCTCCGTCGCGCTCGCCGGCAGCGTTGCGTCGTGCGGCTTGGCGGGCGGGCCCACGCTGAACACCACGGTATTTCCATTCATTTTGCGAGGCGTCAATCTGCTCGGGATCGACTCGGCGCGCGTTCCTAACGCGCGCCGAAGGGAGATCTGGGCGCGGGTGACGCGCGATCTTCCGCTTGATCTGCTCGACAGCATGATCCGGGTGGCGCCGCTCGAAGAGGTATTCGCGCTCGGCGAGCAGATCCTGGCTGGGAAGATTCGTGGGCGCACGGTTATCGACGTGAACGCGTAGTTGGGAGTATCTTGCATAAAAGACGATGAATGTTCAAGAGAAGGTCGCGGTTGTCACGGGCGGGGCCCACGGAATCGGCGAAGGGCTGGCGAAGCGCTTCAAGGCGGAAGGCGCGCGGGCGGTAGTCGTCGCAGACATCGATGGTGAGGGCGCCGAGAAAGTCGCTGCCGGGATCGGCGGCTTCGCCATGTATACCGACGTCGCGCGGGAAGCCGACATCCGCCGCCTGGTGGATGAGACGACCTCCCGTTTCGGCCCGATCGACTTATTCTGCTCGAACGCCGGTATTTTTCTCGAGGGCGGCGTAGACGCCCCGGACGAAAACTGGCTGCGCATTCGTGACATCAATGTCATGGCGCACATCTATGCCGCCCGTGCGGTGCTTCCCGGGATGATCGCGCGCGGCGAGGGATACCTTTTGCAGACCATCTCCGCGGCGGGGCTGCTGACGTCGTTGGATTCGGCTCTCTACGCCGTCACCAAGCACGCTGCCCTGGCACTGGCCGAATGGATCGCCGTTACCTACGGGGACGCGGGAATCAAGGTCTCCGCGGTCTGCCCACAGGGCGTTCGCACTGACATGTTGATGAGCGACCCGGGCAACTTTCTGATGGAGGGATCGGTTTCGGTAGAGGAAGTGACGGATGCAGTCATCGCAGGCCTGGCTGAGGAGCGGTTCCTGATCCTGCCTCATCCAGAAGTTGCCGAATACTTCAGACGCAAAGCCGACGATTACGATCGCTGGCTGCGCGGCATGCGCCGCCTCCAGCGCCAGGTGCGGGCAAAGAAGGCCAAGGTCTAGCCTATGCCAATTCAACAACCCATTTGGAATTTCGAGCAGGAGCCGTGGGTCGACGGGACACCGGACGAAACCAGCATAAACCTGCGCGCTTACTTCGATCGCATGCGCGACGAAAAGCTGCCGCAATACCGCGTGGATTGGACCAACGAGCAGGTGATCGATTGGGATGGGAATTTCACGACGGACGGTCACGTTCTGCTGGGCTGCTCGGAGCGGGATGTAGACGTTGACGAGTACCGCCGCGTAATTGAGCAATGCATCGAGTATCGGAACCGGGTGCGAGGGAAGCTGGCCGGGCAAGCCGGGTGATGCGTCATCCTCTACACGCTTGGCTCGAGCGTTGCCGAGAGCTCTTCCCACTCCGCTACTCTCGCTTCGAGCTCGGTTCGGCGCGCCGCCACGATCCCGGTGAGCCGTACTGTCTCCTCCGAGCTTTTGAAATCGGCTAGCGCGGCCTCATGCTGCCGGATCTCGGATTCGAGCGCCGCCACCTGCTGCTCCACTTCGCGCAAGCGGTCCTGCATCTGTTTCAGCTTCATCGGATTGACGCGTTTCTTCGGCTGGCCTGAAGCAACCGGCAAGGGGCCGGGCTCCTCCGTCGCGATGCGTGCTTCTGCCGCGGCGGGACCGCCCTGCTTGCGCCATAAGTAGTCTTCGTAGTTGCCCGGATAGACATGCACGTGCCCGTCTTCGATTTCGATAATCCGGGTTGCCAGGTTGTCGATGAAGTAGCGGTCGTGCGAGACGAACACCACCGTGCCGGTATACCTGCGCAGCGATTCGAGCAGCACGTCCTTGGCGCGCATGTCCAAGTGGTTGGTCGGCTCGTCGAGCAGCAGGAAGTTCGAGGGCGCGAGCAGCATGCGCGCCAACGCGTAGCGATTTCGCTCGCCGCCCGAAAGCACGCCGATGCGCTTGAATACATCGTCGTCGCTGAACAGGAAACATCCCAGCAGCGTTCTCAGCTCGGTCTGTGTCGCTCTTGGCGCGGCGTCGCTCAAATCATCGAGCAGGCGCCGGTCCGGATTCAGCTCCTTGTATTGATCCTGAGCGAAGTAATCCGGGATCGCGTTGTGGCCCAGGGTGTATGATCCCGCGGTCAGCGGTTCGATCCCTGCCAGGAGCTTGATGAGCGTCGATTTGCCGGCGCCGTTGATGCCCACCAGCGCGATGCGGTCAACGCGCTCGATAATAAAACTCGCGCCGCCGAAAACGTGCTTGGCCCCGTAATTCTTGGCCACGTCCTTGAATTCGGCCACAATCCGGCCGCTGGGTTTCGGCTGCGGAAAGGAAAAGTGGATGGTCTGCTCATCGGGCGGGATCTCGATCCGTTCGATCTTCTCAAGCTCCTTGATGCGCGACTGCACCTGCTTGGCCTTCGTCGCCTGATAACGGAAGCGGTTGATAAATGCTTCAAGTTGTTCGATCCGGTCGCGTTGATTGCGATAGGCCGCTTCGAGCTGCGCTCTCCGTTCTTCTTTCTGCCGCAAGTACGACTCATAATTGCCGCTGTAGAAATGAACCTTCTTATTCCAGATCTCGACTGTCCGGTTCACAGTGACATCCAGGAAATACCGGTCGTGCGAAATCAGTACATAGGCGTGCGGGTAGTCCGCAAGATACGTTTCCAGCCAGTTGCGCGCCTCGAGATCCAGGTGATTGGTTGGCTCGTCGAGCAGTAGCAGGTTCGGTTTCTGGAGAAGAAGCTTGGCCAGCGCGACGCGCATCTGCCAGCCGCCTGAAAACTCTTCCGCCTTGCGGAAACCGAGACCGTCGAGCACGGTTCCGACCTGCGCTTCGATCGCGTAGCCGTCCCGGTTGCGAAACTCGGAATCGATATGATGCAGGCGGTCCGCTGCCGCCGTGTACTCCGCGCTCTCCGGATCGAGCTCCGCCAGCTTGTGGTTCAGAGTCTCGAACTCCTGCTCCATTTCCTGCAAGTCGGCGAATACGGCCATGCATTCCGCAAAAACAGTGCGGCCGGAAAGTGTCAGGCCATCTTGCGGCAAGTATCCCTGGGTGATGCCCTTAGTAAAGCTGACCGATCCGTAGTCCAGCGACTCGATCCCGCACAGAAGTTTGAGGAGCGTCGATTTGCCGGTTCCGTTCGCGCCCACCAGGCCCGTGCGTTCCTTGGGCGTGATCATCCAATCGCAGTTCTCAAACAGGAGCTTCGGGCCGAAACGCTTTCCAGCCCCAGAAAGTTGAATCATGAAGTGCTCGCGATGGGGCGGGCGTTTTCGCCTGCCTTGCTATCAGCGAGAATGCCGCAGGGCCTGGCCCGGGCGCGCATCCGTTAGCTTTGCATCGTCTACCACGATTTTACCGTTTACGAGCACGACTTCGAAACCTTGCGAATATTGATGGGGGTTGGCGAAGGTCGCCCGGTCCGCGACCCGCGCCGGATCGAAGAGCACCAGGTCGGCGGCCATATTTTCGCGCACCAGGCCACGGTCGCGCAGGCCGAACGTGCGCGCTGGAAGCGAGGTCATCCTGCGAACCGCATCTTCGAGAGTGAGCACGCCCCGAACCCGAACGTACTCGCCGAGCACGCGAGCGTTGGTGCCGTAGGCGCGCGGGTGCGGCATGCCGACGCCGAACTCGATGATGCCGCCGTCGCTCCCGACCGCGGTGAATGGATAGCGCATGATCCTTTCGACGTCCACCTCGCCCATTGAGTGGTAAATCATCTGGGCCCCGCCATCGTTCATCAGGTCGAAAATCGTTTCGATTTCGTTCGCCACGGTCTGAGCGCGGCCCTTCAAAACGTTAATCTCCGAGATGGTCTTGCCCTCGTACGCGGTGTTCGGGCGGAAGCGCGCCACGGTCGCAAAGGAGTAATCGGGCTGGCCGAGATCAGCCAGGTTCCGCATCATCTCCTCCGCGATCTTGCGCCGTAATCCGGGGTCCGCCAGACGCTCCTTCACTTTGCCCTCTGCGAGCGCCCAACTGGGCAGTCGAATGCCGAGATTGGTGCTCGACTGGTCGTAAGGATATTGATCCACCACGACGTCGACGCCCTCGCGGCGGAACTTCTCCACCAGGGCAAGCGACTGGTCGCTCGAGCCCCAAAGGCGCCGGTTGTCGATCTTGAAGTGCGACAACTCGACCGGCATTCCGTTCTCCTTGCCGACCGTCACCGCCTCGGTAATGGCCTCGATCACGTGCTCGCCTTCGTCGCGCATGTGGCTCGTATAGATGCCCCCATGAGCCGCCGCGGGTTTCGCCAGCGCGACCACCTCCGCGGTGTTTGAATACGTGCCGGGGATGTAGATAAGACCGGTCGAGAAGCCAACCGCCCCGTCGCGCATGGCGCGGTCCACCAGCGCCTGCATCTTTGCTATTTCATCCGGCGTCGCGAGACGATTCGCCGTGCCCATCACCTCGCTCCGCACGGTATTGTGGCCGATCAGCGATGCGACGTTGAGGCCAAGTCCGAGCTTCTCGATTTTGTCGAACCATTCGCCCAGGTTCATTTGGGAGCCGCCGCAGTTGCCGGTGACGACTGTCGTAACGCCGTCGAGCAAATAGTTATCGCCGCGCGGAACCTTTTCCACGGTGCTCTCGATGTGCGTGTGGACGTCGATGAATCCCGGGGCGACAATGTGCTCGCGCGCATCGATCGTGCGTCCGGCCGTGGCGCCGCCCGCGCGTCCCACCAGCGCGATCTTGCCGTCCTTAACGCCGACGTCGGCGCGGAACCACGCGTTGCCGGTACCGTCCACGACGCGCGCATTGCGGATCAGAATGTCGTAATCGGCGGTCCATGCCGCGACCGGAGCCAGAAATAGAAGGAGCGATTTAATCACAGAAAAAACTCAGCGACTGCGCGATGTACTGCTTCATCTCGGATCGTTTCACTACGCCATCCAAGAAACCATGTTCGAGCAGGAACTCGCTGCGCTGGAATCCTTCCGGAAGCTTCTGCCGGATCGTCTGCTCGATCACACGAGGACCGGCGAAGCCAATCAGCGCTCCCGGCTCAGCGATGTTCAAATCCCCCAGCATGGCAAAGCTCGCGGTGACGCCCCCCGTGGTGGGATCGGTCAGCACGCTGATGTAAGGCACTCGCGCCTGGTCCAGACGCA
>QHXU01000192.1:0-28711 GCA_003223065.1 Acidobacteriota bacterium | reverse complement strand
AGACGCATCAGCGCCGCGGCAATTTTGGCTAATTGCATCAGGCTGACCGCACCCTCCTGCATACGGGCGCCGCCCGAAGCCGAAACCAGCACCAGCGGCGCGCGACGCGCGATCGACCGCTCGATGGCCCGCGTGATCTTCTCCCCCACCACCGCGCCCATGCTTCCGCCGATGAACTTCAGTTCCATTGCGCAGATGTTCACGTAACGACTCGCAAGCGTCCCGGATGCGGAGATCAATGCATCGGAGAGCTGCGTCGCTTCGCGCATCGCCTTTAACCTGACGGAGTAGGTTTTCGAATCCTCGAAGCGGAGCGGGTCCGTGGAGATCAGTCCCGCGTCCTGCTCCTCGTATGCTCCGTCGTCGAACAACATGGCCAGCCGCGTCCGGGCGTCGATTCGGAAATGGTGCTCGCATTTCGGGCACACCTGAAAATTGTCGTCGAGCGCCTTCTTCCAAATAATCTGCGCGCAACTCTCGCACTTGAGCCACAGACCCTCGGTGCGGACCCGCTTCTCTCCGTCTCCGGCGCCTTCGACTCCCGACTTCTGTCGCGTAAACCAAGCCATGGCAAATATTTCCTAAGCTAGCAGAAAGCCGGTAGGTCAAGCCTCCGGGCGGCCGGGTGGGCGCATTTATCGCGGCTCCCAGACGTAGGCGGCGAATTTGCGGCGATTGACGAAACCCATGCGCTCATAAAGCCGGACCGCGGTCTCATTCGCAGCAGTAACCGTGAGGCTCACCATGCGGCATTGGTGCGCGGCCAGCGCCAGCAGTGAGCGGCGCATGAGTTCGTAGCCGAGTCCGGTTCCTTTGTGCGATGGCGCCACGCATACCTGCGTGATATGGCCGACGTCGGCAGCCACCAGGCTCGCCAGAGAAACGCCGCACAGATATCCGCTCTGAAGATCCGTAGCTGCGTACGACGCCGGGCCGAAGAACGCGCCGCAGCCCGGATACTGCACGATGTTCATCAGAAATCGGCGCGCGCCGCTCGCGGAGCGGTACTGATCGTTGATCTGGCTGTCGACGTGGCCCTGATAGGCAGCGGTGATCAGCCGGGCCGTCTCCTCCTGCCGGGCCTCGGACCAGGGCGAGATTGCGGCGCGGGTGAGTTTTCGCGCGGGAAATGTCGCGACAGAAGCCAGCGGCGCCTCCAGGAAAAGACGGGGATAGGGTTGAAACCAGCTCTCGTGAGGGACGGCGCGATCGAGCGGCGAGGCGAGCATCATGATCTGCGCTTCCACGCGCCTTACTCCTGGCGTTTGCCACATCGCGTCCAGCACCGATTCGAGCAGAGCGTTTTCCGTTTCCACCCTGCGATGCGCCTTGCGCACGTAGAGGTCGCCGATCAAGCCTTTGCCTTCTTCGCACACGTAATAGGCATAGCCGGCCGCGCGCGCACCACGCATGACTGCAAAGCCGCCCAAAGCCTGCATGCGCACAAAGCGCCGCACCAGATCCGCGGAGGGCCGGAAATCCCAGTCGAGTTCGGCGCTCCAGGAGGCGACCTCTTCCTCGAGCAGCGGAAGCATATGCTCTTCGCTCACGCGCCGCAGTTCAACGATCGAGTCGGCGTGCGGATCGGAGAGCGCTGCCATAGCCTTGATCCTACCGCGCGCCCTTCAACATTCGCTTGATCGCGCTGGTGGCCTGGCGAATCCGCTGGGGATTCTCGATCAGGGCGAAGCGAACGTGCCCCTCGCCCAGCGGCCCGAATCCGATGCCGGGCGATACGGCGACGAGCGCGCGATCGAGCAGTAATTTCGAGAATTCGAGCGAGCCCAGCGAGCGAAAGCGCTCCGGCAGCGGCGCCCACACGAACATCGACCCGCGCGGCGCCTCCACCGGCCATCCGGCCCGGTTCAGGCCTTCGATCAACACGTCGCGCCGCTCCTGATAAACCGCGCAGATTTTCTTCGTATCGTCTTCGCACTCCCGCAGAGCGATGATCGAAGCGATCTGAATCGGCTGAAACACGCCATAGTCGAGATAGCTCTTGATTCGCGCGAGTGCGGCGATCATGCGGCGGTTTCCCAGGCAGAAGCCGACGCGCCAGCCGGCCATGTTGTAGCTCTTGGACAGCGAGAAAATCTCCACGGCGATTTCTTCCGCGCCTTCCACCTGCAGAATGCTCGGCGCTTTGTAGCCATCAAAACAGAGGTCGGCGTACGCAAAATCATGCACCACCATGGTTCCGTGATGCGCGGCCACGCGGATGATTTCACGGAAAAATTCGAGATCCACGCACTGTGTGGTCGGGTTGTGCGGAAACGAGATCAGGATCATGCGGGGCGCGCGGGACGACTTGTGGTACAGATCTTCGAGTGCATTCAGGAAACTCGCAGGGTCGCTCATGGGCAGCATGCAGGCGTGGCCCTCGGCCATGATGACGCCGTACTGGTGAATCGGATAACAAGGATTCGGCGAGACCACGGCATCGCCGGGCCCGATCACCGCGAAAAGCAGATGTGCCAGCGCGTCCTTTGCTCCGATCGTGACAATGGCTTCCTGGTCCGGGTCCAGGTCGACGCCGTAGTTGGTCTTGTATCGCTTGACGATCGCCTCGCGCAGGCGGGGAATGCCGCGCGAAGCCGAGTAGCGATGATTACGCGGGTTGCGCGCTGCCTCCGCGAGCTTGCCGACAACCGAACGCGGAGTCGCGCCGTCGGGATTGCCCATGCCGAGGTCGACAACGTCAAGTTGGGCCGCGCGCGCTTTGGCCTTCATTTCATTGATCACTGCAAAGACATACGGCGGGAGTTTCTTGATGCGGTAGAATTCCTGGTCCCCGGATTCCATCCTCTTATTCTAAAGGCACGGCAGTCTCGCCCATCGCTCCGTAACCTGAACCGTGATCGTGAGGAGCGGGCGTCTGGGCGTGCCATGATGAAGATTGCGCTCCTCGCCGCTGCTGCCCATCTTCCTGATTGTTGCCGTCGACGTACTCGGACTGACGATCATGATCCCTTTGCTGCCGTTCTACGCCGAAAGACTCGGCGCTAGTCCGACTCAAGTGGGCTTGTTGATTGGCGTCTACGCCGCGTGCCAGCTGATCTCGGGACCCATGCTGGGGCGCCTCTCGGACGTAACGGGCCGCAAGCCTTTGCTGCTCTTGAGCCAGGTTGGAACGCTGACCGGATTCCTCGTCCTGGCGTTCGCGCCCGCGCTGTGGGTGGTGTTTCTGGCGCGCGTGATCGACGGATCAACAGCGGGCAATCTTTCGCTGGCGCAAGCGTATATTTCGGACGTTACGCTTCCAGAAGAACGCGCGAAATCCTTCGGCATGATCGGCATCGCATTCGGAACGGGATTCTTGATAGGACCGGCGATTTCCGGGTACCTCGCGAAGTTTGACTATCGCGATCCGATTTTTGCCGCTGCCGGGCTTTCGGCCACGAGTATCCTCGCGACCTATTTCCTGCTTCCTAAAGTCACACCGGGCGGAGGCGCGGACGCGGGCGAAGGTCCAGGCGGGCGGCGCCTGTCGCTGGTGCAGTGGGGCGAATACGCCCCCTATTTCCGGCACCCCGAACTTGGGACGCGGCTGTGGCAGTTTCTCTGCTTCACTTTCGCGTTCGCAATGTTTACGGCGGGCTTTCCTTTGTTCGCCGAGCGCCGTCTCACCTGGCACGGAATGCCGTTCGGACCAGAGCAGGTCGGCTACACGTGGGCGTTCGCCGGGTTCCTCGGCATTTTCCTGCAAGGCCCGGCACTGGGGCGTCTGGTGCGGCGCTTCGGTGAATCACACTTGAATCGTCTTGGTTTCGCAGCCTACGCCGCCGGCTATGTGACGCTGGCGTTTTGCCATTCGATCCCCGTTCTGCTCGCGGCCACCGCGGTTTCCTCACTGGGCAGCCTGGTGCGCCCGACGCTCACCAGCCTCATTACCCAAGCAGCGCCGCGCCAGGAGCAGGGAGTGGTGCTGGGTCTCACACAGTCGCTTACATCAATCGGGCAGATCGCCGGGCCCCCGCTCGCTGGATCTTTGATCGAACATGATGTGCTGACCGGGTGGGGTTTGACGGCGGCCGCGGTGATCGGCGTGGGTCTCGTGCTTGCGTGGCGAAAACCGGAAGATCGGCCCGCAAACTAGAGGGCGTTGAGGCGCTGCAGGCTCAGCCAGAGCATCCGCGGCACGTGGAAACATCCTTTGTAGTTATTGCCTTTGGCCGTGCTGGTAACGTTGCCCTGACGGTCGCAGTAGCCGAACCACTCGCCGTGCACCGGGTCGGAAAAATGGCGGAACGCATAGTCATCCACGCGCTTCAGCCAGTTCAACCAGCGCTCCTCGCGTGTGAGTGAATAGGCCAGGACAGTGGCATAGATCGCCTCCGTGTGTGGCCACCACAGTTTCATGTTCGATTCGAGCGGAAGCGGCGGCAGCCCGTCGATATCCATGAAGTAATACAGGCCGCCGAATTCCCGGTCCCACCCGAATTCCAGCGAGCCTTCGATAACCTCGAGACACATTTGCCGCGCGCTGTCATCGGTATGGAATTCGAGCGCGTGCAGCAGGAACCAGGCGGCTTCGATCGAATCCCCCGCACAAAAGAGCCGTGTTTCGGGCAGCGCGCGATCGCCTCCGGCGTATTCGAGAAAAATTCGCCGCTTCGGATC
Organism: Acidobacteriota bacterium; assembly: GCA_003223065.1. Classification (GTDB taxonomy): domain Bacteria; phylum Acidobacteriota; class Terriglobia; order Bryobacterales; family Bryobacteraceae; genus Palsa-187. Next base: position 24,091 of record QHXU01000192.1, on the reverse strand, counting down.
GTAATGTGCCTGCGAAGCCGCTATGCACCAGGCCAGGACTTCGCGATAACGTCGATCGGGAGCGACCCGGGCGATCTCGGCCGCCATGGAAGCCAGGACCATGATGTCGGCCAGCGCGCTCAACCGCTCACTACCAAGCACTGGCCGGCCGAGCAGCGCCGGGTCCTTGATCCACCGGCCGATCGTCCAAAACAGGTCGATCGATTCGTTCCGGCTCGCCTCCTCCCCGGTGGCTTTCGCATACTCGAGCATCCCGAGCATGGCAAATACGGCCGAATACGGCTTGCGTTGATAGAACACCGGCGTGCCGTCACGTGCCAGGCTGAAATAGTATCGGCCCTCGCGGTCGCGCGCGTGCTTGCGGATGAAATCGAGAATCAGGCGCGCCGCATCGAGCCACTCCGGGCGTGGTTCGAGCTCATTGTAAAGCTTCGCCAGCATCCACGCGGCGCGCCCTTGCAGCCAGACATACTTGCGCGTGTCGTAGACCGCGCCTTCGCGAGTGAGGCACGTAAAATAGCCGCCATGCTCGCGGTCCAGCGAGTGCCGCAGCCAGAATGGAATCACGCGTTCGAGCAGTTCGGCCCGGTAGCGCTGTTGGTAACCTCCGAGGTTCATGACGCCGGCGTCCAAAGTATAATCGATGTTCATGCCCAGACCGGTGCCCGCGGCGATCGGGTTGAGAGCACACTCGGGATGGGCGGCGCTGGTGGCCGTGGCCGGATCCCCGGAATCGCCGGTTGTGCTTGACCGCCGGCGCATCGAGATTGCTGATCGCTCGATCCCAGGCTCCGTGCAGCCCTATCACGCCGCGCAGGAACTCGGCCTGGGGCGTGCCGAAAAATTCCTCGAACGCTGCGAGGACGCCGCGCGATCCCTCGCCCAGCATGCACTGCGGAAAGCGATTGATTCTCTCGATGGCGGCCATCAAGTGGTGGCTTGCGGCATCCTCTTAGGCTCGGGGCGGCCCGCGCTATCGCTCGACGCCACGCTCGCATCCCATGCGGCGATCCACACCGCCGAAGGCGAACTCTTTCGCAAGGTGCTTGTCTATGCGAGCGGGCAGTGCAACGTGCCGTGCCGGGGCGTCCGCGAAAAAGAGCTATTTGCCTGCGCGGCCGCCGAATTCCAGATGACGACCGCCAAATTACAAATCCGGCTTGCTGAAATCGGGAAATGCCTCGGTCCTCCATGGCGACAGGATGAGAAATACGCGGCCTTGGCTGGTTGGCTGGCGCTCCGTCCCGGCAAGGTCTAACGAAAATCGACACTTAGTACCTATACCCCCCTCAATCTACCGTCGATTTCAGAGACAAGAGACAAAGGACGTAAGAGGACCTGCGTGAATCGACTTACAGTATTCGCCTGCGAATCACAACCGATCACACTCGAAGGTTTGGCGAAGTTGTTGTCTGAGTGCGACGACCTTGAGTACATCGGCTCCGCATCCAACTTAACCGAAGCGCTCGAGGCCCTGCGGCAACGTCATCCGGATATCATCCTGGTGGACCAGGCAGCTGGGTTAAAGATGGTCTTTCAATTCATCGCGGACGTGCGGAACACATCCGCTCGCTGCCAGCCCGTGCTCTGGGTCAACGACCTGGCCGAGATCGATTGCTTCCGCGCGTTGCAGCTTGGCGCGCGAGGCATCCTCAAGAAGACGTTGCCGGTCGAATCCGTGATCGAGTGCCTGCGTTCGGTCGGGCGAGGGAACGTGTGGATTGAGAGCTCAATGCCTGAGCATGTGATCGGTTCGTGCGACCGGCGCTGGGCTCCGCGCCTCACGCCCCGCGAAAAAGAGATCGTCCACCACGTCTGCGCCGGTCTCAAGAACAAAGAAATCGCAGAAGCCCTGACGATCACGGCTGGGACGGTGAAGGTTCACTTAATGCATATTTTTGAAAAGACCGGCGTCAAAGACCGCTTCGAACTGGCCGTTCATGGACGCCGCATGCTGGGAATCGAGCACGCCGGCGAAATGAATCGCGCCGAAACTGAAAAAGAGATCACCACGGCGTGAGTAACCCCGAGCGTAGACGGCGGTCCCTCTAAAGTACACGGGTTCCACAGGCGAATAGGTACATAGAGAGCACAGCGCGCAGCGCTGCGTTGTGCGCGTGTTACTGATGACCACCCAACCCCAAACTCTCGCAGCCCTCCGGCCTGCCGTGCCCAGCATCGAGTCGGTACTCGCCCGCCGTTGGGCGCGCATCCTGATCCCTTCGCTTTCGGACCTCTTCTTTCTGGCGATCCTGGTGTGGCTGTTCATGAGCACGGGCGCGACCGGATGGCAGGGCCTGCTGGTGGATGCAGACTGCGGCTGGCACATCCGTACCGGCGAGTACATCCTGAACCACCATGCCGTGCCGCGCCATGATCTCTATTCGTTTTCGAAGGCCGGTGAGCCTTGGTATGCCTGGGAGTGGCTCAGCGACGTTATCTTTGCATGGCTGCACCAGTTGGCGGGATTGAAAGGGATCGTTCTGGCGGCGGGAGTACTGATCGCTGCGTTTGCGACCACTCTGATCCGCAGGATGGTCTGGCGGGACGTACATCTGTTTGTCGCGATGGCGGTGGCGCTTCCCGCCGTCGGCGCATCGTCGATTCACTTCCTGGCGAGGCCGCATATCTTTACGCTGCTGCTGCTGTCGGTCTCGGTGTGGATGATCGAAGCCGATCGAAAGCATCCGAGCAGGAGGATCTGGTGGTTGGTGCCGCTGACTGCCGTGTGGACCAATTTGCACGGCGGATTTCTGGTGTTAATCGCGGTTCTCGGGATTGCGGCATTGGGGACGGCGATCGAAGCATGGATGGAGCGCTCGGATTCCCGGTCCGCAATTCGTTACCTGGCGCTCACCGCGGCCTGCCCCGCCGCATCGCTGATCAACCCTTACGGGTACCAGCTGCACGTCCACGTCGTCGAGTATCTGCGCTCGGATTGGATCCGGAATGCGATTCAAGAGTTCCAATCACCAACTTTCCGGAGCGAGAGCATGCTGCAGTTCGAGGCTCTGTTGCTGATAGGGCTCATCGCCGCGGGTTTCCTTTTCCGCAGGCGCAGGGTAGTTGAGGGTTTGTGGATCGTTTTCTTCGCCCACATGTCATTGGCGAGCGTTCGGCACGTGCCGGTATACGTGACAGTGGCGGCGCCTCTCATCGCTCGAGAAATTGCACAGTGGTGGAACGCCTGGACCGCGAGCGTGCGCAAAGGATCGATCGCCGGCATTCTCAACCAGATGGCGGCAGATTCGATAGCGGGATTCCGCCGCTCGAGCATCTGGGCGCTGATCGTAGTTTTCGCGCTGGTCCTGATCGGGCCGCCGATTCCCTGGCCCAAGGATTTTCCAGCCGCATTGTTCCCCACTGAGATTGTGCACCAGCACGCCGCCGAGATCCTCAATTCCCGTGTGCTGACCACCGATCAGTGGGCCGACTACCTGATCTATACCAATCCCCAGCAGAGAGTCTTTGTGGATGGCCGCAGCGACTTCTACGGACCTGAAATCGGCAACCAGTATCTTCACTTGACCGAGGCGCAGTGGGACTGGGAGCAATGGATGGCTAAGTACAACTTCAACCTCGTCTTGCTGCCCATCGAAAGCTCACTTCCAGCGCTCCTGAAGCGCGATCCGGACTGGCGGGTCGTTGAAGACGATGGTAAGCGGATTCTCTTAGCCCGCCGATCCACCCCAGTACCAGCTACAGGGAATTCCCGCCAGGAACCAAGGTTCTAAGGAACATAAGCATTAGGGATTCCGGGGCTAATGAAAACCACCGAAGCGGCCGAAATCATAAGTGGGAGCACACGGATGAAGTCTCAGCATACGAGTCCGCGCAATGGAAGCGCGGGCCGGCGGGTACCCATGCGGATTCCGGAGATCCCCATGGAGTGGATGGATCCGATGAGCTGGCGGCTGCCATCGGGGAAGGCGTTGGCGGAATTCGCGTTGCAGGCCGGGTTTCTAGCGCCGTTGATGCTCGGTACGCCGGCGTTCAAGCGTAAGAAGTCGGCGCCGCCGGCTGGTTCTCCGGCGGTGGTGGATCAGCGAGTAGAGGAGGCGCCGGAGCGTAGCGGCTCCTTTCGGGAAACGAGATGACGGCTCAAGTGTGGATCGCAATTCTGGTAGGACTCGCGGCAACGATCGATGATCTTGCCCGGCGCCAGATTTCCAACTGGATTCCGGCCGCGGCTCTCGCCGGAGGGCTTGGCTGGCAGATCGGCCAGAGCGGATGGCTCGGGGGCCTGTACGCGCTCGGAGGCGCAGCCGCGGGGTTTGGGGTTTTCTTGATTTTTTACCTGCTCGGCGGAATGGGTGGAGGCGACGTGAAGCTGATGGCTGGCTTCGGCGCGCTTCTGGGCGCCGGGCGATTGATCGAAGCCTCGTTATGGACAGCGGGTGTCGGCGGCGTGTTGGCGCTTTGTGTGGTGGTCGTGAACTCGCTCAGCCGATTCTGGGGTAAGCGAAGCGGGAAGGGAAATGAGAACGGGGAACGGAAGGAATCGATCCCCTACGCGCCGGCGATCACGCTGGGCGTTTGGCTGTCGCTAGTGCCAAAGGGCTAAAGCGGCGTTTTGGGAGCAATGGAATTAACGGCTCTCTCCGGCATCGCGCCGGCGTGAGAGCGGGCAGAGGAGAAAAATTATGGATCGCAGGTTTCTTACGGTATTGGGCGTCAGCCTGGTGTTTGCGCTGGTGGTCTCAAGCGTGTTTTATCAGATGACCGCGCGCTCGGGCGGCTCCAGAAAATCCGACGCGACGGATAGCAAGGATATCGTGGTCACAACCCGGCCTTTAGGCGTCGGAGTGATGATCAAGCCGGCCGACGTGAAGATCGCCAAGGTCCCGGCCGACGGGTTCCCGAAAGGCGCGTTCACACGGGTCGAAGAAGTGCTTGACCGGCCGGTTGTGTCCAACATCCTGCTGGATGAGCCCGTGCTCGAAGGCCGGCTGGCTGCCAAGGGCAGCGGACTTGGCCTCGCTCCGACGATTCCCGTCGGGATGCGCGCGGTAGCCGTTCGCGTGAACGACGTCGCCGGCGTGGCGGGTTACGTGCTGCCCGGAATGCGGGTTGACGTCCTTGTCACCGGACGCCCGCCCAACGCTGATGGCAACATCACCACTACCTGTCTGCAGAACATTCTCGTGCTTTCGGCCGGGCAGACCATCCAGCCCGACGCGCGCGGCCAGGCGATCCAGGCCCCGACGGTCACGCTGCTGGTGGACCCGACGCAGGCGGAGACCCTGACTCTGGCCAACAGTGATGGCCACATCCAGTTGGTGCTGCGCAACTCGAGCGATCAGACCATCGAAAAGACACCCGGCCGATTCATCACCGAATTGTACGGCGGCTCGCGGCGCCAGAACCCGGTCAAGGAGCCAGCGCCGAAGCCGCGTCCGAAACCAGTCGTGACAGCGGAGGTAGCAGTTGCAACTCCTCCGCCGCCCGCTCCGCCGCCGCCCGATCAGGTAGTGGTGATTCGCGGGACGCCCAAGCCCGTGGAAGTGATCCCGAATCGTGCAAATAACTAACAAAGGCAAGGACACGACTATGACCCGACAGAGCCTCCATATCCCAATAGCCTTTTCCGCCGCGCTGGTCGCGCTCGGAGCGGGCATGTGCGCCGCGCAGAGCGCAGAAGATCTGCGCCTGACAGTAGGCAAGAGCGTCGTGATCGACTATCCATCCGACGTGCGGCAGATCTCCACCAGCAACCCAGAAATTCTGGATGCGAGCCCGGTGACCACGCGCGAGATTCTTCTGCATGGCAAAGGGCTCGGCGCGGCCACCATGGTCGTGTGGAACAAGACCGGCCAGCGAACTTTTTACAACGTTACTGTGGAATTGAACATCGACCCGCTGCGCCGCATCCTTCACGAAACATTCCCGAACGACGATATCCAGCCGCGGAGTTCGCGCGACTCGATCTCACTCAATGGGCGCGTCTCGAACAAGGAAGTCGCGGATCGCGCCGTGCTGCTCGCGGCCGCGTTCTCGAAGACGGTTGTCAATAACCTCCAGGTCGCCGGCACGCCGATGGAGAAGCAGATCCTGCTGCGCGTGAAGTTCGCCGAGTTGGATCGGCAGGCGGCGCAACAATATGGCGTCAATCTGTTCTCGACGGGCGCCGGCAACACCCCGGCACGTATCACCACCGGACAGTTTAGTGCGCCTTCGATCAGCCAGGTCAACAGCGCGATCGGCGCACCCACGAAGGGATTCGCAAGCAGTTTTAGCGTCGGCGATGCCTTGAACCTCTTCGCATTCCGCCCTGACTTGAACCTGGGAGCATTTATCAAGGCGTTGCAGTCGAAAGACGTGCTACAGATCCTGGCAGAGCCGAACCTGGTGGCCACGAACGGCCAGGAAGCCTACTTCCTGGTCGGGGGTGAGTTCCCGGTGCCGGTACTGCAAGGCGGCGCCAACTCCGGCGCGGTGACAGTGCAGTTTCGCGAGTTCGGCATCCGGCTGATCTTCACGCCGCAGGTCACCGAGAACAAGACCATCAAGATGCATCTCCGGCAGGAAGTCTCCACGCTCGACCTGGCCAACGGCGTCCAGCTTAACGGCTTTACCATCCCGGCGCTCTCCACACGGCGCGCAGAGACCAACGTTGAACTGGGTGAGGGCCAAAGCTTCATCGTCGCTGGTTTGGTCGACAACCGTGAGACGGATCAATTCTCGAAGATTCCGGTGCTCGGCAGCCTGCCGATTTTCGGTTCTCTCTTTAAGACGAAAGACGAGAGGAAAACTAGCACCGAACTCGTGGTTATGGTGACGCCTGAGGTCACCACGCCGCTGGGCCCGAATGATCCCAAACCTTCCGTGTATTTCCCGAACGATTTTCTGGTGCGGCTCCAGCCGAAAGACGTTCAGAATAACGCCGCGAAAGACATGAAGAGCGGAACGAAAGCGGGCAAGAAAAAGAACTAATGACCTGGCGCCCCCCCAAAGCGCCGGATTCTCTCGGGAAAGCGATTCAATGAGTGTACGTGTCCAAAACGAAGCGGAGATAACGGCGTTGCTGATTGCGCCGGACCGTAACCTGGCGCAATCATTCCTGGCGACGCTTCCTCAAACGCGCGCGTTCCAGATTCTGGCGGATCTGAAGAGCTATCCGCCGCAGCAGACGCTGGAGATCCGCGCGCGCCAGCTCCGGCCCCATGTGGTGCTCCTGGACCTGGCGACAGACCTCGAAGCGGCTTCGGAGTTGATCCGCTTCATCGCTACTCTCACGCCCCCGGTGCATGTCGTCGGCCTGCACTCGAGCAATGACTCGCAGACGATCCTGAAGAGCTTGCGAGCCGGCGCCAGCGAGTTTCTTTACGCGCCGTTCGATCTGGCCAACCAGCGCGAGGCGATTGCGCGTTTGCGCAGGCTTTGCGCGCCGGAGCCACAGGCCGCGTCCGAAGCCGGACATATCGTAGCGTTCACCAGCGCCAAGCCAGGATCGGGCGCCTCCACCATAGCCACGCAGAGCGCATTTTCGCTGCAAAGGCTCAGCGGAAAGCGCATCCTGCTCGCCGATTTCGATCTCACTGGCGGCACCATCGGGTTCTACTTGAAGCTTAGCCACAACTACTCGCTGGTGGACGCGTTGCAGCACGCCGAGCACCTCGATCCGGCTCTGTGGAACTCGCTCACCGTGAACTACGGCGGCGTAGACATTCTGCCGTCCCCCGCCGCGCCGTATGCGGAGGCGATTGATCCATCCAGGCTGCGCGTGCTTATGGACCTTGCGCGGCGGCTTTACGACTTCGTGATCCTCGATCTGCCCACGGTCTTTAACCGAACGAGTTTGATGGCGATCTCCGAGTGCGAGCGAGCGTTTCTGGTCTCGACCGCGGAGCTGCCCAGCCTGCACCTGACGCGCAAGGCGATGACGCTGGTGGAGCAATTGGGTTTTCCGAAGGAGCGTTTTCAGGTGCTGGTGAATCGCATGGAAAAGCGCGCTGATATCGGCATTGCTGACATGGAAAGGCTGTTCAACTGTCCCGTGCATGCCAGTCTTCCTAACGACTATTTTTCGTTACATCGGGTTGTAACGCTCGGCCAGCCGCTCGGAAACGAAAACGACCTGGGGAAGGCAATCGAGAACGTCGCGACGCGCCTGTGCGGGGCGCTCGCTAACGGAAAGAAGTCCGCGCCGCCCGCGCGAGAGATGAGACCGGTGTTTTCACAGGCGTAAAGGTAACGATTTCGTATGTTTTCGACACTTGATAACGGCAACAAGAACACACAGCAAGTCTCCTGGGAACAGAGACTGCTCAAAAACGCGACCCGGCAGAAGGGCAACCTCAAACCGGAATACCAAGAGCTGAAATTCACGCTCCACCGGAAGCTGGTGGACAAGATCAACCTCGAGGCGCTGGCCACAATCGACAATCAGCGTGTGCGCAGCGAAGTGCGCCAGGCCGTGATTCAGTTGATTGATGCTGAGCCGACGCTGCTCAGCTCGCTCGAGAAACAGCAGATCAGCGACGAAGTCCTGGACGAAGTGTTCGGACTGGGGCCTCTGGAGCCGCTGCTGCAGGACGCGTCGATATCCGACATTCTGGTGAACACCCACAAGCAGGTGTACGTCGAGCGGAGAGGGCTGCTCGAGCTGACCAACGTCGGTTTCCGCGATGACGCACACCTGCTGCGGATCATCGACAAGATCGTCAGCCAGGTGGGTCGCCGCATCGACGAATCGACGCCGATGGTGGACGCCCGCCTGAGCGATGGCTCGCGCGTCAACGCGATCATTCCTCCGCTCGCTGTAGACGGCCCGCTGCTCTCCATCCGCCGCTTTTCAACCGACAAGCTGATGCCGCCTGACCTGGTGGACCGCAAGGCGCTGACGCCGGGAATGATGGAACTGCTCGAGGCGTGCGTCAAGGCCAAGATGAATATAATCATCGCCGGGGGAACGGGCGCCGGTAAGACTACGCTTCTTAACGCCCTCTCGGCATTCATCAACACCAAGGAGCGCATCGTCACCATCGAAGACGCGGCCGAATTGCAGTTGAAGCAGCCGCACGTAGCGCGCCTCGAAACACGCCCGCCGAACCTGGAAGGCACCGGAGCGGTAAGGCAGCGCGAGTTGCTGGTAAACAGCCTGCGTATGCGGCCCGATCGCATTGTGGTGGGCGAAGTCCGCGGCGAGGAAGCGCTGGATATGTTGCAGGCGATGAACACCGGTCACGACGGCTCGCTGACCACGGTTCACGCCAACTCCCCGCGCGACGCCGTGTCGCGACTCGAAGTCATGGTGTCGCTCGCCAACGCGAACATGCAACTCACCTCCATTCGCCAGCAGATCGCCAGCGCGGTGCACCTCCTGGTGCAGGCTTCGCGCTTGAGCGACGGCTCCCGCCGCGTAGTGTCGCTTACCGAGGTGACTGGCATGGAGGGCGACGTGGTCACGCTCCAGGATCTGTACGTTTTTGAAAAGCGCGGTCTCGACCCGGACGGCAGGGTGGTTGGACGCTTCGCCGCCACCGGCATTCGCCCGAAGTTCTACGAAAAGCTGCTCAGCGCCGGCATCCGGCTCCGGCCAGACCTGTTTGACGAAGTGGTGGAGGTGTGACGTCATGAGTTTCCTTTTCGTCATGGTCGGAATCTGGGCGGCCGCCATGGTTGCGTGGTTCGTGGTTTCGAAGTACGTCAAGTCGTCGGACGTCGATCGGATCAAAGCCCGCCTGTCCGGCACCACCAAGGTCAAGAAGGCGAATCCTGGAGCGGCGAATCAACCCACCGTTATTCAGCAGCAGGATTCGGCCAAGAACCGTTTTGCGCAAATGCTGGTCGACAAGTACCGCCTGGGTCCGAAAATCCAGATGGTACTCGAGCAGGCGGGTTTGCGGTGGGCCCCGGCCCGGCTGGTCCACTTGTGCCTGGTGCTGTTCATGGCGGGCTTCGCGTTCGGATGGCTGTTCCTGCCGATCGCACATGTGTTTGCCCTGGGCGTGGGGCTGGTGGCCGCTACCGGACCGGTGATCTACGTCTGGTTCAAGCGGCGTACGCGCCTGAGGCGGTTCGAGGAGTTGTTTCCGGAAACGCTGGAGTTCGTGGCGCGATCCATGCGCGCCGGACACGCCTTCTCCGTGTCGCTCGAAATGATTCATCGAGAGTTCCAGGAGCCAGTGGCCGGCGAGTTCCGGCGCACCTTCGAAGAGCACAACCTGGGCCTGCCCATGGAGGTGGCGTTGCAGAAACTGGCGCAGCGCGTTCCCTCCCTGGACGTGCATTTCTTCGTTTCGGCGGTACTGTTGCAGAAGCGCACCGGCGGCAACCTGGCGGAAATCCTCGACAAGCTGGCCTACGTGATCCGCGAGCGGTTCAAGCTGCGCGGGCGCATCCGCGCGGTGAGCGCGCACGGCCGCATGACCGCAACCGCGCTAAGTGCGATTCCCGTGGTGGTGTCGATCTTGATGTTCTACACCAATCCGGATTACGTGAAGTTTTTTTTCACCGACGACGTAGGCAACATCATGATGGGAGCGGCGATCGGGCTGCAGCTGGTGGGCTACCTCATTATGAAGAAAATCGTGAATATCGAGGTCTGATGCCATGCCATTCTTGATGACTTTGGTCGTTTTTATAGCGCTCGCGGTGGCCGCGGCCCTGGCCGGCATGCGCCTCTATGTGCGACCCAAAGAGGCCATGGACCGGGTCGTAGGCGGCATCGATCACAACGAACACCTCCCCTCCCACCCGAGCCTGGCGATCCACGAGTTGATCAAGCGGCTGGGCAACATCGTGCCGCAGTCTCCCAAGGACGTCACCGTGATGCGGCGGCGGCTGATCCGCGCCGGCGTTCGCAACGACGGCGCTCTAAGGATCCTGTACGGCGCTAAGGCCGCGTTCGGCGTTGCGTTGCCACTGCTCACCGGCGTGCTCATCGGCGGGTCTTCCGCTGATTCGGGCAACAAGATCGCGGCGGTTCTTGCCGCCGCCGCCGTGGGTTTTTTCGGGCCCAACGAGTACGTGCGGCGGATGGCCGCGAAGCGCCAGAAGGAAATCGCCCGCGGTCTGCCGAATGCGCTTGACCTGCTGGTGGTTTGCGTGGAGAGCGGACTCGGTCTCGATCAGGCGATCCTTCAGGTCTCTAAGGAACTCGAACACGCCCACCCCGAAGTCAGCGAGGAATTTGGTCTCGTAAACCTGGAACTCAAGGCCGGCAAGCGGCGCGTCGACGCGTTGCGCAACGTGGCCGAACGCACAGGCGTGGACGACCTGAAGAAGCTCGTGGCGGTTCTGATCCAGGCCGATCGTTTCGGCACGGGTGTCGCGCAGAGCCTGCGCGCCCACGCGGATTTCATGCGCATCCAGGCGCGACAGGTGGCCGAGGAAAAAGCCGCCAAGCTCGGCGTGAAACTCATTTTCCCTATTTTCTTTTGCATTCTGCCGTCGCTGTTCGTCGTGACCGTGGGCCCCGTGATCATGAAGATCTTGCGGGAATTGGTGCCTATGATGAACAACATTTAGTACCTAGTACCCCCTAAAGCTTAGACATTAGTACGCCGATATTTAGTTAGTCAGGAAAGGAGAATAAAGATGGACACTTCGATTGTTCGAGTTGTCTGTGCTGTGCTGGCGGTCCTGTTTCTCGGGATCATCGTGCTGCGCCGCAAGAAGAGTGCTGAGTAAGCGAGTTTCCCCGGGGAGACGCGAGAGCGCTAGGGCGCGGCAGCATCGGAAATCAGGTCGGAGAGCAGCTGCCGCGCTCGACTGCGCGTCTTACCTGAGTCGCGGGAGCAATAAGAAACACGGGGCGGTTTTAAGTCAGGACGTAACAAAGATCGTGTTGTGAAGCCAGGAGCCAGACTAGAAGCGAAAATAAGTTTCTAAAATTTCGTTTCCTGCTGGCTCCAGTTTTTTGGCGTCTGGATTCTTCTCCACAAGCGACGTTTCTACGCCGTTGGGTATAGTGAGGGCATGCGCTCGCTTCGGGCGGTGTTCGTTCTCGTTGCGCTTGCGCCAGCGGGAGCGCTGGCCGCTGATTATGTGGGCAGCGATGTTTGCAAAGCCTGTCACCCGGACGTCTGGGCGACTTTTTACAGAAATCCCCATTACAAGAGCATCGCCTCCGGCAGGGAAACGCCGGAAAACACCGGCTGCGAGAGCTGTCATGGCCCAGGCAAGGCGCATGTCGAGGCACGCGGCGGAAAGGCGACAATCGTCGCCTTCTCCGAGCTGAGCCCCCCAAAAACCCTCGACGCCTGCCTCCGCTGCCACAGCCAGACCCTATCGCGCGCAAACATTCGCCGAAGCGTACATACGCAAGAGGACGTGGTCTGCTCGAGTTGCCACTCCATCCACAAGTCGCCGGCGCCGAAGTTCCTGCTGGCCAAGAATCAGACCGACCTTTGCTATACCTGCCATGGTTCCGTGCGCGCGCAGTTCGCGATGCCGTTCAAGCATCGCGTGAATGAAGGGGTTGTCAAGTGCACCGATTGCCACAATCCGCACGGTGCGTTCGCGGCCACCTGGCGAATGGCCGCGCGTCCCCGCATGATGGAACAGGCGCAGGCCAACGAAGAGCCGTGCCTCAACTGCCACGCCGATAAGCGGGGTCCATTCGTTTACGAGCACGCCTCGGTTCGCATTGAAGGCTGCGAAACCTGCCACAGCCCGCATGGATCGATGAACGCGCGTCTTCTGCGGCGGCCCACCGTCTTCGTCACATGTCTGCAATGCCATAACGGCGCCGGTAATTTCGGCCGGCGGGCCGATGGCGTTCCAGCGCCCGACGCCACCCACAACATGGCCGATCCGAAGTACCAGAACTGCACCACGTGCCATCCCCGGATTCACGGATCCAACAGCGACAACTACTTCCGGCGGTGAAAGAGGCGGCGATGAAAACGACACTCTCGATTTCGCTCCTCGTAGCCGCGGCCGCTTGGGCGCAGCGGCCGGTCGCTCCCACCAACGAGCCAAAGGGCAATCCCCGTGGCGATAACGTGGCAGACTACAACATCCTTCAGTCATTCGAGACCGGTTACCGCTGGCGTACGGTCGGCGGCAATGGGGACATGTACCGCAGCACCGTGAATTACGGTGATGGAATCCGGCTATTGTCCAGCTCGCTTTCGGTGCAATCACGGGAAGGGCACGGCGGCTTGTTCGACCAGATCCTGCTCAACACCCAAGGCCTCGGCAACGACCCCTATCAATCCGCCACGCTCCGCATCGAGAAGAACCGCCTCTACCGTTACGACCTAATGTGGCGGTCCACTGATTACTTCAACCCTGCGCTGACGATTTCAAACGGTGAGCATTTGATGGATACCACCCTCCACACGCAGGACCACGATTTCACGGTCTTCCCGCAGAGCAATCTAAAGCTTTTTCTGGGCTATTCTCGCAATCTGCAGAACGGCCCGGCCCTTTCGACCATCCAGTTATTTGATGCGCGAGGGGACGAGTATCCGCTGTTCGCCAATATCCGGCGCGAGCAGAATGAGTTTCGCCTTGGCGGCGAATTGCGCGTGCTTGGGTTCCGGCTGAACGTGCTTCGCGGCTGGCAGGATTTCAAGGAAGATACGCCTACCAACCTGACCAGCCCTGAGCAGGGCAACAATCCGTCGGACCTCAACGCGCTCATCTCTTTCCGGCGCAACGAGCCTTACCACGGCACGAGCCCTTACTGGCGCGTTGCGCTCTTCCGGGAAGGGAAGCGCTATTGGGCTATGAACGGCCGGTTCACCTACGTCGCCGGCAACCGAGCTTTTGTGTTCGACGAGTTTTCGAGCGGCGTAAACCGCATTGGAGCCCTGGTCAATCACCAGGTAGCCGTGTTCGGCGATGCGCGGCGGCCCGCGGCCACAGGCAACCTCACGTTCAGCCTGTTCCCCACGTCGGGCATCACCATTACCAATCAGACCTCGGTAAACAACATCCGCATGGTGGGCGACTCGTTCCTCAGCCAGTATGACCTCGGGACCGCCCCTTCACCCGTGATTCCGTTCACCTACCTGGGCATCCGCACCGTCGCCAATTCGACCGATATCAATGTGCGGCTCAGCCCTTGGTTCGCCCTCTATGCCGGCTACCATTACAGCGACCGGCACATCGCCTCGATTGAGGGACAAGAGAACTTCGGATCACCTGCGCCGGCGCCGCCGGACAATACGCCCATCGAGCAATCCAATCAGTTAAAGGCCGGCACGCTGGGTTTCCGTATCAAGCCCGTCAAGCCCTTGACCATCAACCTGGACGCGGAAATTGGGCGAGCCAACCGCCCCATCTACCCCATCAGTGAGCGCGATTACCAAGCGTTCCGCGCGCGCGTCGAGTACCGGCAAAAGTCGTTCCGGGCTAGCGCTTACGCACGATCAGATTACAACACCAATTCCATCTCGCTCACAAGCTTCGCCTCGCAGTCGCGGCAATACGGTGTCGACGCCTCCTGGGTGCCGAGCGAGTGGTTCTCGATCGATGCCGGCTACGCGAAGCTCCACCTGTTCACGCTGGGCGGCATCGATTACTTCGTGGCTCCCGCGCAAGAGGTGAAGGGCCAGAGCTCACTGTATGTGAGCAACATCCATACCGCCAACCTTGGGATGCGTTTCAGCATCCTGAAACGCGTCGATCTGTATCTCGGCTATAGCCACGTCCAGGACGTGGGTGATGGACGCGCGACCCCATTCGGCCCGGCCCGGTACACGGCCCTACCCGCTTTTCAGGCGGCCCAGACGTTCCCTCTCCGGTTCGAGTCGCCTCAGGCGCGGGTTTCGCTGAGTCTTAGCCGCAAAGTGCGCTGGAACGCCGGATATCAGTACTACGGCTACAACGAGCAGTTCGGCGGCATTCAGGACTACCGGGCACACACGGGATATTCCTCGATTTCCTGGTCATTTTAGTAACGCAGCCTGCTCGCCCGGTCGCCTCGAGACGGCCTACGGTTTCCGTCACGAAATGCCGATAGAAGGGTATGGATTTCCAGGCCACACCATCGAATATGACCACGCTTCTGGTGGTTGCTCTCGCGGCGGTGGCTGTTGTATTTGTCCTCCGCAAGCGATACGACAGCAATCTGCCGTTACTGTTTTACTTCGCCGCCGTCGTGCTCACCAATATGACGGATCGGGAAATCCACCCGATTCTGCTCTATTCCGGCCTCGCGTTCGCGCTTATGTTGCGGTTCGAGTTCATGAATAAGGGCTTCTCGAAGGTGATCTCATTTTTTGCAACCACGTCGCTGTGCCTGATTATCTGGGTGTTTCTGGCGGAAGTCTTTGGTGACGGTACGGCGCCGTTCTGATTTCAGGGCTTTTCAACGGGCAGACCCGCCTCGTTCCACGCTCGCCAGCCGCCGTCGAGTGAGATCACGTTGGCATAGCCCATCTTCTGCAATGCATCGGCTGCCAGCGCCGAGCGAAATACGCCGCCGCAATATAGAACCAGGGTCGTCGACTTATCCGGAACCCTGGTTTCGATGTCGCGCTCAATGATTCCCTTGCCCAGATGAATGGCCCCTGCGGCGTGTCCGGCCGCCCATTCAGTGTCTTCGCGGACATCGATCAGTAGATGACCTCCCCGTGGCATCTTCCGGTACTGGTCTAGGTCCACCTGCTTCACGTGGGACTTGGCACCGTTGACCAGAGCAAGGAATCCTTCGTTGTGTGCTTTATGGGGTGTGCTCACTTCATCCTCCTGATGCGGGCTCCTGCTCCCGCAAGTTTCGTCTCGATTTTCTCATACCCCCGATCGATGTGATACACGCGATCGATGGTCGTTTCGCCCTGCGCCGCCAGGCCCGCGAGCACCAGCGACGCACTGGCCCGGAGGTCGCTCGCGATCACCTCCGCTCCGGAAAGCTGTGTCGGCCCGGCGACAATCGCCTGGCGGCCTTCGAGCCTGATGTTGGCGCCCATGCGGGCCAATTCCAAGGCGTGCATGAAGCGGTTCTCGAAGATCGTTTCGGTGATGATCGAAATACCCTCGGCCCGCGTCATTAGAGCCATGAACTGTGCCTGCAAGTCCGTGGCGAAGCCGGGGTGCTCTTCGGTGGTAACATCCACGCTCTTAAGCTTCCCGCGCCCGCGGACATGCACCGCGTCCGGACCTTGTTCGGTAACGTCCGCGCCGGCCTGGCTCAGCTTCGCAAGAAGCGCGCGCAGATGCTCCGGCACGCATCCCTTCACCAGCAGGTCGCCGCGCGTGAGCGCAGCGGCCATCAGGAATGTTCCCGCCTCGATGCGGTCGGCGATGATCGTGTGCGTGGCGGAGTGAAGCCGTTCCACTCCGCGAACGCGTATGGTGGAGCTTCCCGCTCCTTCGATCTCTGCCCCCATTTTCGACAGCAGACTCGCGACGTCGACGACCTCCGGCTCGCGAGCCGCGTTATAGATTACCGTTTCGCCGCGCGCCAGCACGGCCGCCATCAGCAGATCTTCGGTGCCGGTGACCGTGATGCGATCGAAATGGACCTCCGCGCCGTGGAGACCATGGGGCGCTTCCGCTTCAATGTAGCCGTGCTCCTGCCGGACCTGCGCGCCCAGCCGCTCCAGTCCCGCGACGTGCAGGTTGATGGGGCGCGCACCGATGGCGCAGCCGCCTGGGAGCGAAACGCGAGCCCGCCCGCACCGCGCGACCAGCGGGCCCAGCACCAGGCTCGACGCGCGCATGGTTTTTACCAACTCGTAAGGCGCTTCGGAATGTGCAATTTGCGCAGTCTCGATCGTGACGCGTCCATCTGCGCGGCCCACGCGGGCGCCCACGTGCCCGAGCAGTTTCTGCATAGTGGCGATGTCCCGGACCGGCGGGATCCGCTCGAGTGTTACTTTTTCCGAAGTCAGCAGGCAGGCGGCGAGCACCGGCAGCGCCGAATTTTTCGCACCGCTCACGGCGATCTCGCCTTCGAGCGGGACGCCGCCTTGAATCAGAAATTTATCCAATTATCGCAGCGCCTCCGTAATCCGGCCCTTGGCGGCCGCCAGCAGACGTTCGGCCTCGCCACGCGAAACCTTCTTCTTCTCCATAACGATCGCATTGCGGACACTGCGGTCGCCCTCTTCGAGCAACTCCGCCGCACGTTCGTAGGATACTCCTGTAGCCTGCTGAATGATCCGCCGCGCGCGGTCTTCGAGTTTCCTGTTAGTCGGCCGCACGTTGACCATCAGATTGCCGTAAACATGCCCCAGCCGGATCATCACACCGGTGCTGATCATATTCAGGACCAGCTTAGTCGCGGTACCGGCGCGCAGCCGCGTCGAGCCTGTCAGGATCTCAGGACCGGGCGTAGGCTCAATCGGGATGTCGACTGCGCGGGAGAGCTCTGAATCCGGCGTGCAGCTGATGCCGCAGGTAACCGCGCCAAGTTGGCGCGCTTTGGCGACCGCGCCAAGCACGTAAGGCGTCCGGCCGCTTGCGCTGATCCCGACAAGCACGTCCCTGCGCCCAAAACCAGCCGCGAGCAGGTCGCGAGCGCCGGCTTCGGGATCATCTTCGCTGGCCTCGGTCGACCGGACTAGTGCCCGCTCACCCCCCGCAATGATCCCGCGCACCAGATCCTCCGCGACGTTGAACGTCGGCGGGCATTCGGAAGCATCCAGCACGCCGAGCCGCCCGCTGGTTCCGGCTCCGATGTAGACTAAATGGCCGCCCTGCTCGAGCGATAAAGCGATGGTGTCCACCGCGCGGGCGATGCGCGGGATCTCACGGGCAACGGCGCCAGGCACCTCGGCATCGGCGGCGTTCATGATGTTGAGGATTTCCGCGGTCGGGAGTTCGTCGATGCTCCGCGATGCCGCGTGGGATTGCTCGGTCACGAGCTTTTCGAGCATATCACGTTTGAAATGTTATAGTTGCAGCACGAAACACAAAGAGCGCCCGCCAAAAGGGGCGCTCTTCCATCTCAAATTCCGCGATTTTCTAAGCGCTGAAGGAACTGCCGCACCCGCAGGTCGATTTAACGTTCGGATTGTTGAACTTAAACCCGGACCCCTCGAGCGTCTCCACGTAATCCACTTCCGCGCCATCCAGATACAGGAGGCTCGCCTGATCTACGAATACCTTGAGGCCGTCGAAACTATAGGTCTTGTCCAGGAGTCCTGGGCTCGTTTCAAAAGCCATTGAATAGCTGAAGCCCGAGCAGCCTCCGCCAACCACGGCGATCCGGAGCCCGGCCGGTTTCGGCTCCTGCGTGTCAAGGATTTCCTTGACCTTAGTCACTGCGGTTTCTGTCAACTGAACCATTGCTACTCCTCAAATTCATTGTACTATGAGCGGCAAGACTGCCGCCAGAGCCGGACAAATCTGCTAATGTTGAGGGGACCCCGAGCCCCCGCCCCCCGCCGGCGGTTCAGCTCAACGAGGGGAACTGCTTGAAACCCCTTCGGTTCGGGCTGCGTCGAGAGGAGTAGCTATGAGCGGCCTGATCGGAGCGCTACCATTTCCGGCGGTGGGGGACAGAACCCGGGCCAGGACTCGAGTGGACCACAAGAACAGCGAGGAAGCGGCTCTCGTTCGGCGTGTTCAGGCCCGCGACGAGATGGCTTTCCGCGAGATCGTCGAGCGCTACCAGAGCAAGGTCTTTTCTATTATCTTCGGCATCCTGCGCAATCACAACGACGCTGAAGACATCGCGCAGCAGGTGTTCTCAAAGATCTATTTTTCGATCCGTAATTTTGACTTCCGCAGCTCGTTACTGACGTGGATCTACAAGATCACGGTCAACGAGTGTTATGATTATCTCCGCAAGAAGCGGGTCCGCAAGCTGGTCTACGAGAGCGACTTCTCCGAGGAAGATGCGTTGCGCATGGAAGCCTCCGATCCGGCGGTGGATCCGTCCACGCCAGTCGACACGAAGCTGGCGCAGCAGGACCTGTTGGTGAAGCTGCTCGCAAGGGTATCTGAAGAGGACCGCAGCTTGATCCTATTGAAGGAAGTGGAAGGCCACTCGGTAGAAGAATTGGCAGCGATGACAGGCCTGAACGAGAATACAATTAAAGTCAAGTTGTTCCGGACGCGGCAGAAGCTGCTCAAAGCCGCGCAGAGGTTGAGCAGAGTCCGTCCATTGAGTAAATAACAGCGGGCACAAACAGACCCGCGAAGAAGTTTGGCAGAGGGAAGAACAAATGCATCGGCTGATTCGGGATCATCTCGAGGAAGTCCTGACAGGATCGAATCCTTCCGCGGAGCAACATCTCCGCGAGTGTCAGGAGTGTTCGGCTGAGATAGCCGCGATGCGGGAACAGGCGGCGATGTTGCGTGAGTGGCGCGCGCCGGACGCGGCGCTCGACCCCCAGCCCGGGTTTTACGCCCGCGTGTTGGAGCGTATTGAGGCACGGGGCGCAACTTCCATCTGGAGTCTCTTTTTCGAGTCGCCATTCGGGCGCCGCATCGCCGTCGCCTCCTTGGCGCTGGCGCTGCTGCTCGGCGTTTACCTGGTGTCTACAGAGCAGTCGGCAGAACAGACTGTCGTGGCTGGCCCTCAGTTGCAATTGCTCCCGGCGCTTCCTGGCGAGGACGAGCCGGGATTGGTGCTAACGCGGGCGGGCGCGCCCGACCGCGATGCGGTGCTGGTAAATTTGGTGACTTACCAGGAGCAGTAACGAATGATGGTGGCCGCCGAACGCGCAGCATGGCACAATCCGCGAATACTTTCGACACTGTTGCTGGTGTTTCTGGCCGGCGCCACGACCGGCGCTCTTTCGATGCGGCTCGGCTTGCACCAGAAGCTGCATCGCTCAGCCGGCTTCGCCTCGCGTGGGCCGAATCGCGACGCGGTTCTCCAGAAGTTCAAGGCCGATCTCGATCTCTCCGGCGCGCAGACTGATCAGATCGCTCTCGTGCTCGATGACTACAGGCTTTATTACCAAAGCCTGCAGGATCAGATCGACGATTTGCGGGCCACCGGCAAAACGCGAATTCTCCAGATTCTCAATCCCGAGCAAAGGGTGAAATTCGAGAAAATGATGGCCGATCTCGGTCCGCAGCTCGAGGGCGGGAGTAGTAATGCGAAATAGGCGGCGGAAGTGCGTAGTTGCGTAGTCGTGTCAAAAGTGTTGCATTTATTCGTGCCCGGTGATAATTTAGGAATTGGACGTGGATTGATTTAGGCCCGATATTAGCGGGTCGGCTAATTGCAACCACGGTTAAAAAAGTGCTAAAGGCGCGTCGGTCCTAGATTACGACCCTGTGGCGCGCGTCGCTACGGGGTTTTTTGTTGCTCGGCCGGTCGCGCTGAATGGAGGATGCGGTGAGCGTCACATTGAGCGGATCGGAAGGCGAGCTTGTTTCGGTACGAATCCAAGTCGACCCCAGATCGTTGGAAGACCTTTTGGAAGCGTTGGCCGAGATTCCCTTTCCCATCAATCCCCAGATTCGACACCTGAGTCCGAGAACGATCGTCGAGTTCCCGGCGTATGCCGGACGCCTCAGGGAAGTGAAAACGCTGCTCGGGCGGCGCGGCTTCGGTGAGGATACAATCGAGGTTCACGCTGTTCTGGACGCAGTGGTTTGAAGCAAAGCCTTCTGATTTCTGGCCCGCCCGCCACGGGAAAGACCCGGGCCGCGCTCGAACGCTTTCTTACCTTTCCTGATTCAACACTGCTTACGCCGACCACCACGATGGCGGAGCATGTCCGGAACGAGCTGGCGAGGACCGGCGTGGCCGTGCGTCCAAGCCGCGTCCTTACGCTGGCGCAATTCGTCGATCGAGCGACAGAGTTGGCGCCAGCGCCGGAGGCGGTGCTTCACCTGTTGATCGAGCAGGCTCTCGAACGGCTGCGGCCATCGCGCTTGAATGCAGTGGCGCAATTCCGAGGCTTCTTCCACGCTTTGGCGTCGTTGATGGAGGAGTCTCCTGTGGATGCGCTCAGCGGCGCGTTCGCCGGCGACCTGGCGCGCGTGTTCCGCGAAGTCGAAGCCGGGCTCGCGGTCCGCGGCATGGCGCTCCGAAATCCACGGCTACGCAGCCTTCGCCGAACGCCCGCGGAGCATGTTGTCCTCGACGGCTTCTTCTCCTTTTCACCGGCCGAACTTGATTTGATCGAAGCGCTCGCCGCTCAAAGCACCGTTACCGTCACGCTGCCGGATTGGCCTGGCGCGTCGCCGCCGCGCCGGCGCCTGCTTGCGGCGGGATTCCCGGAGCAGCGCTTCACCCGGATTCGCCGGGCCCCGCGTCGCAGCGCGTTCTCGGCGTCAACGCTCGAGCGCGAGACCGAAGAAATCGCAAGGCGCATTCTGGAGCAAGCCGAGCGCGGCCGCCGGTTTCGCGACATCGGAATCGTCTTGAGAACGCGCGACCCCTACGGACCCGCGCTCGAAACCGCTCTCGCGCGGTTCGGCATTCCCGCCCGCTTTTATTTCGCCGATCCCTTGGACGCGCATCCAGCGGTTCAGTATCTGAGCGGCATCGTGCGGTTGATGCTCGAAGGCTGGGATCATGCGGCGGTTCTTTCTCTATTACGAATGCCCGTTTCCGGCATTGGCGCCACGCCGGCAGGCGACGCGCTCGACTTCGCGCTGCGAGAAAAATTGCCTGGGACGGGGCTGCCGTTGCCGGCCGGTGTTCCCGAATCGTTTGCCGCGCTGGATGCCTGGCGGCGAGAGCGTTTGGAGCCGCCCGAGTGGGCCGCGCGCTTGAAGACTCTGCGAACGCTCCTGCCGCAGCCAGTAATAGAAGATCGCGTCTCGCGCGAGCAGGTTCAGATCTGGCGCGCGAAGACGGCGGCGCTCGAAGCGTTTGACTCTTCTCTTGATTCCACAGCCGTGGCGCTCGCCGGCGCGGGTCGCATCGGAATGGCGGAGTTTTGGCGGCAGGCCGCAATCGCCCTTGCGCTCGAACCGTTGCGCGTTCCCGACCGCCGCCGGGACGTGGTACACGTTCTGGATGTATTCGAAGCGCGTCAATGGGAGTTGCCCATCGTCTTTGTTTGCGGGCTGGTGGAGCGCCACTTTCCCCAATATCATCGCCAGGACCCTCTGCTCGACGATGCGGCGCGACGGCGCGCGGGGTTGAGGACGTCCGCGGATCGCCAGCTCGAAGAACGGTTCCTGTTCGAGATGGCGACAACGCGCGCCACTGACGAAACCATCCTGAGCTACGCGCGTTTCAATGAGAAAGGCGAGGAAGCACTCCCCTCGTTTTTTCTTGAAGGCACGGAGGCGCCCCGGTGTGAAGTCCGGATCCGCCCCAGGCCGCTGCGCTCCGCGGCAGTGCCGGCGCCGGCGGCGATTCAAGACCTCGTATTGCGCGAGCGCCTGGCGCAGGTGCACACCACGCTCGCGCCTACCTCGATCGAGAGTTTCTTGCAATGCCCGTTTCAATTCTTCGCAGCGAAGACGCTGCGCCTTCGCCGGCGGCCTCCCGAACCGCGAGACCGGCTGGACCTGCTGGCGCAGGGCAGTATTCTCCACCTTGCGCTGGCGGAACTCGCGCGCTTCCCGCTTCTCGGCGCGGCAGTTTTTGATAATGTGTTTGTCGAGGAGATCCGCCGCCGTCACATTCCGGCGACTTATCGCACCGAGGCCGTGCGCCTGGAACTCCTGCGGCACTTCCAGGGATTCCTCGCCGACCGCCGGATCACCCTCGGTTGGCCGAGCCGCGTGGAAGAACAGTTTCAGTTCGCGCTCAACCCGCTGGTGAGAATCGCCGGCCGCATCGACCGGCTGGATGTCGGCCCGAAAAACCAAGCCTTGGTGATCGATTACAAGTACAGCGCAGGTAACAAAATTCGCGAACGCATCGAGGAAAACGCTGCCGGAAACCTGGTGCAGGGCGGGCTGTACCTGCTGGCGGCCGAGCGCCAGTTCGGTCTGGAACCGGCCGGGATGCTCTATTGCGGCTTGCGAAAAGAGGTGGCTTGGGACGGCTGGCACTTGCCGGTTGCGGGTCTCGAACATGTGGGGGAATCGATGACGCGCTCTGCGCTTCGCGAGATGATGGACGCGGCCGCGCGCACGGCTACGGAGGCTTTCGCAGCGATCGCTTCGGGGCGCATTGCCGCCGAGCCCAAGGATCGGGACAAGTGCAAGTGGTGTGACTTTCGCGACATTTGCCGCGTGGAAGCAGCGGCCATCGTACGCCGGGCGGGAAGCGCATGAGTCTCACGCCCGAGCAAAGAAGGGCAGTAGAGCGGATCGGTCAGGACGTATGCGTGGTGGCCGGGCCTGGCTCAGGCAAGACGCGGGTGCTAACGGAGCGTTTCGCGTGGCTCGTGGAGGAGCGCGGCATCGATCCGCTGCGCATCCTGGCCATCACTTTCACTGAGAAGGCAGCCACGGAGATCAAGGAACGGCTGATCAGGCGTTTCACCGGCCGCGCCGATCTTCGCGAGGCGATCGAGCGCGCATGGGTTTCAACGATTCATGGTTTCTGTGCCCGTTTGCTCCGCGAGAACGCGATTGCCGCGGGCCTTGCCCCGGACTTCGCCGTGCTCGATGAGGCTCCGGCACGACGCCTGGCGCGCGAGGCGGCCGAGCAGGCGCTCGACGAGTTGTTCCAGCAGCGCCCGTCCGAGATGCGGGGTTTGCTTGAAGCGCTCGATCTTTCGACTCAGGACGACGGACTGCAGCCGGATTTGGCGGCGAGCCTGCTCGCCGTGTACGAAGCGATGCGCGTGGCGGGCGTGCGCGAACCGTTGCGGGAGCAGCCTGCGGGCTGTGCTCGCAAAGAGGTGTGCCAGCTCGTTCGCGAGATTCTATCGGATCGCACCTCCGGACAAACCGCAAACCAGAAAATCGCACACTGGAAGCTGCGGGAGTGGGCCGGCGAATTTCTCGCAGTGTCGCCCGAGCCTCTGAGGCTTAAACAATTCGAGCTTGTCAAAAAGCTTCCGGTCAACCTCGGGCACCTCGTACAGGGCAGCGCCGCGCGGCAAGCGGCAAGCGAACTCAAGAACACTTACTTGCCCAAACTGGAAGCGCAGTTTGTCGGGACGTGGAACCAGGGACTGCTCGATCTGCTTCGCGCAGCCATCACGCAGCTCGACAGACTATATCGCGAGAAAAAACGCAGCAGCGCCGCGCTCGATTTCTCGGATCTCGAAGAGCAGGCGATTCAGCTGCTCGAACACGATCCGGAGATGCGGCGCGACATTGCAGGCCGGTTCGATCACATTCTGATGGACGAACTCCAGGACACCAACCGTTT
>QHXU01000209.1 GCA_003223065.1 Acidobacteriota bacterium | reverse complement strand
ATGAAGCGCCGGCACTCACTGTTCACCGGGGAATATCCGTTCCTGCTGCTGCGCGGAGCCGAATACGAGCTGGCGCCCCGCAAACCGGTGGGCGGCAAACATGCCCGCTGGGTCGCCTCGGCATGATTGCGTATGTTCGCATGCATCCACACACCCGACGCCCGCGCACTGGCCCGGTCTTTCTCTCCCTGGGTGGAGACCGTCGACGAAAAGACGGCTGTATTCTCGATAACACCTCGCCAGATTGCGGAAAAGACCCTCGAGCGCATTCCTCATGCGCAGGTGGCTGTTGCCGAAACGGTGGAAGCCGCGATACTGGCGGCGCGCAATTTCCCTGGGCTGACGTTTCTCGAGCCCGGCGATGAAGCCCGCGTGCTCGGTTCGCTGCCGGTCGATTGCCTCCCGCCCGATCCGGAAATTTTCCAAATGTTCGATTTGTGGGGCATCCGCTCGCTTGCGGACTTTGCCCGCCTGCCCGAGAACGGCGTGGCCGAACGCCTTGGCCCGCGCGGCCTCTGGATGCAGAGGCTGGCGCGCGGCGCGCTCTCTCGTCCCCTTCGGCCCGCGATCCCCGCAGCCACCTATGAAGAGTCCACCGAACTCGACTATCCTCTGGACCGGATCGAGCCGCTCCTGTTCCTGATCGGCCGGTTTTTATACGACCTTTGCGCACGCCTGGAAGCCCAGTCGCTCGCCTCCGAAGCATTGCATCTGACCTTCAACGACCAAGAGCGCATGCTGCGGCTTCCCTTCCCCACGCGCGACATCAAATTTTTGCTGAAGCTGGTTGAGCACGATATCGAGGCGCGGCCGCTGGAAGAGCCGGTGGAGCGAGTGAGGCTCGTGATCCTGCCGACCGAACCGCGCCGGGTACAGCATGGACTGTTTGCGCCCGCCGCTCCGGAGCCGGAAAGGCTCGAGCTGACGCTGGGCAAGATCCGGGCGCTGGTTGGAGAGAAAAATGTAAAAACTCCGGAGCTCCGGAACACCTATCGGCCTGGCTGGAGCGTTTCCGATTCGCGGCTGGCCTTCCGCTACTTCCGGCCGCCGCTGGAGGCGCGTGTCGAAACCAAAGCCGGAATCCCGAAAAAGTTATGGACGCGTGTGTGCCGTGGAGAAATTTCTAAAATAGCCGGGCCCTGGCGGACAAGCGGTGATTGGTGGCGGCCGGATGCATGGAATCGCGACGAATGGGACCTGGAACTTGCGGACGGGGCGCTTTACCGGATCTACCGCGACGGGGAGAGATGGTTCGTGGAAGGAACGTATGACTGATTTCATCGATTTTCACGTTCGCTCCGCGTTCAGCTTTCTGGAAGGCGCCTCTCTGCCCGAGGATCTCGCGCTGCGGGCATCCGATCTGGGCCATTCCGCCCTGGCGCTCATGGATCGCGACAATCTCTGCGGAGCCCCCCGGTTCTACATGGCGGCGAAGAAGCTGGGCGCGCGGGCGCACATCGGGGCGGAGATCACCGGGGCAGATGGGGATTACTATCCCTTGTTGGTTGAGAACCGAACGGGCTATCAGAATCTGTGCCGCCTGATCACGTCGATGAAACTGCGGGCGCCGAAGGGCGAAGCCACGGCTTCCGAGGAGGAATTGCAGCAATACGCCGAAGGGCTGGTGTGCCTTTCCGGCGAAGGGGCTCCCACCCGCGCCCGTTTTGAAAAACTCGTCCGCATTTTCGGCCGGCGCAATGTCTATGCCGAGCTGCAGAGGCATTTTCACCGCGATGAGGAAATGCGCAACCAGGCGGCGATCGATCTGGGGCGGTCGATGAAGCTGCCGCTTCTTGCCACCAACGGCGTTCGCCATGCGACCCCGGGAGAGCGCGAATTACTCGACGCGCTCACCGCGGTGCGCCACAAGACCACCGTCATGGAAGCCGGTCAGCTTCTGGCACGCAATGCAGAGCGGCTTCTGAAATCCCCACGCGCGATGGCATATCTGTTTTCCGATGTTCCTGAAGCAGTCGAGGAAACGGCAGAGCTGTCCAAGCGGCTCGACTTTACGCTCGCGAATCTCGGCTACGAGTTTCCGAAATATCCCGTGCCGCCGGGCGAAACCATGAACTCGTTTCTCCGTAAACGGACCGACGAAGGGGCGCGACGGCGCTATCGCCCTTATCATGAACGCGCACGACGGCAGATCGAGCGCGAACTGGCGCTGATTGAAAAACTCGATCTGGCGGGCTATTTCCTCATCGTCTGGGACCTGATCGAGTTCTGCCGGCGCGAAGGAATTCTAGTGCAAGGGCGAGGCTCGGCGGCGAACAGTGCGGTGTGCTACTCGCTCGGCATCACCGCTGTCGATCCGGTGGCGATGGATCTGCTGTTCGAACGCTTCCTATCCGAAGAGCGCGGCGAGTGGCCCGATATCGATCTCGACCTGCCCAGCGGCGATCAGCGCGAGCGCGTCATTCAATATGTTTACGAGCGTTATGGGAAGCGCGGCGCGGCGATGACGGCTAATGTCATCACGTATCGAGGGCGGTCGGCGGCGCGCGACATCGGCAAGGCGCTGGGATTCGATCCGGCTTCACTCGGACGCCTCTCGGCGCTGGTGGCGCACTGGGGCTGGCGCGATCCCGCGGACACCGCCGATCGACAGTTCAAACAAGCGGGCTTCGATCTGAATGATGCACGCATCCGGAAATTTCTGTCCTTGTATGTCGCGGCGCAGAATCTGCCGCGTCATCTCGGCCAGCATTCGGGCGGGATGGTGATCTGCCAGGGGCAGCTCGACGCGGTGGTGCCGCTCGAGCCGGCCACGATGCCCGGCCGCGTCGTCATCGAATGGGACAAGGACGATTGCGCCGATCTCGGCCTCATAAAAGTGGACCTGCTGGGACTCGGAATGATGGCGGTGCTCGAAGAATCGATCGAGCTGATCCGCGATCATTATGGCGAAGAGGTGGACCTGGCGCATCTGCCGCAAAACGATCCGCGGGTCTACAAAGCGCTCCAGGAGGCCGACACGATCGGGATGTTCCAAGTGGAGAGCCGCGCGCAGATGTCCTGCCTGCCGCGGCTCAAGCCGAAAAAATTTTACGACATCGTGGTGCAGGTGGCCATCATCCGGCCGGGACCCATCGTCGGCAAGATGTTGCATCCTTATTTAAACCGGCGGCAGGGGTTCGAGAAGACCATCTGCATGCATCCCTCGCTGGAACCAATATTGAAGCGAACGCTCGGCGTGCCGCTGTTTCAGGAGCAATTGCTGCGCATGGCGATGATCGCCGCCAACTTCAGCGGCGGGGAAGCCGAGGAATTGCGCCGCGCGATGGGCTTCAAGCGGTCCCAGGCGCGCATGCGCGAGATCGAGACGCGGCTGCGCAGCGGCATGGCGGCGAATGGCATTGTGGGAGAGACGCAGGACCCCCGAGTCGCATGCCGCCAGCTTCGCACTGATCGCTTACGCCAGCGCTTATTTGAAGTGCAGCTATCTGGCGGCGTTTACCGCGGCCATTCTCAACCAGCAGCCGATGGGGTTCTATCATCCGGCGACATTGGTGAAAGACGCGCAACGCCACGGTCTGCATTTTCTTCCCGTGGATGTGATGCGGTCGGAATGGAAGTGCCGTCTCGAGCGGGCAATGGACAGTGGCCATTGGTCAGTGCGGCTGGGGTTTAACTATGTCCGGGGATTGCGGAAGGAGGCCGCGGAGGCGATGGCCGCAGCCCGGCCGTTCGCGAGCATCGACGATTTGACGCGTCGCGTGCCCGTTGTGCGCAAGGATGAATTGCGCATGCTGGCAGAGATCGGCGCGCTGAACGTGCTGGTAGGGCATCGGCGCGACGCGTTGTGGGAAGTGGAGCGGGCGCTGCGTCCGGCGGGTCCGTTGCTGGAAGAGCTGGAGCCAGGCTCCTGCGTCTCTCCACTTGCGTCGATGAGCGTGCCGGAGCGCATCCGTGCCGATTTCTACGGCACGGGCCTGACCATCGGCCGGCACCCCATGTCTCTTCATCGCGAGAGCTTACGCTCGCGCGGCGTGCTGGCGGCCGTACAGCTCAAGGGCGTACGCCACGGCCGTATTGTGCGCATCGCTGGCTGCGTGATCTGCCGGCAGAGGCCCGGCACCGCCAACGGATTCATGTTCCTGAGCCTGGAGGACGAAACCGGCATCGCCAATGCCATCGTCGAGCCGGAGATGTTCGATGCGCATCGAAGCGTACTGGTCACTGCGCCGTATCTGATGGTCGAGGGCATTTTGCAGAATCAGCAGGGGGCGATCTCGGTGAAACTACGCGAAGTGGAGGAACTGGCCTTTGAGACAGCTGCTGTTCCTTCGCACGATTTCAGTTGATAACTACGGCAGACTAGCGTTTTCGCCTGGACCAGGATTGCGATTGCTGATATGATCCCAAGAAACATCCATGGCCCGCTATAGGTGTTTCTTGGTCCTGATTCTCTTGCTGGCCGCTGTTCTTTGGGCCCAGGTTCATCCGCCCGCCATGAATTCCAATGCTGCCGCGGCATACGAGAGCCTGCTGCGGCTCCGGACGACGGCCACGGTGCTTCACACCACCGCTCATCCTGACGATGAGGACGGGCCGCTCATCACGTGGCTCGCCCGCTCCCAGGGCGTGCGTACGGGGCTGTTCACGCTCAACCGCGGCGAAGGCGGCGCGGACCTCATCGGACCTGAGCTGTTCGACGCGCTGGGCCTGGTGCGCACCGAGGAACTCCTGGCAGCCGGCCGATATTACGGCGTTGACCAGTTCTTTACCCGCGTGACCGATTTCGGATTCTCGAAGCGCATGGACGAGACGCTCGAGCACTGGGGCAAGGAGAATGTGCTGCGCGATTGCGTTCGCGTCGTGCGGCTCTACCGGCCGGACGTCATCGTCTCCCGCTTTCACGGCGCTCCGCGCGACGGCCACGGCAACCACCAGACAGCCGGGCTGATGAGCGTCGAAGTTTTCAAAGCCGCGGCGGATCCGAACCGGTTTCCGGAGCATTTCCGCGAGGGGTTGCGTCCTTGGCAGGTAAAGAAGCTGTACCGCAGCGTTCGGGAGAATGAGCCGGGCACGACGCTCAAGATCGACACGGGAACCTACGATCCGCTGATTGGCGCATCCTACCGGCAGGTGGCCAGCACCGGGCTGAGTTTCCAGAGATCACAAGGCTCCGGGGGGCGGAGCGCCGGCCCGGGCCCGGCTATTTCGGCCGTGGAACTGGTCGAAAGCGCGATCGGCGGCAAGCCGGCCTCGGAGACAAGCTTATTCGACGGCCTGGACACAACGCTCCGCGGTCTTGCAAAACTCGCCCCGTCACTGAACCTGGAAAAACCGCTCGGCGAGATCGAGAAGGCAGTGGCCGGCGCCGTTGAATCGTTCGATGCCCGCGAGCCGTCTCGAGTACTCGAGCAGCACATCGCGCCCGCGCTGCGCAGTCTGCGGGCAGTCATCCGAAGCGTGGGCGACACGCCCATTGAGGAGGACGCAAAATATGACCTCCTTTTTCGCCTGCGTAATAAAGAAGATGAGTTCATGCGCGCGGGAGACCTGCTGGCCGGTGTGTCATTCGAGGTGCTGGTGGATCCGGATAGGGCGGCCGAAGCAATGCCCGAAATGTTCCGCCCGCGGACCACGTTCGCTGTGGCGATCCCGGGTCAGAAGTTCACCATTACCGGCACGCTGACCAATCGCGCGAACGTGAGGATGGAGAACGTGGAACTCGGCCTGAGCGTGCGAGGGCAACTCCAAGTCTCTTCCCGGCCCGGCGGGCGCGACGAGCCTGGTTATAACGGGCAGGTGAAGCAACAGTTTCAAGTCACAGTGCTCGATGACGCCGAATACACGCGCCCATACTGGTCACGCCGGGACCAGTACCGGGACCATCTCTATCAGATCGATCAGCCGCAATATCTGAATTTGCCCTACGCGCCTCCCGAAATAGTAGGAACGGCGACCTACCGGATCGGGGGCGTCCGATTCGCGATCTCACAACCCGCGCAGACCGTCTCGATGGAACCGCCGGTGGGCGAGCAGCGGCGGCTGTTGATGATCGCGCCTGCCCTGAGCGTCGCATTGACGCCGCGCGCAGGCGTGATTCCTGTCACGCGCCGGGCGGCCACGATCGACGTTCACGCGCAGGTGATGGCCAATGTGAAAGGCGCTGCCGGCGCGAAGGTCCGGCTGGAGATCCCCTCCGGCTGGACCGCCTCACCGGAGGCGGCCGAGCTCCATTTTACGCACGAAGGCGAGATCCAGAACGCGGCTTTCCGAGTCTCCATTCCGCAAGTCACCGCGGGCAAAAGCTACACGATCCAGGCAGTCGCCGATTACGGCGGCAAGCAGTACCGCGAAGGCTACCAGATCATCGCCCATCGCGATCTCGAGACGCGCCACCTGTACCATCCCGCTACGGCGGAACTCACGGGACTCGATGTGAAAGTCGCGCCCGGCCTCAAGGTGGGCTACATCATGGGCGTTGGCGACGAAGTGCCCGAAACGCTGGAGCAAATCGGGGTGAAGCCGCAGATGCTCGGACCCGGCGACCTGGCGACGGGAAACCTTTCGCAGTTCGACACAATTCTGGTCGGAATCCGCGCCTCTGCCGTGCGTCCGGATTACAAGACCTATAACAGCCGCCTGCTCGATTAT
Organism: Acidobacteriota bacterium; assembly: GCA_003223065.1. Lineage (GTDB taxonomy): Bacteria > Acidobacteriota > Terriglobia > Bryobacterales > Bryobacteraceae > Palsa-187. The sequence continues at coordinate 6,001 of QHXU01000209.1, read as the reverse complement.
GTGAAGAACGGCGGAAATCTGATCGTGCAGTATCAGACCCAGGAGTTCGACTCGATTCCCTATGGACCATATCCGTTCCAGATGGGGCGCCGCGCCGAAGAGGTGTCCGAAGAGGACGCGAAGGTCACGGTGCTGGACCCGTCAAATCCGATTTTCAACGGGCCCAATAAAATCACGGCGGCGGATTTCGAGGGATGGGTGGAGGAGCGCGGTTCGAAGTTTATGAGCGAGTGGGACCCGCAGTACAAGCCTCTGCTCGAATGTCACGATCGCGAGCAGGCGCCGCAAAAGGGCGGCATGCTTCAGGCGCGCTACGGGAAAGGGACGTTCACCTATTCGGCGTACGCGTTTTACCGCCAGCTTCCAGCCGGAGTCCCGGGGGCGTACCGGTTATTTGCAAACATGATCAGTCTCGCTAAGGGAGGGAAATAGACCGTGCGTATCCTCGCACTATTGCTTTTGGCGATAAACCTCGCGTTCTCGCAGGCCAGCACGGCCACCATGCAGGGTACCGTCCGGGACGAAAGCGGCGCGGTGGTGCCAGGCGCCTCCATTACGGTCACCAACGTTGAAACACAGGTGGCCTCCAGGATCACCACCAATGAAGAGGGCGAATTCATCGCGCCGTTCTTGCTTCCCGGAATGTACGAAGTCTCGGCCGAGAAACAAGGCTTCAAGAAGAGTGTCCGGCGCGGCATCACGCTGCTGATCGCGGACAAGACGCGAGTCAATCTGACTTTGGAAGTTGGGGCCCTGTCCGACACTGTAACGGCGACCGCCGAAGCGCCTCTGGTGAAAACGGACTCGTCCGAACTCGGCCAGGTTCTGCTGGGCCGGTCGATCGCGGATCTGATGCTAAATAGCCAGACCGGCCGCAACTTCACATCGCTGATGACGGCGGTCCCGGGTACGATTCGCACCAATCCCGTAGGCGTTTTCGATGCGCCGCAAGGGAATTCCAGCTTCGCGATCAACGGCCAGCGCGACGGCGCGAATAACTACATGATCGACGGCGCCGACAATAACGAGGTGCTGCTCGGGATTGTGAGCATCCTGCCGCCGCCCGAAGCGTTGGGCGAGTTCAAGATCCAGACCAGCACGTTCAGCGCGGAGTTCGGGCGTGCCGGCGGAGCGGTGATCAATGTGCAGACGCGCTCGGGCACCAACCAGGTGAACGGGAGCGTCTACGAGTTTCTACGCAACAGCGCTCTCGACGCACGCGGCCCCTTCGATGGCGCCAAGCTGCCGCCGCTTAGACAGAACGAGTTTGGCGCGACGCTCGGCGGGCCGCTGAGGAAGAACCGGATGTTCTTGTTTGGCGATTACTCCGGCTTCCGGCAGCGCGCCGGCCAAACACTGATCGCCAGCGTCCCGACCATCAATCAGCGTAATGACATCTTCACCCCGGCCGAAGGCGCCGGGACCATTTATGACATCATTAGTCACACGCCCTTTACCGGCAACAGCATACCGGCCGCACAGATTAGCCAGATCGGGCAGAAGCTTTTGAGCCTCTACCCGGAGCCGAACCTCCCTGGCCTGGTCAGGCCCGGCGGGGGCGTAGTGAACAACTACACGGGAGTGATCGTCCAGCAGCAGGACGTCACACGTGTAGACACGCGTTTCGATTATGCAGTCAGTTCGAAGAATTCGTTTTTCGCTCGATACAGCATCTTCGATGCGTTTACCGCCTTGCCGCCGCTGTTTGGGGAAACGGCGACAGGCTCACGGCCTTCCCGGGCGGGCAAGGGAGATTCCCGCGATCAGTCGATTGTGCTCAGCGACGTGCACGCGTTCTCCGGGAACCGCATCAATGAATTCCGCGCCTCATACAGCCGCATCGCCAACTCGTTCGTCGGCTACGATTACGGCAAGAATCTGGCCACGCAGTTTGGCATCCCGAACCTGAACATTTTCGGGCAGACATCCAGCGGACTTCCGCGCATCGATATTACGAACCTGGATTCACTGGGCGTCGACGCCCCGATTCCGGCGCTGCGCTATGAGAACAGCTTCCAGTACCTCGATAATTTCACCTATATTCACGGCCAGCACACCATAAAGTTCGGCGGCGACTTCCGGCGGTTCCGCGGCGACTTTTTCCAGATTTCGCTCGAAAGCCCGCGCGGCCACTTCGCCTTTGATCAGAACTACACGTCCAACAATGGAGCCGCCGGAACCGGGTCGAGCGTGGCCAGTGTCCTGCTCGGCTATCCCGCAGGCGAGCAGCGGGGCGTCATTTATATGTTCCCGTCGAACCGGATCACACAGACGTTCTTCTTCTTCCAGGACGATTACAAGGTGTCGCGGAAGCTGACGCTGAACCTCGGCGTGCGGTACGAGTTGTACTTTCCTGTCGTGGATCGCTGGGACAACCAGGCGAATTTCGATCTGCGTACGGGGAAGATGGACCTGGCGGCGCGGGGCTCGAACTCGCGCGCGCTGGTAAACCTCGACAAGAATAACTGGGCGCCGCGATTCGGCTTCGCTTACGCCTGGCGGCCGAAGACCGTGGTTCGCGGCGGGTACGGCATTTCCTACTATCCGGATAAGTTCGGCGCGACCGGCGGGACTTTGAACAACAACTATCCGTTCATCACCGTGCAGCAGATCTCGCCGGACCGCTTCAACATCAATCCGGCGCTGAATATCGGCAACGGCATTGCGGTCCCCACGCGGCCGGATCTGACCGTGGCTTCTGTACCGCTGGTCGGCCAGGCAACCTATTTCGATCCCAACTACCGCTTGGCCTACATCCAGTTCTGGAATTTCACCGTGCAGCAGCAACTCAGTAAGGACACCGTGCTCGAAACGGCCTACGTTGGAACCAAAGGCACGCATCTGTTCGGCAACAATCACGTGAACCTGAACCAGCCGGATCCCGGGCCCGGCGCCGTCGACCCGCGGCGGCCGTTTTTCTCACTCGCTCCGCAGGCCACCAATATCCCGTTGCGCGATTCGAGCCAGTCGTCGATCTACCACAGCTTGCAAGCGAAGTTTCAAAAGCGCATGAGTGGCGGTCTGTGGCTGCTGGGTTCCTACACCTACTCGAAATCGATTGACGATGCCGCAACTGCATTCGATACGCACAACTGGGCCGGCACCGTGCGCGGGCCTGCCGCCAACGATTTCCGGCATTCCACGACCATCAGCTCGCTGTACGAACTGCCGGTGGGCAAGGGGCACATGTTCCTCGCATCGATGCCCCCCGTGGCCGAGGCAGTGCTGGGCGGGTGGCAGGTGAACGGCATTTACTCGTTCCGGACTGGACTGCCGTCCAGCGCTTCGCTTGCGTCGAACCTGGTCGCCTCGACCGTAAACACAGGCGGGCAGAGCCGTCCGGACCAGATCGCATCCTCAGAACTTCCGGCGGACCAGCGCACCATTTATCATTACTTCAACACCGCGGCCTTCGTTGCGCCGCCCAATAACTCCTACCGGTACGGCAACGCGGGTCGCGACACGATTCGTGGACCGAGCTTCAGCGGCCTCGACTTCTCGCTGTTCAAAAACTTCTATTTCGCGGAGCGATACAAGCTGCAATTCCGCGGCGAGTTTTTCAACCTGCCAAACCATCCCAATTACGCTCAGCCGAACACGCAGGTCGGCAACACGGCCATCGGGACGATTACTGCCATCGCGTCGACGGCCAACATGCGTCAGATTCAATTCGGGCTAAAGCTGCTTTTCTAAGCGAAGTTCGAACGTCCGATTGTGGGATACCTGCAATGATGGTAATTCGTGTCTCCTGCCCGCGACGTTGCTTTCCGCGTTCTAAGACGGGTCCACGGCGGCGGCCATGCGTCCGACCTGCTGCGGCATGAATCTCAGAGCCTTGACGCGCGCGACGCAGCGCTGGCTGAAGCGATCGTGCTCGGCTCGCTCCGCTACCAGGCTCAACTCGATTACTTGATTGCTCATTTCTCCGGACGTCCCCGGCCGAAGCTCGACGAAGAGGTGCGGATAGCGTTGCGCATGGGTATTTATCAACTCCGCTATCTCGACCGCATCCCCGCGCACGCGGCGGTAGACGAGAGTGTCGAGCTGGTTCGTCGCGCGCGTAAGCGCTCTGCCACAGGATTCGTCAACGCGTTGCTGCGCAAGGTGAACCGCCAGCCGATCGAATGGCCGGACCGGTCAATCGAATTAAGCGTGCCCGCCTGGATGCTCGAACGCTGGCAGCAGTACTATGGCGCGGAGGCGACGGAGAAGATCGCCCGTCAAGCGCTCGAGGAGCCCAAGACCTATGTGAACCCCTCCACGGGGCTCCAGCAGGATATCGGCTCCCAGTCGATCGTGCCGTTGCTCGCGCTCGAGCCGGGCATCACGCTGCTCGACCTGTGTGCTGCGCCGGGCAACAAGAGCGTGCAAGCGCTCGCATCAGGCGCGCGGGTCATCGCCTGTGATATTTCCTTCCGGCGGTTGGCCGAAGTCCCGGTCTCAGTCGAGCGCGTCGTCCTCGATGCTGCCAAGCCGTTGCCGTTTTCCCAGACATTCGACCGCATCTTGATCGATGCGCCCTGTTCGGGCACAGGGACTCTGGCGCGGAATCCGGAAATCAAGTGGCGCCTTCAGCCCGCGGACCTCGCGGGATTCCATCGCCGGCAACGAAAAATGGTCGAGCAGGCTCTCGAACTCTTGAAACCGGGAGGCCGGATGGTTTATTCCACCTGCTCGCTCGAAATCGAAGAAAATGAGGACGTTGTGGCGGGTCTCCCGGTGCTCGAAACACACCTGCGCCTCCCCGGGCGCGATGCGGGGGATGGTTTTTTCAGTGCTGTGCTAGCATTGGTGTAGCGCTGTAGCCCCGCTCATGGTAGAGATTCTTCCGTCCATTCTCGCTGCTGACTTTGCGCGTCTAGGTGAACAGATTGCCGCGCTCGAGACCGTGGGCTGCCACATGCTCCACTTCGACGTGATGGACGGCCATTTTGTGCCGAATTTCACGGTTGGTCCGCCGGTGCTCGAGTCCCTGCGGAAAATCACGCGCATGACGCTGGATGTCCACCTGATGATCACCGATCCGGACCGATACGCCCCTATCTTTATCGAAGCCGGCGCCGACCAGGTTCTGGTACATCAGGAAACATGCCCGCACCTGGACCGCACGCTGCGGATGATCCAGAGCGAAGGCGCGCGCGCCGGAGTAGTGATCAATCCTGCGACGCCGGTATCGATGCTCGACGAAGTGCTGGACATCGCCGACTACGTGCTGGTGATGAGCGTCAATCCGGGTTTCGGCGGGCAGCGCTTTATCCCGAATGCTCTTGATAAAGTGCGGCGACTGACGGCACGGAAAAGGGACCGCGGATTGCAATTTCCCATTGAAATCGACGGCGGCGTAACCAAGGAAAACGTGGCAAACGTGGTGAATGCGGGTGTGGAGTGGATTGTAACGGGGTCGTCGATTTTTCACACTGTGAATCCGGCGGCCGCGTTCGAGGAACTTCTGCAGCTCGCCCGCGAAGCTTGTGCCGTTCGGGTATAGTCATAAGGATCTAGACATATGAGTTCTAAAAAGATTCTGGTGTTGCTGGCTGCGGCGCTGGTCGCCGCCTCTTGCGGGTTTCATCGAAAAAAATACGAGAACCCCATCACGAAGGACGCGCAGCAACCTGACAAAGTTCTATTCGACAAGGCCATAAATGACATCGAGCGCGGCCGGTACGAGGTCGCGCGCTTGACTCTCAACACGTTGATCAACACCTACGACACCAGCGAGTATCTGGCCAAGGCCAAGCTCGCCGTCGCGGATAGCTGGTATCGGGAAGGCGGCGCGCACGGCCTCGCGCAGGCTGAGGCGGAATACAAGGACTTCATCCTGTTCTATCCGACGATGGAAGAGGCGGCCGAGTCACAGGAAAAGATCTGCATGATTCATTACAAGCAGATGGAGAAGGCGGACCGCGACCCGAATAACGCGCTGCGCGCCGAACAGGAATGCCGCCAGCTTCTGGTGCAGTTCCCAAATTCCAAATTCGCGCCGATCGCCCAGCAGCGG
>QHXU01000208.1 GCA_003223065.1 Acidobacteriota bacterium | reverse complement strand
CCAAGATAAAGAATACGAGGATGATCAGCCGCACTCGCTCTTCTGCTCCACAGCTTCCTCAGGTTCCGACGTTCAAACGAAAAGGTCGCCCCAGCCTACTCCTGCCGAAGGGTGACCATCGGATCGAGCTTCGAGGCTCGTCGCGCGGGAAGATAGGAAGCGAAAAATGCGATCGCCAGGAGCAGCGCGCCGGCGAGAAAGAACGTCAGCGGATCTTGCGCCGCCACGCCGTAGAGTTGGCTCTTGATGAGACGCGAAGCGCCGTAGGCGAGACCCGCGCCGATGAGAAGCCCCACCGCGATCAAGCCGAAGGTTTCTCGCAGAAGCATCGAAATCACGCGCCCGGGTCGCGCACCGAGAGCGATGCGCACTCCGATTTCGCCGTTGCGGCGCGCGATTCCGTAGGAAAGCACGCCGTATAATCCGATCGCGGCCAGAGCGAGTGCAATTGCGGCGAAGACAATCGCGAACTGCGCGATGATCCGGTCCTGCCCGTTCAGCGATTCCATGCGCTTTTCAAGCGTTTGCACCGACATGATCGGGAGGGCGGAATCCAATCGCTCGATCACTTTTCGCGCGGCGCTTGCCACAGGGCCGGTCTTTGTCGCGGTGCGAATCAAAAAGGTTGGACTGCTGGCTGCATTGGGTGATTGCGCGGCGGCGACGAAGTAACGCGGGCCGACTTTCCCGCGGATTTCCTGAAAATGCGTGCGTAAATTCCGCGCCACGCCAACCACCTGGAATGTGTCGCGAACGCTGTTGTCCCCGATCCGGGTCACGTGCATGCCGATCGGATTGCGGCCTCCGAAGAATTTCTTGGCAAAAGCTTCGTTAATCACGCAGACTTTGGGGCCGTCGCGGTCACTGTCAAGGATGTCGCGGCCCAAAATCAACGGCACGCCGACGGTCGAAAAATAGTTCGAACCGACCACGTCCGTCGCGGAGCCGCGATCTTTTTCATTCTTCGGCGTGTATCCTTCGACATCGATCTGATCGCTTGACTCACCTCCGGTAAAAATGCCGAGCTGCGAAAGAGTGATGGCGCGAACACCGGGAATTTGGGCCAGATCGCGCGACAGTTCCCGATGCAGATCTCCGCGGCGAGCGCCTTGATACCCTCCTTCTCTCGAATCGATGCGCAGCATGATCAAGTGATCTTTGGCGAATCCGAGATCGACGTGATCGATGTTGTAGAACGTACGTGCGAGCAAGCCCGCGCCGGCAAGAAGAGGTAGCGACAGCGCCAGTTGCAGGCTCACCAGATATCGGCCCCAGCGCTTTTCGTGGGCCGAGGCGGTCGCGCTGCGCGACTGCGCGCTTAATCGCGCGCCGGTCTTGGTTGCCTCGAAGGAAGGCAGGACACTGAACAGCAGAACGGCCGTGATCGTCGCCGCGAACCCGAAGGCGAGCACGATCGGGTCGAGCGAAAAATGCATCGCGAAGGAATCATGGGCCTGCGAGATCATCCAGATGAGACCGCCGTAGATGAAGTGCGCGAGGACGAGCCCCGCCGCGCCTCCGGCTAGGCCAAGCGTGAGGCTTTCGGTGACGAGTTGCCGGACGATCCGGCCGCGGCTCGCCCCGAGCGACAATCGCAGCGCGATTTCGGATTTGCGCGCCGCGCCGCGCGCCAGCAGGAGGTTGGCCAGATTCGCGCAGGCGATCAAGAGAAGCACGCCCACCGCGATGAGGAGCACTTCAAGCGAGCTTGAAAGCTCTTTGCGCGCGGTGGAGGCTCCGCGGGCGGCCGGCGTCAGGTGAAGCCGCTGGTCGAGATAATCACGGCGCTTCTCTCCGGACATCGGACCGTAGAACGACTCAAGACCCGCTTCAAAAATCGCGTTCGATTGCGCTTCGGCTTGAGCGACGGTCACGCCCTGTTTCAACCGTCCGAACGCGTGCAGCCACATGGCCTTCATCGGCGGTGTGTCGTGCAGCCAGTGTTGCTGGGGCACCATGATCGGCTGCATTCTGATCGGAAGCCAGAGATCGGGATTCTGGCCGCTGGTTTCGCCGATAAATCCGCGCGGCGCGACGCCAATGATGGTCAACGTTGCTTTGCGAAAAGCGATGGTCTTGCCGACAATCGGCTGCCCGCCGAAACGCCGCTGCCAAAAATCGAAGCTGATGACGGCTGTGGGGTTGGCAACGTGATCGTCATCGGGAGTAAACAAACGTCCGTTAGCCGCGCGCACGCCGAGTGTATCGAAAAACCCGCCAGAGACGAATCGGCCGTCAACGGTCTCCAAATCTCCGGAACCGACGCGGACGGCGAAGGAGTCGAGATTGGCCTCCGAGGCCATGAGCGATGAGAACGAGTCCCCGTGATCGCGCAGCTGCTCGAATTCCTCATACGTCAGCCACGGACGCGGGCCGTCCTCGCGATAGCTCATGCGGCCGTGCCACATGCCGAATGCGTCGGGATCAGTGAGCATCACGAGCTGCTCGGGGTGGGACACGGCCGGAAGCATAGCATTGAGAACGCCGTTCCAGAGGCTGAAAATCGCGGTGATCCCCCCGATGCCCAACGCGAGCGAAAGGATCGCGACGGCGGCGAACGCCGGTTTTGCCGCCATCAATCGTAAGGCGTAACGCAGGTCCTGATGAATCACGTGAAAGTGCTCCTTGGGTGCGATGGTTAACGCGTCCGATGCCGCGCGCATCCAGATGGCGAGCTGCTCGCCAAAATTTCCGGATTGGCGGGCATTGTAAAGCTGCTCGGCGAACATCGCGAGCATCTGATCGCCGAATTCGTGGCGGAACGCGGCGGGATAGCAATAGAGCAGCGCTCGATAGACCGTTTTTTGAAGTGTGACGTGGTCACCCGGCCGGCCGGTTGGATTCGCTGCGCGCTCTCTCACGGTTTCCTCTGGTCACGCGTTCGGCGCCAGACCCGCCGCGCGCGCTTGCTTTACGAGAGCGCTCAGGCGCGCAACTTCGGCCGTGGCGGCGTGTTTGCCGAGCCGCGTGATGCGGTAGTAGCGCCGGCGTTCGTCGGTGCTCGAAGGATCGGGACTTTCAGAAAGTTCCTCGACCATGCCCTGTTCAAGCATGCGCCGAATCGCGCTGTAGAGTGTCCCGGGGCTGAGCTTCACTTTGCCGCCGGTTCGCGCGGCGACATCCTGCATGATGGAATATCCGTGGCGATCGCGATCGGCCAGCGCGATCAGAATGTGGAACACCGCGCCCGGGAGCGGAGAATCGGTTTGATCGTCCATTTGCCTGTACCGAGTGTCATTATATCGACAATCGTTATAATTGTCGACGTCTGAGTTTCCGTTTGGTTAGCTCGACCGAATGAAATTTTTCCGAACGCCCGAACCTACGCTTGCGGGTGGACGCGCACTTTGGCCGCCGGTGTGACGGCTCAACCACCTGCTCCTCGCGGTGAAGTTGAGCCCCAGTTCCGTGCTTCCGAGTCCCCGCGCCCCATTAGAGACGGAATTTCCTTGATCATGTCGAGGCCGAACCGGCGGCCCACGCGGGAATTTTGTAATCTGCCAAGCGCCTCGTTTTCCGAGAGAAGGGTATTGCATAGCGAGACGGATTGATTTTTCTTGCGGACTAAGGACGGGCCAATTTCAGATTGCCACTAACACCTATAGTCGCTTCAATCATCGAGGTATCGACTACTCGTGGCGCAGCGCAACCATCGGATCGATTCGCGACGCTCTTCGCGCGGGAGCGTAGCCAGCCAGTGCGGCGGCGGCGAGCAGGATCACCACGGCCGCGGTGATAGCAATCGGATCATTGGGTTTCATTCCGAAGAGGAAGGACGCCACAAGTTTCGAAGCGCCGAAAGCCACGGACACGCCGATGACTAGCCCGACTGCCGCAAGCGCCAAGACCTGAACTAGAATCATGCGCACAACGCGAGCGCGTTTAGCTCCGAGCGCCATGCGGATGCCGATTTCGCCGGTGCGGCGTTCGACGTTATAGGAGACAGTCCCGTAGAGACCAACACAGGCGATCACCAGCGCGAGGATCGCGAAGGCCGTGCACAGCTCGGCGAAGATGATCTCCTGGTTGATGGTCTGATCGATTTCCGCTACTTGCGTTCTAACGTTCGAGAGTGGCACGCGCGTGTCTGCCTGGCGGACGATCTCCCGCACGGTGTTGACGTACGCCAGCGGATCGCCCGCAGTGCGCAGTTCGAAGACCATCTCCTCCGGTTGCGGGAAGCCTTGGTTGTACGGGATGTACAAAACCGGAGGAACCTCGCGTTTCAAGCCTCCATAGCGCGCATTCGTCGCGATCCCGACGATCAGCAAGTCGCGCGAAGTCTCAGGATGATCGCGCCTTCCCGAAAGAATAACGTGGCGTCCGATAGGGTTCTCACTGCCGAAGTTTACCTTCGCGAACTGCTCGCTGATGACCGCGACCGGCTGCGAGCCGGGCAGGTCGCGCTCATCGATTTCGCGGCCGGCGACCATTGGAATCTGCATCGTTTTGAAAAACGAAGGACCGATAACGAGCATCCGGTCTGCAGGATTCGGCTTTTTGCCGGGGATCGAATGGCCCAGGCCGAATCCGGCGTTGATCAGGGAATGATTCGACAGGCTCGCCTCCCGCACACCGGGGATGCTTTTGAACTGTTTCAACAAATCGCCGTAGAAGCCGGCAATTTCGGCAGACTGGCGCCCCGCCTGGTGTGCATTCAGATTGAAGAGCAGCAGGTTTTCGCGGTTGAACCCTACGTCGATCGATTGCAGATTGGTCAGCGTCCGCACAAAGAGTGCCGCCGCGACCAGCATCAGCAGCGAGATCGCGATTTGCCCCACGACCAGGACATGGCTCAAGCTGATGCGCCACGAAGGATGCCGTGCGGCCTGCTGCCCGGCTCGGGTTTCCTTCATCGCCGAGATAACGTCCAAGCGCGTCGCCTGCACCGCTGGAGCTAGCCCGAATAGCACTCCCGTCAGAAGCGAGAGCGCGACTGCCACGCCTAGCACGTGCCAGTTCAACTCGGCGTGCAATGTGAAATCTGCATTCCCGTTCGCCAGGAGCAGAGTCAGGAAACGCATTCCCCAGACCGCGAACCCGATGCCCACGACTCCGCCCAGCGAAGCCAATAGCACGCTCTCGGTGAGAAGCTGCCGCACCACGCGAAACCGGCCGGCGCCCACGCTCAAGCGCAGGGCTATTTCACGTCTTCTCGCCGCGGCGCGCGCCAGCAGCAGACTGGCGACGTTGGCGCACGCGATGGCGAGAATCAATCCCACCAGCGCCATCAGCACGTAAAGCGGCCTGGAATATCGCCGCCGCAGGCTTTCGAGCCCCGCGGCCCCAGGCTTCAGCACCAGCCACGGGAGATTCGCGCGCTCGACGTCCGTGCTGGCCGTGCCGGCGACCCAGTTCGCGAACGCCGGCGCGAGCGTCGCCTGGGCTTGCGTCAAGCTCACGCCCGGACGCAGCCGCCCCATCACTTCAATCCAGTAAAAATTCTTATCGAGATACTCTTCCGCTTTGGTGCCGTATTGGCTTGCAGACTCCACCAACAGGTCCAAATGCAACGGAAGAAAGACATCCGGAGCGGCCGCCGGATCGACCCCGAAAAACCCCGGCGGCGTCACTCCGGCAATCACGAACGGAACGTTGTTGATGAGAACCGACTGACCCGCGGCGTTGGCCGGCCCTCCGAAACTTCTTTGGCTGAACGCGAAGCTGACCACGGCTACCGGTGGCGCACCCACCCGGTCGTCGTCGGGAATAATTAAGCGCCCAGCGTCCGGAGGAACCGCCAGACCGCGAAAATAATCGCCCGAAACATATTCGGCGCTGGCAAGGTAGGCCTGCCCCTTGACGGCTACATTTAAACGTCGCGCCCGCCGGTATGCGAACACGGCCGAAAACGCAGAGTCGGCCTTCTGAAACAATTCGAACGCGGGAAAGGGAAAGATGCCCGATGTGGCGCCCCCATCCGGGTCGTCGTACCAGCCGCCATTAATCGAGTGCAGCACGAAAGTGCCCCAGCGGACCTGCTTCGCGCGCCAGTTCATCAATGCCAGAGACCCGGGATCCGATACCGGCAGCGACCGCAGCAGAATCGCGTCCATGAAGCTATAGATCGCGGTGTTCGCTCCGATGCCGAGCGCCAGGGAGAGGATCGCGAGCAGAGAAAACAGTTTATTCGCGCCCATGGTCCGAAAGGCGTACCGCAAGTCCTGCGCGAATTGCTCCAGCGTCGTCCATCCCCACGCCGATCGCGTTTCTTCCCGCAAACGCGTGAGGTTTCCAAGCTCTCGCCGCGCTGCGTAACGGGCTTCCTGCTCTGGTAGACCCTGCTGCTCGGCTTCCGCATCCAGATGAAACTGCAGCTCCTCACGCAATTCGTCGTCTTTGCGGCGCCTCTGCGCCAGCCAGCTCAGCTTGCGAAAGAACGAGTTCATTGTCCCTCCTCGATTACCGGATTCAAGATCAAGCCCATCGCCCGCGCGAACGCCTTCCATTTCGATTGCTCGGTTACGAGCTTTTTCCGCCCCAGGGCCGTGAGGTGATAGCATTTTGCCCTCTTGCCCTTGTCGGACAGTTCCCAGGATGCCGAAATCCACCCTTTCGCCTCCAAGCGGTGCAGCGCCGGATACAGAGATCCAGTCTCCACTTGGAGCAGATCTTCTGATGTCCTTTGAATGTGCTTGGCGATCGCGTGCCCGTGGGAAGCTCCAGCGAGCAGTGTGCGAAGGATCAGGAGATCGAGAGTACCTTGAAGAAACTCTACGCGGGTGGCCGGCTTTTGAATCATTGTGTAGTCAGTCTACTATAGAATGCCATCGCCCGGCGGTAGGTGCAGGCGGTTGTCAGATATGACAAACATGGGACGTGCTTTCCGGGCTGGAACCGCCACGGCGATCAGCCCTTCTAACGTTCCGCGCCGACGCTTTCAATGTCTTCAACCATGCACAGTTCAATAATCGCAGCGTTTCGGCTTCCAGCCGCGACTTTGGCACCACTCTTCGGCGGCGCCGGGGCGCAACCTGCAAATGAGCCTGAGACGGTCTTCTGACCATCGCTCGCGAATAGGTCCCAGCGACGGGCGGCTGTTTATTTCAACAGGATTTCAGAGATTACGCGGCCCTGGATGTCGGTAGGCATCCGGAGTCCGAGCAGCGCGGCAATCGTGGGCGCAACGTCCGTATTGCGAACGCGCTCGGTAACATAATTCGCGCGGATACCCGCTCCGCTGGCGATGAAGATCGCATCCATTTCCGGATCGGAGTTCACGTATCCATGAGATCCGGACGTGGAGACTACCTGTACACTGACCGCGCCGCCCTTGGTTGCGGCAAAGGAAAATCCTGGTTTGGCGAACAGAAATAGATCCGCCATCTGTTGATCTTTTGCGGGGTCGGGCAATCCCAGGGCGGCATAGCGTTCCGGACCGGCAACCTCGACGCCCTCAATGGACGCGAGTGTATTATGCAGAGCCTTAACCGTTTCAGGGGCGTCCTCCGGCTTGACGTATATCAACGCGAATCCCCCCTCGGGAAGTGCGTACGCCTTGCCGGACAGCCCGGCCTCCGCAATGGCGGCGTTGATGTTGATCTGATTTTTCACCTGTTTGAAGCCGTGATCGGACACCACGATCAGCGTCGTTTGATTTTCCAGCCCCGCGGAGCGGACCGCATCGAGAAGGCGGGCCACGCAGCCATCGAGAAATGCCATTGCGGCGGTCGCGGCGAGACTGCCTGGACCATAAGTATGGTGCACGGAATCGAGCGAGAGCAGGTGGAACAGCAGTAGGTTGGGCTTGTGTTCACGGATAATGTCGATAGCTGCGTCGGTCCAGATCTCATCCCGGCGGAGGATGTTCAGTTTGCCGAATTGCTGGATCGAATCGTTATCCAGCAAGCCACGAGCGACCATCTCCCGTTCAATCGCTCCATCGGCAGCGGGTACTTCGGGGAACTCCCAGGTAATCGTAGGCGCGCTCTTGATGGCTACCCAGTCTACCTGCGCTGTGGTTAGCCCCGCACGGTAGGCCAAGTCGTAGACCGTCGGAGCATGGACCATCTTTTCCTTGGGAAGCCAAGGCTCGACCTTTATTGGCGGCCATGCGCCGGTACGGGTTAGAGCGCCATTGACGATCAGCCCATGGCGGGAGGCGCCGACGCCGGTGACAATGGCCGTATGGTTGGGCCAGGTCACAGTCGGGTTGACGGTAATCATGCGGCGGGCCATGGCGCCTTGAATGATTAGCCTGCGCAACGTGGGGACCGGGGTTTTGGGGTCCTCCAAGGCGTAGGCTGGAAATCCGTCGAGGCTGATCACGACGACTGTGCGGTGGGCCGGCTGGACCTGCGCCGCGGGACCGATGATTGAGGCCATCAGAACGGTGGCGCATAAGAACCTTACCACTTTGTGGATTGCAATCAAGCCAATATTCTACACTCATTCACCGAGTGTCCTGAGCTGAAAGTCCGCCGCTCCAACGTGCGGTTAAGGACGGTTCGCAACGGTCGGAAGCCCGTAACGCCATCGTTCTTGCTCACAACTTGCTGCTGCGCGTGGTGGCCGGTGATCTCCGACGCGTGTCTCAATCTAGCAACTCCCTTAACGTCCGTTTTCCGATCTTCCACTTTGCGGCGCGGCCGAGTATGAGACAGTTGCGGCCGTTCTTGCCGACCTGAAGTAGCCGTTAAGCAATCCCATTAAGGCCGGACTCCACCATAACCAGCAATTGAGCGGCGAGCGGCATTCTTGTAAACGATGCCGCCTTTCATCACAAAGGCAACGCGCCGGACGGCCGTGATGTCTTTCAACGGATCGCCGTCGAAAGACATCACGGCCGTCCGGCGCGTTGCCTTTGTGATGAAACTGCAGGCCTGGCACAATCGCGCCGAGCTGATCGACCATGCCAAGCGCTTCCGCCGCCACTGAGTTGGCCGAAACGATCGCTGTCATCGGAAGGATGCCGTCGCGCACGCGGTGAATGAACTCCTCGGCATTGAGACCGTGTGAACCGGGCGCCGCGTCCGTGCCGAACACTATCTTGAGGCCCGGAATGCTAACCGCCCGACGCATCAGTTCGTGGTGCAACGGCAGGGCTTTCGCCAAACCGGCAAAGGTCTCCTCGTTGAAAAAGGGTGTACCAAGGTACTTGTCCTTGTTTCCCAGATAGGTTTCAATCAGCAGCCCGTCCTGCGGATCAAAATAGGTCCCCTTTTCGGCCATCAGTTTCAAGTCATCGTCCGACGCGCCCAGGCCATGCTCTATTTGCGTGCACCCGGCAAGCGTGGCCGCGCGCACGGCGTCTCTGTAGGCATGCACCAGGGTCCGCAGACCCTGTTTCCTTGCTTCATCACAGGCCGCATTCAGCTGCGCCTGTGAAAGCGTCATCCCGCCCTGGAGCATACCGCCTGAGGCGAAGATCTTGATCAGATCCGCGCCAGCTTCCTTTTGCTGTCGAACGAAGGCGCGGATTTCAT
>QHXU01000207.1:10817-15155 GCA_003223065.1 Acidobacteriota bacterium | reverse complement strand
AACGCATGTAACCGACTTCCAGGATACAACCTGAGGCCGAGATGGACAGGCGGCGAGAACCGATCGCCTGTCCCGCCGGATTGTCAGAAGTAGATCTTGGTTGCGAGTTGGATAATGCGCGGGCTGCGAACTGAATTCAGAGCGCCAAACCCAAACTGCTGCGGACCGCCGAGCTGTTTCGACAGGTTGGTGATCGCTGCATTCGGGGCGATCGAAGCGAAGTTGATCGTGTTGTTGAAACCATTAAACTCCGCATGGTTCCATGCATTGAACATCTCGAGGCGGAGTTGGATCTTATTGCCTTCCTTCCAGAACGGGAACTCCTTGAAGACGGAGATGTCCCAGTTCTGCCAGCCCGGCTCGCGAATGTTGCGCACGCCCGAGTCCATGCCGACACTGCCCACCTGCGCGGGATGGAACACGGCCGGGTTGATGAACTCATAGGTCGAGCCGCCGCCCTGAGTCGGATCGCCCTGGATCACGACTCGTGGACCCCATGTCGACGTGCCCGTGGTGAATAGGCTCGTGCTGCTGATATTGTTAATGCTGTAGCTTAAGGTCGTCGGGTACCCGGTTTCGAAGGTCGTGATACCGGAGAGCACCCAATTGTTGAAGACGGCGCGCCCGATCACGTTGCCCAGGAAATTGCCCGGTTTCGCTAGTTTGGGAACGTCGTAGATGTAATTCAGCACCGCGACGTGCGTGTGATCGAAGGACAGGGGACCGTAATTCGCATTCTTGATGTTGAGCGGGTTCAGAGAATCGGTGTTACTTTGCGCAACGCCCATGGCCTTCGACCACGTATAAGCGAAGCCGATCTGGAAATTGGACGACAGGCGGCGGTTCAAACTCGCTTGAAAAGCATTGTAGTTCGAATTCGCGCCGAAGGAGTACATGAGAATATCGCCATAGCCCAGGTACGGTCTGAAGAGGTTCGTCGGAAGCGTAGTCGTGCCGTCGAACTTCGGCGTCTTGGACGGGTCCTGATTCTGAGGCAACCACGCGCTGCCGAATGGCGCGCCGTTCAAGTTCATCGTATATACCAAGTGGTTGCTCATCGAGCCGACATACGCAAGATCCAAAAGGAACCGGTGCGGAAGTTCCTGCTGGATGCTGAAATTGTAATTATACGTAGTGGGAACTTGGCCGTGTTTGTCGAATCCGTGCAGAGTCGCGGGGAAAAAGACGCCTGGCGTGCTGGCCGCCGTCTCGATGTTGCCGTAATATATGGTCGGTTGGCTGGTCCCCGGCGGGTTCCCGAGTTGATCGAATATCGGGTTGCCCTCTAGGCGGTCGTAGAATACGCCGCCGCCGCCGCGGATCACGGTTTTGGGGAATATGTTGTATGCGAAGCCGAAGCGCGGTCCCCATTGGATGCCGCGGCTATCGATCAAGCCCTGCGGATAGCCTTTGCCGGCTTGCGCGATACCATTCGTGTAGAGCCCGTTCGTCGTGGCGCCGGTTCCCGTCACTAGGGTGCGGCAATAAACGCCGCTGGAGCCGTTTGGCCGGTTAGCGGATTGACGGCCAACCCCGCTGCGTTCTTGCCGTATAGCACGGCCGTCTGCTTGGGATCGAACAGTGACGGATTGAAGCTCGATGTCTGCAGCACCTGGTCGTACTGCGGCTGGACAATGTAAAAGCGCAGCCCGTACTCAATCGTGAGTTTCGGCGTAGCTTTCCAGGAATCCAGCACGAACCATTCCACGTTGTTATAGCGGTATTGCCCGTTCAGAACGTGGTTTGCTTGCTGGAAGGTGTTGAAATTGCCGATCAGCGCGTTTGAAAATGCCCAGTTCGTGTCGCCGGGGTTGCTGGCGTTGCGGCTGAAATCGATAGTGGCATTGGCGGGAACCGTCGCGGTCTGGTCCTTAGCGCTGCGCTGCCAGTAAATGCCGGCTTTCAGGCGATGGGAATTAATCACCTTGCTCATGTTGTCGTGCCATTCCATTGTGTTGTTGTAGTTGATGAAAGGCGTTCCGGCGAAGTCGGTGGTGGGCGAGTTGGGAACGTTATAGTGGAAGTTCGGAATCAGGTCCATCGGCGATGCCTTGGGGAACGGCAGCGGGAAGTTCAAGCCAAGCTTCGTGCTGCTGAACACGTCCGAAGTCGGAAATTCCGTCAGGTAGTTGTGGCTGAAGCCGAACACCAACTCGTTGGTCAACGTCGGGTTGATCACAGTGGTTACGTTCGCGACCGTGGAGTAGCCCGGCTGACCGAACGCCAACGTGCCAAACGGAATGTTATAGCTCGCATTCCATTGCCCGTAGGGCATGATCTGCAAGTCGGTATCCTTCACCACGCGGGCAAAGAATCGCCATTTGTCATTAATGTTCCAGTCGCCGCGGTACACTTCCTGGCGTCGCGGATAGCCGCTCGACACCTGTGAAGTGTAGTTGTAATCGGGATGCCCGGTAACGTTCGGCTGCGGATAGAAGATCAGGATCTTTATCCCGTTCGCATCTTGCCGGCCAGTCGGGATCTTATTGCTAGGGAAAGGCATGCCCGTTGTGGGATCGGTGATGATGACCGGGTTGCCCGAGCCGTCGTGCGTGAGCGAAAAGTCGCCCGCGCGCTCCGCCGGGGTCGGCACCGTCACATTGTGCTGGCTGTTGGGAACTAATTGACGCTGCCATTCCTGGCCGAAGAAGAAGAACAGCTTCTGCTTGTCCTTATTGAAATGGCCGGGAATGTAGACCGGGCCGCTTAAGTTGTAGCCCTGGTAGTTATAGCGGTACTTGTTGCGCGGAATACCCTGAGCGTTATTCGTCCAACTGTCGGCATTGAGGCCTTCGTTGCGGTGGAACCAGTATCCGGTGCCATGAAAGTCCCGGCTTCCGCTCTTGGTAATAATATTCACCGCCGCGCCCACGGAGCGTCCGAATTCCGCAGACTCGCTGTTGGTAATGACACGGAATTCAGCCACTGCATCCACGTTCAAGCTGGTGTGTTGCGTTCCGTTCGAGCCGGTGTCGATGTTTCCGACGCCGTCCAGTTCAACGTTGTTTTGGTCGCCGCGCTGGCCGTTTGCGTAGATGCTTCCGATTCCGCCTGGTCCAGCAACTTCACCATTGAAGTCGCTGACGATCCCCGGAACGGTCTTGATGAGGTCCAGATAGTTGCGGCCATTCAAGGCGAGGTTGACGGTCTGCGAACCGGTAAGCACTCCGGAACGCATCGCATTTTCAGTCTGTAGCTGAACCGCCGACGCTTCAACCGTGATGGTCTCAGCGGTACCGCCAACTTCCAGCGTGATATCACCGAGGGCAAGGTGGTCATTCGCGAAGAGCTTGACGTCTTTCTTCACATACTTCTTGAAGCCTTGTACTTCTACGGTGACGATGAATGTCGCCGGTTGCAACGGGTCGGCAAAAAAACTGCCGTCCGAGCCGGTAAACAGAGTACGGCTGAACCCTTGCTCCTGGCTTGTGATCGTCACCTTGGCTTTCGGAATCAACGCGCCCGAGGAATCCTTCACCACACCGGCAATGGAACCCGAGGTCACTTGGCCGACGCATACCGAAGCGAAGCCGAGCAGGCAGACAAGACAGAGAAACCATCTCAGGAGACGATTTGCGAACATGGCACCCCCCAACAAACCGCTGTTAGGCGCGCGAAGCCGCACCTAAACTGTGACAATGATACCCGCCCTTCAAAGGTCCGACAAGGCTAATGGGGTTAGTTCCGTAAGATGCTTTGTTTACAGCTGCGTTAACGAATTCGTGATAGAGTGTTAACGCCAAGAGGGGCCTCCACATGCCTCCAATTGCTGCTTTTGAACAGGAGAAGTCAGAGCTCCGTTCCGTATTGTCTTCTGGGATTCTCGACCGTGCCCCGGCCCTGGCACAGTTGCTCACGTATATTTGCTCCAAGTACTTTGAAGGCGCCACCGAACAATGGAGTCTTTCTTTTGATCGAAATCAGTTGGGCGGCCGAGCGCCTCGACGGCGATATTGTACTCTTTGATCTGCTCGCGTCGAGGTACACAAGCTTAGACGGCGCTTGCGCGAGTACTACGATTCAGAGGGAGCAGACCATCAGGTCCGCATCGAGATCCCTCAAGGCCAGTACGCTCCGAAGTTCATTTTTCAACAAGTGAATGGCCGGGACGGTGCGGAGGTGGTCGCAACCCGCTGGCCCGATGCGCCCAGCGAAGCCATGTTCGCGCGGCCAGCCGGCTCGTATATACCGGAGGCTCGGTCAGCGACGAACGACTCTACCCTTTTACGCGCGAGTTCCCCTGAGACAGGCTCGCCTGCTCGGCGCAGGCGACTGAGTCTCGGAGGGCTCGGGATCATTGCGATTGGGCTGCTTCCACTCGCAATTGCGATCGGGCTG
>QHXU01000207.1:492-10738 GCA_003223065.1 Acidobacteriota bacterium | reverse complement strand
ATCTGCATTGGCCAGCCCAAGACTTACAATTACAACACCGGAACGCAGGCCGCGCTCGATGCATGGTTCACCGAACACCCGGGTGGCCAGACCTTCCCCGCGCCAACGCCGATCGTTCCGTTCGAGGACGTAGTGCCTACCTGGGAGCGCTACATCAGCATCGATGATGCGCAAGCATTCGTGCGTATTTCGGATCTATTCGCGCAAAAAGGAAGAAAAGTGCGGCTTCGCGGCGGCCGCACCGTATCGCTCGCCGATTTGCGGGGTAAGCCGTGTGTTCTCATCGGCGCTTTCAACAACGATTGGACCCTGGCCTTGGCGGGCGAACTTCGTTTTTATTTCGAGCATGATTCGAAGGCGGGGACTTCAATGGTGCGGGACCGGCAGGACCCGCGGAACAACGTCTGGACAGTCGCCAACGCGTGGCCGTATCCCAGAATCCCGACCGATTACGCGATCGTAACGCGAGTCCGGAACGCGACCACGGAGCAGACGGTCGTGATTGTCGCCGGAATCACGCAGTTTGGTACCGTAGCCGCGGGCGAGCTGCTCAGCGACCCGGCGTACTTCGACGCGGCGTTGAAAACTGCGCCCCGCGACTGGTATCGGAAGAACATGCAGGTGGTTCTGTCCGTCACGGTAATGTCGGGGACTGCCGGCCCGCCCAAAGTGCTGGCCGTTCATTTCTGGTAGGCCGATTCCTCCGTGCGGGAATGAAGGCATCGCCACGCAGAGAATCTGGTGACAGGCAGGTAAGAAGCATCAATTGAAGTGCTTTGGAATCTTGGTGAGCCGGGCGGGAATCGAACCCGCGACCACCGCATTAAAAGTGCGATGCTCTACCAACTGAGCTACCGGCCCTGTTGGGACGGACCTCCAGGCCCGTCAGGATATTGGCGAGCACTATTGTAACGCGCGCCCCATCGCCTCGGCCAGTTTTCCCAAACCGGCGTGCACGTCCGCTCCCAGATGCACACGCACCGCGCGGCGGCCGCGCTCCAGCAGCACCGCAAGATCGCCCCTCGCCTGCGCCGCCTTTACCACGCCAAACGTGTACTTCTGCCCTGGAACCTGCAGGTCCTCGGCGTCATCGGCCGTAATCTGCAAGAACACGCCCGTGTTGGGTCCTCCCTTGTACGCTTGCCCCGTCGAATGCAGGAAGCGAGGCCCGAAGCCGAGGCACGTCGCCGCTCGCTTCGCGTCGCGCACACGCTTCCGCACCGATTGCAGCGCGTCCTCGTGCGCCTGGTTCATCTCTATGTAGGCCAGTAGCGCGAAATAATCGCCCGCACGCAAAGTCCCCAAGTGTCCGCGAAGGCAATCGGCCAGCGTTCGGCCTTTCACTGCGCCGAAGAGCTTGATGCCGTCCTCTTCGAACACGGATGTTTCCTTCGGCAACGAGCCCTTCGCTTCGAACTCCGCGGTCAGCTCGCGGGTGGCGATCTTGCTTGCTTCCACGTCCGGTTGATTGAACGGGTTTATCCCGAGAATGGAGCCGGCCACCGCCACGGCTATCTCCCAGCGAAAGAACTCCTGGCCAAGGTCGTAGATATTGCTCACCGCGATCCTGATCACTGGATGCCCGGCCGAGGCCAGCGCCTCAACGCCACGATCTTGCGCTGGATCGGGCGCCGATTCGAGCCGCTCGTACACAAACACTCGATCGTTGCCGTAGACGTCCGGAGATCCAAGTGGCTCGCGATCCACCGGGATCAGCCCCTTCCCATCCTTGCCCGTCGATTCGGCCAGCAATTGCTCGAGCCACGCGCCCAGATCGTAAATCCCCGGTGAGGCGATGATCGTAACCTTATCTCGCCCGCTTTGCGCCAGCGTGCCGAGCAGGATGCCCAACAGCACGCCCGGATTTTTCTCCACGGGCATGCAGGACGAGCATGAGAGCGCCATCGCATCCGCCGCGTCCAGAAACTTCGGCGCGTCGATGCCCATGATTGCTGCCGGCACCATGCCGAAGTTCGAGAGCGCGGAGTAGCGCCCGCCGATGCTCGGTATCCCGAAAAAGACTTTGCGAAAACCGTCGCGCTCGGCCATCTGCTGCATCTTCGAGCCCGGATCGGTGATGGCGTAAAAGCGGCTGCCGTCGCGGCCGGCGCGTTCGAAGAAATATTGCTTGAAGATATTCGGCTCGAGCGTCGAGCCCGACTTGCTCGAAACGATGAACAGCGTCCGGGCCGGATCGATTTTCTTTTCGATCGCCCGGATCTGCGCGGGGTCAGTGGAATCGAGCACGTGCAGCTCAGGGAAGCCTTCGATCTTTGGAAAAGAAAGCTTCAACACTTCGGGGCACAAGCTCGAGCCGCCCATGCCGAGCAGCAGCGCGTGCGCAAATCCTGCGGCCTTCGCTTCCGCGGCGATCTGGTCGAATCTTTGACGATGCGCGAGCTGATCCTCGGTAATGCCCATCCAGCCGAGCCACTGGCTCTCGTCGGAGCCGGTCCACAATGACGCATCGCGCGCCCACAGACGGCGCACTTTGCCGGCGACCCGCCAATCCTCGACGGCCGCCTGCACCGCAGCGGTCTGACCGGACGTCAGAGCGTAACTCATCTGATTCACCGGGCCGAGTGGAAGCTTGCATTTCGGATCTAAGATGTTAAGTAACTTGTCGAATGGCTCCGCGAAGAGCTTGATGCCCTGCTTCACCAGATTGGCGGTGACCTCTTGCATCGAGATTCCGGCCGCTTCCAGGCGCTTCATCACCTCGCGCGCTTCCTCGATGCCCGATTCGAGCGATGGGCGCGCCTCGCCGTGATCGCGGAAGGCCTCAAACGTCGCGGGAGGGATCGTGTTAATCGTATCGGGGCCGATCAGCTCCTCGACGTACAGCACGTCGCGCAGCTTAGGATTCTTAGTGGACGTGCTCGCCCAGAGCACGCGCTGGGTCCGCGCCCCCCGGGACTCCAACGCCTCCCAGCGTGGGCCGGAGAAGATCGCGAGATACCGTTGATAGGCGAGCTTGGCGTTGGCGATCGCCACGCTGCTACGGATCGATTCCAAAAGGTCACGCTCCGCCGGCGTCGCTTTCGGCAGCCGTGCGTCAATCTGCGCGTCCACGGCGCTGTCGATGCGGCTGACGAAAAAGCTGGCGACGCTTGCCACGCGAGCGGGATCCGCGCATTTCTCGAGGCCGCGGATGTAGGCCATGGCCACCTGCTCGTACACTTCCTGCGAGAACAAGAGCGTGATGTTCACGTTGATGCCCTCGCTGATCAACTGTTCGATGGCGGGCAACCCGGCGTCCGTGCCCGGCACCTTGATCATGACGTTTGGCCGGCCCACGGCGCGCCATAAGCGCCGCGCTTCCTCGATCGTCGCCTTCGTCTCGTTCGCCAGAAATGGCGAAACTTCCAGGCTCACGAAGCCGTCGCGGCCGCGTGTCCGGTCATAAACCGGCCGCAGCACGTCTGCCGCGTCCTGAATGTCGCGAACAGCGAGCCGCTCATAGATGGCCTTGGTATCCAGATCCTTCTGCCGTTGCAGCTCCTCCAGCAGGTCGCTGTACTCGTTGCTGCCGGAGATCGCTTTTTCGAAGATTGCGGGATTGGAAGTGATACCGGTCAGGCCGTCCTCTTCAACCAGCCGCGCCAGCTCGCCGCTGGTGATCAGGCTGCGGCGGATGTAATCAAACCAAATGGACTGTCCGTATCGGGCCAGCTCTTTCAACGGATTTTCGACATGAGTGGGAGTTGTCATAGTGGCCTCGATTCCACTCTACTCCACCTTGGTTCGGGAGGTGTGGAGTTTCGCCCTGTAAAACAGGCGGTTAATCAGGCAAGGTTCGAAAGACCGGAATCCCTTGGAATCTTCGATCTGGTAGATCAGGGGTATAACAGGCGAAAAATCAAAGGGGAAACAGTAAACGTTCGGGCAACAGGCTTCTGCCGCGCTAGCAAGTATGCACGGGCCACTGAGCCCTAGTCGCTCCGGTAGTATGGTTTCGATTGAGGGGATAATGACGCGTGTCCAAACGTTCAAAAGTGTACCAAAAATTTCACCCGCCAGCGCTCAAGTTGATGATTTCACAAGATCGGAGCCGCCGATGAAGCGTTTTCATAAAAAATTCTAAAATAAGGCGGAATTGACGTATTTCTAAGGTCCTCACCTTAGCCGGAAATGGGAAGTCGCTTCGATCGTCACCAAACAAGGCGGCGCACGTGACGCATGACGAAGCTCCGTTTCCGCCGCGAAGGTGGCTAGCTCCCACCGAGTTGATCGCCCCCAGCGCAAAACAGGAAAATTTGCACAGGCAAATTAGCAAGCTGGTTGTACATCCCGCCGCGTGCCTCGATCTCCCGACGACGGCCGTCCGCCAGCTTCCTTCGCCCGCCGTCGGAATGGGGCGCCAGGGATGTGCGTCTCTCGGCGAGCGCTGCGATTCTCGATCTGGAGTTGATATACTCTCGCGCCAGGAGGAGACTGACAGTTCATGAAAGCACGTTTGGTTCCGCTTCTGGCCATGGCGGCTGGGCTGTACGCGCAGACGCTTGATACAGGCATTCTTGGAATCGTAACGGATCCCAGTGGCGCGGTGGTCGCCAACGCCTCGGTTACTATTACGCAAACAGCGACGGGCGTCAAGCGGACAACCGCGACCGCGGCTGACGGCAAATATGAGGTCCGGTATCTGGCGCCCCGGGGAGTATAGCGTCGAAGTGCAGGCAGCGGGGTTCCGGAGCGCAAGGGCCACCAACATCGTTATTCAGATCAATCAGCAGGCGCGGCTGGATTTCAGTCTGCAAGTCGGCGATGTACAGCAGACACTCGAAGTCAGCGCCACGGCGCCGCTCCTACAGACGG
Source organism: Acidobacteriota bacterium (assembly GCA_003223065.1). Classification (GTDB taxonomy): domain Bacteria; phylum Acidobacteriota; class Terriglobia; order Bryobacterales; family Bryobacteraceae; genus Palsa-187. The sequence goes on along the minus strand of QHXU01000207.1, from coordinate 5,923 downwards.
AGAACGCCACCTTGGGAGAGGTGGTCGGCCACGAGCGCGTGGTCAATCTGCCGCTCAACGGCCGCACGTTCACACAACTCGCGCAGCTCACGCCCGGCGTGCGCATCAGCGAAGCCAATCTGTTTACGACGTCGACCGGCGGTTCACGCATCATCGCCAACGGCGCGCGCGACGCCTGGGAGCAAGTGAACCTGGATGGCATCACCATGGTCAACAACCGCTCCAATTACATCAACCTGTATCCTTCGATCGAAGCGGTCCAGGAATTCAAGGTGCAGAGCGGAAACTACTCGGCCGAATACGGTGGCAACGCGGGACCGAACGTGAATGTGCAGCTCCGGTCCGGAACCAACCAGTTCCACGGCACTTTGTTCGAGTTTCTGCGCAACGACCACCTCGACGCACGCGGCTATTTCCGGCCCGAGCCGTTTCCCAAGGACGTGTTGCGGCGCAACCAATTCGGAGCTGTGGTCAGCGGCCCCATTCGGCGCGACCGTACCTTCTTCATGGTCGATTACGAAGCCGCCCGCGCGTCCCGCGAATCCGCCAGCACCAACATTGTTTTCACGCCGGCCCAGCGACAGGGTGATTTCTCGGCCTTCTCCGGCGTCATCCGCGACCCGATCGGCAACGATCCCTTCTCCGGCAACGTAATTCCGCTCAGCCGCCTGAATCCGGTCTCCCTGAACCTGATCAATACGTACACGCCGCCGCCGAACACGGCGGGCCCGGTCAACTATTCCGGCGTCACGGTCGGCAGGCTGACAATGGATCAGGGATTGACGCGACTCGACACTACTTCAGCGACCACGACCAGGTGTTCTTTCACTACGTCTATTCGCGCCGCGACTTCCCGAATATCGATTTGAACCCGAACTTCCGTTACGACGCGACGTTCCCGAACACCAGCCTGGCTGTGCAACACGTCCACACCTTTAGCCCGAAGCTTCTCAACGAAGCGCGTTTCGGCTGGATCCGCGGCAACGTGGCCAAGCTTAGCCCGCGCACCAACTCGGACTTCACGATTGACTCGCTGGGCATCATGGGCCTCAAGGTCGGCGGGCCAGACGGCCGGCCTCTGCGGCGCGACGAGCAGGGCTTCCCGGTGATCAACATCGACGGCTTCCTCGGCATGGGTGACAGCCAGGCGTCCTCCAACCTGGATAACAGCCGCACGTATCAGTTTGTCGATAACGTGAGCCTGATCCGCGCTCCCCATGCCCTGAAGTTCGGAGTCGACGTGCGCCGGCTCATGGACGACGCAACCACAAACAACTGGCCATTCGGCAACATTACTTTCACCGGCGACATCAGCGGCTACTCCGCGGCGGCGTTCATGCTTGGCTACCCGCGCACGACGCTCACGCCTGAGGGTGTGCCAATATCGAAAGTGCGCCAGTGGCGCTACGCGCTCTATCTTCAGGATGACTGGAAAGCTACCCCCAACCTGACGCTGAATCTTGGGGTGCGCTGGGACATACCCGGCCAGCCGCATGAAATCAACGGCGTCAGCCGCACGCTGCGTTTCGATCTCGATCCCAAGGGTCCGGTGCTTTGGCCGAACCCGGGCCAGGTCGCGGATCTGTACCTGGGTGAGTATCACGATTTCGCTCCGCGCATCGGATTCGCGTACCGGATGCCGCGCCGGACCGTGGTTCGAGGCGGCTATGGGATCTTTTATAGCGTTGCCCAGTTCGATAACATGAACATCCTGCAACTGAATCCGCCGGCCGGAGGCAGCCTGACCGTAATCAACCCGGCCACCAACCCGCTGGCGACGATTCAGAATCCCGTGCCGCGCGAGATCTATCCGGCGGCGCCGATCTTCAACGTGGTATCGATTCCGCCGGACCGAAAACGGCGCAACGCCTACGTGCAGAACTTCAACCTGCAGCTTTCTCACGAGCTCACTAGCAATGACGTAATCGAGGCCGGGTGGATGGCCAGCAAAGGCACGCACGTCGACACCAGCTTGCAGAACTTCAATCAGCCGGAGCCGGGCTCGGGCGACATTCAGTCCCGCCGGCCGTATCAGGGGTACGCACGCATACGGCTGATCGCACCGGACACCAACACGATTTTCCACTCGCTGCAGAGCCGCTACGAGCATCGCTTCTCGAAAGGTCTGAGCCTGTCGGCGGCTTACACCTGGTCGCACCTGATTGACGACGCGGCCGAGACGATCAACGCGGGCGGCTGCAACTGCCAGAACCCGCGCAACCGAGGCAAGGCCGAGCGCGCCTCGAGCGTTCTCGATCAGCGGCAGCGCCTGATTGTGAGCTACGTGTGGGATCTGCCCTTTGCGAAGCAACTCAACGGCGCGGGGGACCTGATCGCAGGGGGCTGGTCCGTGGGAGGCATCGTCTCGCTCGCCAGTGGGTTCCCATTCAACGTGGTGCAAAGCGGCGACACTTGGAACGCCGACGCGCTCTGGCCGCGGCCGAACGCGGTGGCGGGGCAGAAGCCCGTGATTGACAACCGAACACCCACCCGCTGGTTCAACACCGACGCGTTCTCACGCAGCACGACCTATGGCACATCGCCCCGTAACCCGGTGGTGGGTCCGGGCCTGCACACGTTCGACCTGGCAGCTTCAAAATCGTTCAAGATGCCGTACCGCGAAGGTCACCAGCTTGTGTTTCGAGCCGAGCTGTTCAATGCGCTCAACACACCGCAGTTCAGCAATCCCGGCGGAACACTAGGGACGGGAACCTTCGGACGTGTGACCGGCACGGCGGCGGACAACCGGCAGATACAGATGGCGCTGAAATATTCGTTTTGAGCGGTGGGGGCGGTCACTCTACTACTGCTCCGATTCATCCACCTTTTCAGATTGGGGCGTGCCAATTGCAGCGACACCGTCAGGTTGTTCCGTGTTGATCGGATAGCATCGTCTGGTGTTCAGGCGCGACAAGTGGCCCAAATGCATCCCTGCTATGTGGCTGGCTCGACCTGCAAAAGGGTATGCTGTACTGGAGGCGGCCCCGCTATGAATCGACGAAACTTTGTTTTGGGAACGGCCGCGGTCACTACCGCGGCGGCGGGCCAACAGCGGAAACCGGCTTCTGACGGCGGCAACACGCCGGTGCGGGAGACCCCTTTGCGAGCCGGCTACATTGGAAGCGACTATTACGACGACAAGGAGCGCCGCGAGCTCAATGACGTGCTCGAGACGAAACGGCCCTTCCGCTGGTACGGGCCGGGCGACGAACCTCCGCTGAAAGTGCTCACCTTTGAGCGGGAGTTCGCTGCCCGCTTGCAAACCCGATTCGCGCTGGCGGTCACCTCCGGCAGCGCCGCCCTGAGCACCGCTCTGGCGGCCCTTGAAATCGGCCCGGGCGACGAAGTGATCCTTCCCGCCTGGACCTGGCACTCCTGCTACAACGCCATCGTCTTGGCCGGGGCGCTGCCTGTTTTCGCCGAGATCGACGAATCCTTCAACATCGATCCGGCCGACCTCGAACTCAAGATAACGCCCCAGACCAAGGCGGTGATGGCGGTTCATCTCCAGGGCAGCCCTTGCCAGCTGGATGCAGTGCTCGCGATCGCCCGCAGGCATCGAGTCAAGGTAGTCGAGGACTGCGCCCAGAGCATGGGCGCCAGCTACAAAGGACGCCCCGTCGGCTCTCTCGGCGATATCGGCATTTACAGTCTGCAAATTAACAAGACGATCACGGCGGGCGAAGGCGGCGCGCTTGTGACCAACGACCCAATCCTCTTCGAGCGCGCTTCACGGTTCCACGACCTCGGAAGCTTGCGGGCTCCGCACCAAAAAGCTGTGGGCAGCCCCCGAATCGACGGATTTCCGGGCAGCCAGTTCCGCATGAGCGAATTCACCGGCGGAGTCCTTCTCGCCCAGCTCCGCAAGCTGGATGAGATCGTCGCGGCATTGCGTGCGAATTCCAGCCGCGTTTACCAAGGCATACGCGATCTTCCCGGAGCGCGGCTGCGCCTTCTTCCCGACCCTAAAGGCGAGCTGGGAACAGCCGTGTTTCTGGGCTTTGAGACCAAAGAAAAACGCGATCGATACTTGGTGGCCATGAAGGCCGAGAATGTGCCGGCGTCGCCGCCAAGCGGCTCGGTGATACTCCCGACCGTCCCGCACGTGGTGCAGAAGCGGACGATCCACCCGGCTTGGCCTTCATTCACGACCGAACGTGGCCGGTTGATCCGCTACGGTGCGGAGTGTTGTCCGCGGACCATCGATATACTGAGCCGGTTCGCCGGCGTCTCAATCCACCCCCGTTACACGAGGCGTGAGACGGACGACATCATCGCCGCCATCCGCAAGGTGTATCCGGCGGTTACGCGGGCGTGAGCGATGGCGTTTGACGTCTACGAAAGGCTCGCGCTCGACGGGGGACCCAAAGCGAAACGGACGCCCTTCCCGCATCGCAAACGCCACGGCGAGCTGGAAAAGAAATACCTGTCGGAAGTGATCGATTCCGACGTGCTCTTCCTTCGCAGGGACGAAGGTATTTGAGTTTCAGAAGAAATTCGCGGCGCTGTACGGCAAGAAGCACTGCGTCGCGTGCTCCAGTGGAACAGCGGCTGCGCACGTCGCCATCGGCGCCTTGCAGCTGCTGGCGGGAAGCGAAGTGATTGTTCCGGCGATTACGGACATGGGGACGCTGACCGGCCTCGTTTACCAGGGGCTTGTGCCCGTGTTTGCGGACGTGGAGGCCCACACGCTCAACATCGATCCGGCTTCGGTGCGGCAGAGGGTCACGACCCGCACGCGGGCCATTATGGCGGTCCACCACAGCGGGCTCTCCGCCGATATGGATGCGCTCTTGAGCATCGGGCGCGAGGCCGGCATTCCGGTCCTCGAGGATTGCGCGCAGGCTTACTATTGCGAATATAAAGGCCGTATGGCTGGGACTATGGGGTCGATCGCAGCCTTTTCACTGAACCACTTCAAGCACATCAGCTGCGGGTCCGGCGGCATGGTGTTGACCGATGACGATCACCTCCGCTATATCGCCTCACTCTTCGTCGATAAATGCTTTCAGCGCGAAGAGAAGATACGCAATCCTTTCTTCCTAGCACCCAACTACCAGATGACGGAATTGCAAGGTGCCGTGGCGCTGGCGCAACTGGACCGCGTCCATGATATTGTGGCGAGCCGGAATCGCCTCGGCACGAAGCTGAATGCCTTGCTGACCGGCGTTCCCGGCATCCGGCCGCAGACTGTTCCGGAAGGATTGAAGCACGCCTATTTCTTATATCTATTTCGGCTCGATCTGGAGCTTCTCGGCTGTTCCTCGCGCGATTTTGCCCAGGCGCTGGAGGCCGAGGGCATCCCCAGCGAAGCTCACCAGATCACCGGAGGCCGCCCGGTTTATCTCTACGATATTTTCCAGAATCGCTCTGCTTTTCCCGCCACGACGTATCCGTTCGATCGAACGTACAGTAGAGGCGACTGCCCTGT
>QHXU01000207.1:0-439 GCA_003223065.1 Acidobacteriota bacterium | reverse complement strand
ACGGACATCCAGGAGATCGCCTTCGGCATCAGCAAGGTCGCGCATCACTTCACGGGCCGCAGGCGGGCCCCTGGCGACAAAACCGTTGAGAGGTCCGTCCCCGCTTGAAGCGCCTCCGCTGGTGGATCGGCGGATTGCTCTTTGCGGTAACGATCATCAATTACATCGATCGCCAGACACTGAGCGTCCTGGCACCCATCTTGCAACGGGAGTACCGCTGGTCCAACAGCGATTTCGCCACCATTCTGATCGCCTTCCGGCTGGCATATACGGTGGCGCAGGCGGTGTTCGGGCGTGTGCTTGACGGGTTGGGGACGCGTCGCGGCCTGGCTCTCAGCGTGGCTTTCTACTCACTGGTCGAAATATTGACCGCCGCCGCCCAGGGGATAACCGGATTCCGCGCGTTCCGGTTTCTGCTGGGTGCCGGAGAGTCGGCGAA
>QHXU01000206.1:9093-17314 GCA_003223065.1 Acidobacteriota bacterium | reverse complement strand
TGAAGGCGGGGCCCGGGATCAGCTCAATCGTTCCCTTTGCTCCATCACTGGTTTCGAGGTTGAACACCTGGTTGCGGGTGTTCTTGAAGTCGCCGGAGAAATTGAATCGGAGCACCGGATCTATGGTGCTTCCCGGCGGCGACTTAAACCGGGCGAATAGAATGCCCGTCGCGTGCCCGCCTTGTTCCTGTACCACCAGATCAATGAACTCCGGCTGCGGGCCGTGATAAAGACCGTTTGAGGACGGATAGGTCCATGCTCCGGTATAGCGAGACAGCGGAACCGGCGTGATCGACGGCGGGCGCGCAGGCACGCCGGCCGTGCGTGGTGGATTCGTCGGAGGCGCCGCCGCAGTTTGGGGCGGAGGCGTCGCCGCCGCGCGGGAACCTTCCGATAGTTTTTCGTAGTACCGAGCCCATCCTTCCGTTTCGCGCTGCACTTGCCCGGCAACCTGCTTCAGTCCGGCCACCATTCCCCGATATTGTTCCAAGGCTTTTAGACGCGCTTCTTCGACCGCGGCAGTCGCAGCGCCCGTCGCGGCCACCGCCTTTTGCCGCTCGCTGATTGCCCCACCTAGGGCCGCCAGTGCCGCGCGCTCCCGTTCCAGATCCTGTCGAAGCTGCTGAATTCCTGGGTCTGGATCGCTCGCAAAGGTATTAATATTGCGGCTCACCAATCCAGTCTCCGATGCGACGAAATCCTGCGCGCCCTTGGTCGATGTGGCCGCCTCTTCCGCTCCCGCCGCCGTAACCTCCAGCCACAGCACCTTTTGTGTGAGATCGTCCGCAAGCCATTGTAAGAACCCGCTGCGTGCTTTGCCGTACTTCGCCGCTTCCGACGCCATGCGGCTGGCCCGTTGAGCCACCGCCGCTCCTCCCGTTGCCGCGTCGCGCTCCAGGTTCGGATCCGATTGCCGCCACGCGCGATACGTCTCGCGATACGCATCCCGGGTCTGCTGCGCCCACGAGCTGCATGCACCCAAAGCAGCGAATAGAAGCGCCGCCTTTCTCATTTTTTCTTCCGCTCCGGGCGCTGCGGGATTTCCGTGCTCTGCGTGATGGTGCACTCGGTATGCGCGCGCGCCAATCGAGCCTCGTAGTAAGCCCTCCAACGCGCGGCCTCGGCCTCTAGAGCGCTTAGCTGGCTCTCCAACGCCCTCTGCCGCGCCTGATAACCCGTTGCCAGGTCGTGCAGCAACACGCTGAGTCCCGGTTGCCGGCTCGCTTGCGTTTGAGTTTCGAGAACCCGCTGCCGCGTAAGCCCTGCGATTTGAGCGAGCGCTTTCTGCGCATCCGCCAGCGCCGCCCGCCGCTTGACGCTTTCGCCTATATTCGTGATCTGGCCTTCGAGAGCGTTCTGCTCAGCTTCCGCCTCGGTTCGCTCCGTGCTCAGCTCGGCGGCCCTCGCGTCGTGATCTGCGGCCAGGCGCTCGGCCGCCTCGGTATCGTTCTTGGCTCTTGCGGCCGCCTCCTTGAGATATTGCCTTAGCGCGGCCACGCGCGCCTCCGACGCGGCGCTCACCTCCTCGATTGCGCTTCGTACCCGCGGATCGCACGGCAATAGGCGAGCGGCTCTCGCCTCCAGACCCTTGGCGAGCATGTCCCACTCGCTCACCTTAGCCTGGGCATTGCGTTCCAGGGCAGCCAGCGGATCCGGGGAAGCGGTCGCCTGAGCGGCTGCGGTGGCCGCAGTCAGAGCGGCCAGGCCAACGATGGGAATCAACGACCCCACATCACCACATTACTCCGCGCGCGATGTTTGCGTCCCGGCGTTCTTAACGTATTTGTCGAACCACCTGAGCTCTTCCCATAGGACGTGTTCGAGGGTTTCCTTCGCGCGGTAGCCGTGCGCCTCGGCCGGTAACATCACAAGCCGCACCGTGCCGCTGTTTCCGCGGATCGCCTGGTACAGTCGTTCGCTCTGGATGGGAAAAGTGCCCGTGTTGTCGTCGGCTTCGCCGTGGATCAGCAGGATAGGATCCTTGATCTTGTCGGCCAGCATGAACGGCGACATGGTCAGATACAGGTCCTTGGCTTCCCAGAAGGTGCGCCGCTCCGTCTGGAATCCAAAAGGCGTCAGCGTCCTGTTGTACGCTCCGCTTTCCGCCATTCCGGCGCGGAACAAGTTCGAATGCGCCATCAGATTCGCCGTCATGAACGCTCCATAGCTGTGCCCGCCCACGCCGACTCGGTTAGCATCGATGATGCCCATTTCCGAAGCCTTGTCGATGGCTGCTTTGGCGTCCCCAACGAGCTGCTCGACGTACGTGTTATTTACCGTCTCGGGCGATTCGCCCACCACGGGCATCGCCGCGTCGTCCAGCACGGCGTAGCCTTGGAACAGGAAGAACAAGCGTCCCGTGATCGTCGTAAACCGCTGCGTCGAGCCCTGGACCTGCCCCGCTGTGTCGGCGTCGTTGTACTCTCGCGGATACGCCCATAGCACGGCCGGCAATCTCGTGCCCGGTTTGTAATCCGGCGGCAGATAGAGAGTCATCGAGAGCGGCACGCCATCGGCGCGCTTGTAGGTCACCAACTCCTTCTTGATGCGCCGGACTTGAGGGACCGGATCCTTGAAGGACGTCAGCGCTTTCAGCGATGCGCCGTTGTGCAGATAGTAATTCGGCGGCTCGGACGGGCTCTCGCGACGCGTAATAAACCGTGTGCCCTGATCGTCGAGAACCGCCTCCACTGTCTCGTAATTGTTCTCTGAACAGTGGAACAACCTCTCCGATTGCCCCGTCGTCACGTTGAACCGGTCCAGGAAAGGACGGTCGCCCTGTGGCGTAGCGCCCTGCCCGATTAGAAGGATGTTGTCGCCTGACTGCAACAGAGCGGATTCGCCGCTACCGCTTGCGCCTCCGAATCCGAAACCGCCGCCACGCCCGCCTTGGGTTCGCCTCTCCACAGGCCTGCCCGGATCCTTGTACCGATCCTGCTGGTTGCGGCTCCAGATGAGCCTGGCCTCCGTATTCGCCCTTGACGGATCAATCTCGAATGTCCGGATCACTCGCGTGAGTCGATGCGTGTCCTCCACCAGTGCGAAACCCTGGCCGAACTGGATGCCCGCAAAGCGCTGCTCCGTCTTGAACATCTCCATGGGCTGTCCTTTGAATGGAGCCTTCATCACTAAAAGACGATCGCGATGCGGCACGTTCTCCTTCGGATTCCCGCCATCGAGCGCCTCTACCCACATGATCGCGGCGGGCTCCGTTGGGATCCAGCGAAACTGCCTTGGCCCGGGCTGCACGCCGCCGAGCGGCACACGCTGAGGAAGGGGCAGGCTCGCGACCTTGTAGACCAGCACTCCCGCCGGGTTCCAAACCTCCACTTCCTTTGGAAACTCGCGCGCGGGATGAAGGTAAGAGAAGGGCCGATGTGCCCGCGTCACCAGAATGTTCTTGCCGTCAGGCGACGGAGTCACGCTTTCCAGCAGCCCTGGCTTGCTGATCGGCGTGACCGTGCCGGTCGTAGTGTCGATCTTTGCCAGTTGCGTCGTCGCATAGTATTCGAACAGATCCTCGTCGTGCGGGTTCTGGAGCATGTCCTCATACGTCGGCACCGGGCCGGCGTGGCCTAGACTCTCTTGGATGTCAGGACCCTTCGGCACCGGTGGCTGATCCGGCGCAGGCCCTCGCCCGGAGGGTACCGACTTCACCAGCAGCGTCCGATTGTCAGGAAGCCAATCGACGGCGTCGCCAAGCACCGTGTTTAGCCGCACGTTCTCGACCTTTCGGGTTTTTCCCGTGGCCGGATCGCCGATCCACAATTCGATGCCGCCCGCAATCGTGTTCGGGAAGGCAAACTGTTTCCCGTCCGGTGACCATCGCAAAGCTCCAACGTGCGCATTTGGCGGCGCCGCCAACGGAATCTTAGTTCCTTCGGGCAGCTTCACGATCGTCACGGAAATGCTGTACTGAGCCAGGTGCAAGCCATTCGTTTGCGGATCGATCCGCAATCCCGCCAGCCGCAACATCGGCCGCGAGACCTCCGCGATCGAGGGATACCGTTCCGATTGGGATAGCGTGGCGTACGTCCTCGCCGAATTCACTGCGAGAGCCGGCGGGATGGGTGCGTTCATCATATCGAGGATTTCTTTCGGCGGCTTCTGGTAAGCCAGTTGCTCCGCCATCATCGGAAGAGCGAGAGCGGAAAACAGCAGCATGCGGCGCATGGACGTATCCTCCTTTGCGCGATTATGCATCCGAAAGCTTAAGGAAGGTGGAGGGTGGAAGTCAACGAGCGGGGATGGTCTTATTCGATCGTCAGGAAACGCAGCCACGCTTCGGCCACGATCTTCTGTTCCGTGCTCCCGCTATCCAGATACGCCTCCACTGAGGCGCGCGCCTCCGCGAGCGATCCCTGGTGCACAAGCACATCCGCCGCCGCGAGGTGAGCTTCGGGAAAATCATGCCCCGCGCGTCGCAAACTCTCGAGCGCTTCCTTGGTGTACCGGAATTGCGCCACTATGCTCCAGCCCAGCAGCAGATGCGCGCGCCGGTTCGCTGGCTCGATCCCGACCGCCTCGCGCGCCGCAGCCTCGGCGTCCCTCGTCCTCCCGAGCGCGAGCAGCGTATAGCTTGCGTTCACGTGGGCCGCTGCCGACTTCGGCGCGAGTGCGATCTCGCGATCGAACTCGATCAGCGCCCGTTCCATCTGGCCGTCACTCAGGTAAAGTATGCCGAGGTCGTTATGCGCCGCTGGATTGTCCGGGTCGGAGTCCATCGCTTTCCGGCAGTGTGCGATCGATTGCCCAAGGTCGCCGGTGTCCAGGGCCTTCTGCGACGCACGATACTCGCGAGCTGCACTCGGAGGCACGCGATGGGTTAGCTGATCCACCGTGATCGTCTGCGCCGGGCACACAAGCGCGGACAACAAACCCGCCAGCACGCTACGCACGTCATCAGTTCTGACAGGTATCGCCGGCGCTATCAATCGGTAAGGGGATGGTCTGGTACCAGGCAAAAAGCCTGGTCTGTACTGGTACGGATCAATGCGGCAGGTCGCCCGCAGGCTTCTTTTGCGTGATTTCGTTGTAGGCGGCAAGGACCTGCCCGGCAAAGCCTTCCCCCACGTATTTCTTCACAGTATCCGGCATCTGGATACTGGTCGAGACCGGCCGCTCCCCGTCCATCTTTACCATGTCCTCGCGTTTCTTTCCCTGCTTGAGTGCCTGCGTCACCCGCTGGTTTAGCTCGACGAAGAACAACTTTTGATTGGCCAGCACCTCTTTGCCGCCGGCCGGGCCATGACCCGGCAGGACGTGCTGTACGTCCAACTTCTGAGCCTTGGTTATCACGTTCGGCCAGTTGCCGATGTTCCCATCCGCGACGTAGTTGTACGGTCCGTTAACCACCGCGTCCCCCGTACACAGAACCTTGTCTTTTGGCAGGTACACGAAGCCGTCGCCGCGTGTGTGCGCCCATCCAAAGAAATGGAACTCCGCGCGCCTGCTGCCATCCTCGATCACGTGGGGCGTTTTCGAGAAGGTTTCCTTCGGCGGTTCGGGGGCGTCCAGGCCGAGTTCTCCTACGTCCTTCCGCTGCTTCGCCGTAGCCTGCCAACGCTTCGGTTCGTAGCGTTTCAGCTCTTCGGCCACGCCCACGTACGCCAGCGTGACCGCGCCTGCCTTGGTCCACACGGGATTGCCGTACGAATGATCGCCGTGGTGATGCGTGTCGAATACGTACTTGACGGGCTTCGAGGAAACCTTCTTCGCATCTTCGAGCGCCGCCCTGGCCCCGCTCGGAAAATTCGCGTCCACGATGATCAGGTAGTCCTTCATCTCGATGATCGCGTTATTGCAGTGGCCCTCATGTTCGAGGTCGCCTTCGCGGAACCACACTCCCGGGACGATCTGCTTGACGGTGTTCGGCTGTGCGTCGCCGCGGGTCAGAAACAGGCTCATGGCAGCGAGGGCGCTGAAAACTGTGGCGAGGAAGAAGCGATTCATCGGCCACCTAGCATATCAACTCGCAACGCTGGCCCGGCGGCGCCTTCGCGCGGCCATCTCGAAAACCGCCAGCCCAGCCAGATTGCCTGCGATCACCGCTCCGCTGATCTTGGCAGTGAAAGAGGCCCAGCTTCGCACGTCGATGATCGGAAAAATCGAGAGCACGACGTACAGCAGCGTCATCAGAAATCCGGATCCCGCCGCAATACGCACGGGCAGCGAGGCCTTATTCCGGCTTGCGATCGGAATCGCGAACAGAACCAGGTACGTCAGTGCGTAGAAAATCCCCGACGCGTTATTCAGCAACTGCATCGCTTCCTGGCTTCTCACGCCCGTGATTCCCGCGATGCTGAATGCGAGCGTCATCGCGCCTACAAAGAATATGGATTGCGCCGGGGTTTTGTATTTCTTATGCAGCCTGGTGAACCAGGCGGGCAACAGGTGGTCCCATCCCGCTACCATCGGCAGCCGCGCGGTCGCCGAAAAATTCACGCTGGTCTGCGCGATCCGCATCCCGAGCACCGCGAGAATCACTACGCCCGCGATGCGGGTTCCGAGCCCAAACGGCCGCGTTCCTATGCTCAGCACTTGCGAAATTGGAGAAATCAGGTCGATGTTGTCCCGCGGAACAAAGACCAGGACGGAGGCCGTGCCCAGAATAAACAGCACCGCGATCACGGGTGCCGCTATCATCACCGACCGCGCGATCAGACGCGCCGGATCACGGCATTCCCCCGCAAAAATCGCCACGTATTCGAAGCCGCCCAGCGCGCCGAATCCCAGCTTGCCCAAGATATTCAAGTTGAGCAGCGACAACGCCGGCATCGCGAGAGAAAAAGTCGCGGATTGCGGCCGCCCGCCATTAGCCCAATACACAATCGGCAACGCGATCGTAGCCGTGAGGATCACGACCATCGTCAGCCCGCCGGCCCCGTGCAGCCATTTCCCGGCGCCCAATCCGATCGTCGATAGAATCGCCAGACCGCCGATTACGCTGAAGCTCGCGGCCGCGATGAACCATTTGCTCTCCACGATCCATTCCGCGCCCGCTCCCCATGCATACGCGATGTTCGTGGTCGCCTGCAACCCCGTCTCCGACATCAACACCATCGCGTATAGCCATAAATTCCACGCCACCAGGAACGCCGTCCGCTCATTGAATCCGAGCTTTGCCCATTGGTACAGGCCCCCCTCAAGCGGCATCCGCCGGCTCAGGTGTACCACCACGATCGCGGAAGGGATGTAGAAGAGCAAGACCGCCATCAGCCAGAACACGACTTCGCCGCCGCGCCTACCCAACCCAAGCCCATCACGAACAGGATCTGCGTCAGGACCAGGTTCCCCAGCCCCAATTCTTTCTTGAGGCCGTCGGTATGAGCCGCGACGCTGCGCTCCCCCTGGTGCATGTGCCGTTAGTCTACTTGGAACGTGGCGCACGGTACAATAAACATTTAGTTCACGTCTTGGAGGATTCATGCCAGCACAACCGCGGCGCCGATCCGTGGCCGTCAGTGTCGGCTCGGTGAAGGTCGGCGGACCACACCCCATCGTGGTCCAATCGATGACCAACACCGATACGGCCGACGTCATGTCCACTGTCAATCAGGTGATGGCGCTCGCCAATGCCGGCTCGGAGCTTGTCCGCGTTACGGTCAACACGGAGGAAGCCGCGCGGGCCGTGCCGAAAATCGTCGAAACCCTCGACAAATTCGGGGTTCGCGTCCCGGTTATCGGTGATTTCCACTATAACGGACACATCCTTCTCAAGAAATACCCCGACATGGCGAAGGCGCTCGCCAAATACCGCATCAATCCCGGCAACGTAAATATCGGCAAGAAACACGACGACAATTTCCGGGTCATGATCGAGGCCGCGATTGAGCACGGCCGCCCGGTGCGCATCGGTGTCAATTGGGGCTCGCTCGACCAGGCCCTGCTCACGCGCATGATGGACGAAAATAGCCGGCTTCCTGAGCCTCTCGACGCGAAAGCTGTGACGATGCGCGCCATCGTTGCGAGCGCGATCGAATCGGCCAAAGCCGCCGAACGCTACGGCCTGGCGCACGACCAGATCATCCTCAGTGCGAAGGTGAGCGGCGTGCAGGACCTGATCGCGGTCTACCGGATGCTCGCCGTCGAATGCGACTATCCCCTGCACCTCGGCCTAACCGAAGCAGGGCTCGGCTCCAAGGGCATCGTCGCATCCACGGCCGGAATCGCCGTTTTGTTGCAGGAGGGCATCGGAGACACCCTCCGCGCCTCGCTTACT
>QHXU01000206.1:0-8959 GCA_003223065.1 Acidobacteriota bacterium | reverse complement strand
CCGACCAGATCCAGAGCTATCTGCGCGAGCAGATGCCTGTGTGGAAGTCGCGCTACGCAGGCGTCGAGGAAATGAAGGTCGCCGTCATGGGATGCGTGGTCAACGGTCCCGGCGAATCCAAACACTCCCATATCGGTATCTCGCTCCCCGGCACTTTCGAAGAGCCTGTCGCGCCGGTCTACGTCGACGGCAAGTTGAAATGCACATTGCGCGGCGATCATATCGTCGCAGAGTTCATCGGGATCCTGAACGACTACGTTGAACGGCGTTACGCTGCGAAGGCGCTTGAAGCCGTGGGGAGCGGTCTCCCGCACGGTCAATGACAAGGCTCGCTTCTTGTCACTCCTCCAAGAACTGCTTCGTCTCTTTCAAAAACACTGCAAGCTGGTCATGGTGCACCCAGTGGCCGGCTTTCTCCACTTTCACGAGCCGGTGATTCCGGACCACTGAAGCCCGCCCGTCGATCTCCGGGTCCTGCGACCAGCTCTCCCGGCCCCAGAACAACAGCGTCGGGCAAGTAATCTTGCTCAGCACCTCTCGGGCGTCATCGATGTTCATCCCATATGGCGCAAAGATTCGCGCGTAGTTGTCGAACTTCCAGATGATCGATCCGTCGGCGTTCCAGTTTGTTCCATGAAGTGTCAGGTGCTCAGCCACCTCGTCTTTCAGAAACGGATTCGCCTCCTTCATTCGCGCCACGGCGGCCGCCAGGTTCGGATAACTGTGGGCTGTGCGATTCTCCGCTTTTCGAATGCTCTCGATCCATCCGCGCAGCCGCTCCGATGCCGGCCTGTTCACTGCGTGCGTCGGAGGAGGGCCCAGCCCTTCGATCGTGACGATCTTTTTCACGCGCTCCGGGTAAACCCCGGCGTATAGCAGCGTCACCATCCCGCCGAGCGAATGTCCGATGATCGTGATCGGAAACGCTTGGATGATGTCGGCCAACGCCGACAAGTCCAGGACGTGCTCGGCCACGCTGTACAGCGCTCCCGGCGCCCACGCGCTGTTGCCGTGCCCCCGCAGATCCAGCGCATAGACGTGGTAGTCGTCTCGCAGCGCCCTCGCTACCCAGTCCCAGTTCCGTGCGTGGTCGAGCCCGCCATGCACCAGGATCATGGCGGGCTTTCCATCCGTGCCCCAGTCCCAAAACTGAAGCTTCAAACGATGCGAGTAGAAGAAATGCGAGACAGGTTCCAAGCGGCGCTCCAAGCTTCTATCTAGCCTTCGTTCCTAACGATTACTCGTATTTATTAAAAATATCTTCCGGAACATTTTTCAACGTACACTTTACGTTAGCCGCTCGATACGCCTCAATAAGCGCCCCCGCCGCCGAGCCGTATTCCGGCGCCGCCACACAATTGCCCTCCTCGAGCTCGACCAGCATCCGATAGCGTTCCAGCAGCATGGCGCTTTGAAACGTGCCGCCGGCGTAGGATACCCGGGCACGCGCGCCCGCCGGAAATAATTGTCTGCGAACCGCGCCCGTCAGGGTCGCGAGCGCTTGCGCCCCCCAGTTCAGGATGTCCCGCGCCACAACGTCACCCGCCCGGGCTGCGTCGTCCACCAGCCTTGCGAAAGAAGCCACACGGGCCCTTGGATACTCGCTTGCGTAGAACCGATGCAGCAGGTCGTTCGCATCGTGTGCCCCTGTCGCTTCAAGCAGCGCCGTGCGCATAGCCGTTGCCGGGCCCCATCCCTCTTCGTGCCGCAGGGCGGCCCGCAATGCCTGGCGCACAAGATCGAACGCACCTCCCTCATCGCCGAAGACGTAACCCCAGCCGCCCGCGCGCGCCGTCCGGCCGTCGGCACTCCTTCCGAACGCGATCGAACCAGTCCCCGCAATCGCGACGATTCCCGGCTCGCCCGCCGTCGCCCCCGCCAGCGCAATCAGCGCGTCATGCGTTATGAAATACTTTTCCGCCGGCACGATCTGCCGCGCCAGAATGTCCTTGTCCGCAGCGCCCCCGCTCAATCCCAGGCACGCCACCTCGAATCGGCCATCCGGCGCCCCCACCTCGGCTAGCGCTGCTCGAACGCTCCCGCTGATCGCGCTCGTGAATTTATCGCGCCCCTCGGCCGTTCCAGCGTGATTGCACGGCCCCGCGCGGCCCACGCCCAGCACGCGCCCTTCTCCGTCACCCACTAGCGCAGTCGTGCTCGATTGGCCGCCATCCACCCCTAGGAACAATCGCATTACGGCGTCACCTTGTACAGCCTCGCACCGTAGCCGTTCGCCACCAGCGTCAATCCCCAAGCTTCCGGATCATCGCGAAAATCATCCGCGCCGTAACCCGTATCGCTGATCAGCAGGTAGTTCACGCCTCTTTCGTGCAGTTCATACGTAGCCGCGCGCCGGATGGAACCTCGAATCGGGTTCTCCCTGTCCTCGGGTTTGTCGGCTATTTTGAGCCAGCGCCCGTGCTCGTCCATGGCCTCCACCTGCAGCCGGATCTGCCGGTAATCCCACGATGTCTCAATCCGGACCTCGTCCAACGCCTCCGGATAACCGAAATCGACGTCGATATACATGCCTGGTCCGGCCACCTCCCACGACCTCCATCGCGTTGCCTGCGAGTTGTCGAATGCCAATTGCACCTCCCATGGATTCGGCCACGCCCGCAGCCGCCATTCGGGCCGCCGTGGTAACTCCACGCCGTTGCGTAAGAACCGCAATTCGTGTACGGACCATTGCTCCTTGCCTTCGACCATCGCCGTCTGCACCACGCGTATGCGCCGCGATGTCCTCGCCGGGAACCGGAACACCCGCATGCGCCTCGGCCGGTAATCTTCGCTCCAGCCGATAGTTAATGTGTCCTCCAGGACCGAGTTGAAAGCGCCTTGAAATCCCACCAGGATTTCCCGCGACGTGTACGCTTGCGCGACTCCATCCGTCGCCAGGACTCGCTCGCCTTTCGGAACGTTGGATTCGATCATCCGCGCCAACCCATAGGCCGGATCATTTTCGCGCAGGTAGCGGTCTTGAGGAATGCGGCGCAGCGCCTCCTTGTAAGGGATGCGGTCCAGTCACCATGCGTATCGGCTCGGAGTGTGTTTCATTACCCAAGGCGACGACATCGTGGCGTGAAAGACAACCATTGCGGCAAGCAACGGTTTCGCGTTCTCCAGCGCCAACGCCATTGTGAGTGAAAAGAACGGCAGGCAGGGAATCAGGAACCGCGTCCCGACATTCGCCAGGTAGACGGCGAGCATTAGAAATCCCGGCACCAGCAGCCGCCGGCCTGCACGGTAGCGGAGCGAAAGCAGCGAGAGCGGCGCCGCCAGGAACACCATCCCGATCACGCCCGTCGTCTTTTGCCCGTACAACGTCACCTCTAGCGGCAGGGTCCACTTGTTGGAGACTTCATAACGGCGCAGATACTCCCCATACTCCTGCTCGAAGAGAACATGCACGTATGGATTTCTGAAAACCCGGTTTCCGAACGGCGCGATCGGGTTCTGGACGTTGATCCAGTTCTTGATCATCCACGGCGCGATCATCACCACAGCGCAGGCCGCCGGCACCAGCAGCGGCCGGAGCCTCCGGGTCCGCCACGCAACGAACCCCAGCGCGTACGGGACGATCACGAACGCCGTGTATTTCGTGGCGTACGCGTACCCAGCCAGCAGCCCGATGGGAATCAGCAGGCGTGCGTCGCGTGTCTCGTCCCAAATTTCGAGCCAATAGAACACCGAGAACAGGATCGCGGCCAGCGCCACGTCATTGTACGCGCTCGTGCCGTCGATACCCGCCACAGGACTCGCGTACACCAGCAATGCGCCTGCGGCGCCCGCCCACGGCCTCCCGATTCTCCGTCCATAAGCGAACACCGCAAGCGCGAGCGCAATCGCGAATGCGAAATGCACCAGGGCGGCCGCCGAATGCCTGCCTATCGCAAACGCAGGTACGAAGAGCATTTCGACGCCCGCGCTCAGGCTGGCGTAGATATTGGTGGTGATGCGTTCGAAGCCGTGCGCCCGCAGATACCGCGCCACGAAGCCGAGATGATAGCCCGACCCGTCCGGGCTGGACTCCGGCGCCAGGGCGTTCACGAAATAGAGAAACGTGAACGCACCAAAGATCACCCCAAACCCGATCTTCAGCCGCCGTTCGAGTGGCTTCATCGGTACGCCACGCTTGCCCCATGCGCCGGTCCGGATTGCCAGTCCAAGAACCCCGGCCACCAGCGTGATGAGCACGGGTTTGTACGCGATCTTCACCGCCAGCACGGCGAAAATCGCCAGATGCAGGCAAGCCGCTCCCAGCACGAACGCCAGCGGGAATTTTTCGGACTGCCGGAGCGGGGCCCCTAGCCGCTCCGCCAGCAGAAGCCCGGCGGCATAACACGCCGCGACCGTGAGCGCTGCGCCGATTAGTGCCATCAGCGCTGAGAGCATTACTGTATCAGTCCGATCCGCGTGAGAATGAAGCCCAGCCGTGCGCCGTCTTCCTTTGAAATCCACATCTTGTCAATCTCTGCGGCAAGCGTTGTGTCGTTGCCTGGGGTTATCCACTCTGAGGGAACCGCTTTCTCGAAATGAAACTGCCCCGCTGCCGTGTAGCGCACGCGATCTAACAGCCGATCGTTCACATAAAACGAGAGAGTCACCGGGCCGGTGTCTTTGAACGTCGCCTCGGGCAGCGCAAAATCGATCACATATTTCAGATTGTCCTTGGCCCTCGGCACGATGCGCACCGTCGGCCGCTGCCCGGTCCAACGCCAGTTTTCTTGAAGATTGTCAAAAATATCCTGAACGAAGCGCGTATTCGCGTCGCCGTCGGCCATTTCCACTATGCGTGAGGGCCGGTACGGGCGGTAGTTTTGGAACGGCTGGCGCTGCACCGGCGGCGGGTACGGCTCCGGCATATTCTGGCATGAACAGCCAACTACCGCTAAAAAAATCGCGAGAGATCGACGGTTCACTTATCCGTTACTATACCGGAACGTGCCGCAGACATTCGCGGCCGTGACGTTCCCGAATCAGTGCTAGGATCTATTAAAGAAGTGTCCGCGTCGAAGGAATCCCAGATGAAAACTTGTGTTCTTTTTGCAGTCGTTGCAGCCGCGCTCTGCGCCCAGGTTCCAGTGCCCCCGGATCTACCGCCGGAAACCGTCGTCGCGACCGTCGACGGAAGGGCGATCACCATCGCCGAGCTGCGCGGCCTCTTGGAGAATTCGCCGCCCAATCTCATTCAGGCGTTTCAACAGAGGCCGCAGTTTGCGATCCAGCAGCTCTACATGATGCGCTACCTCGCCGCTGAGGGCGAAAAGGCCAAGCTCGCTGAGCGGAGCCCGATCAAGGAACAACTGGAGATCATGCGCGCCAACATCGTCGCCCAGGCCATGCTAAACCAGGAGCGCGACGGTTTCCCCGTGACCGAGCACGCGATCAACAGTTTCTACGCACAAAACAAATCCCGCTATGAGCAAGCCAGGATCAAGGTCATTTATATCGGATTCAAGCCGGTTGTTCCTACAACCGCCACCTCCGCCAAGGATGTGGAAAAAGCCGCACAACTTGCTCTCGAAGCCGCCCATAATCAAAGCCAGCGAACCGAAGCGGAAGCCAAAAATCTTGCCACCGAAATCGTAAAGACGATCCGCGGAGGCGACGACTTCGCCAAGCTGGTGGTGGAGCGCTCGGAGGACGCTACGTCCAAAGCGGCCGGCGGCGACTTCGGTGTGATCAAGCACAACAGTTCCTACTCTGACGACATCAAGAAGGCCGTCTTTGCCCTAAAGCCCGGTGAAGTGAGCGATCCGGTGCGCCAGGGCAACGGCTTCTACATCATCCGGCTCGAGGAGAAATCGGTACAGCCTCTCGACGATGTTCGCGAGCCTATCGTGCAGGAGATCCGCCAGGCTCACCTCAACGATTGGTTCAACGCCTTAACCCGGCGTTTCGAGCCCAAGATCGAAAAACCCGAATTCTTCGCGCGGCCGTCGAGTGCGCTTCCCCTGCCGAAATCCGCCGCCCGGCCGAATCCCTTGGGCCCCGGAAAACCCTAGGTGCTCCCGAGACTTTCGGGGCGCCCCATTCGCGTCGAAATTCGCCGCTGCCTAGGCCCGCATCTCGCCGCGACCTCAATCCCCCGGCGGCTTGTTCTCCTCGACGCTTCGGTGCTTCACCGCCGCGGCGAATTCGAGCGGATCCTCATCCACGAGATCTTCCATTTCGCCTGGGTGCGTCTGCCCAACGCCACGCGCCAAAGTTGGGAAGAGGTCCTCATCACTGAACTGGACCGCAACGTCCCGGGCGAACTCGGCTGGAGCGCGGAGTGGCGCAAGTGCAAGCTCAGCCGTTCGGATCGCCAAAGCCGTACCCGCGCATGGCGCCGTTACGCCTGCGAAAGCTTCTGCGATTCCGCGGCCTGGCTCTTCGCCGGCTTTCGAACGCACGACGATTTTACTCTCCCGCCTCGTTTCCGTCACTTTCGGCGCAATTGGCTTGAGGCGAATCTTCCTGTATCCAGCGGAGTCCCGATATAATCAAACAAGGTGGTGCTTAGCTTGTTTCACCGCGCTTTTGCGCTCATTGTGCTTGCCGGGTGCGTCTTCACGGGGTGCTCCAATTCGCCGACTTCGGCAAAGGCTGCCGTCAAGGCCGAAAAAGATCGTAAGCCCGCTCCCGATTTCAGCCTGAAGGATGCTAACGGCAAGACGGTCAAGCTCTCGGATTACCGCGGCAAAGTCGTCCTTCTCAATTTCTGGGCCACCTGGTGCGGCCCCTGCAAAATCGAAATCCCGTGGTTCATCGATTTCGAGCAACAGTATAAAGACCGCGATTTCGCCATCCTCGGTATTTCCCTCGACGATGATGGATGGGAGTCCGTCAAGCCCTATATCGAGCAGCGCAAAATCAACTATCGCATCATGGTCGGAAATGACGAGCTATCCCAACAGTACGGAGGTGTCGATTCGCTTCCCACCACCTTCGTGATAGATCGAGAGGGCCGCATTGCGTCTATCCATATCGGTCTCGTCAGCAAGAGCGAATATCAAGATGAAATCGTTCACCTTCTGGAAACTCCGAGGCGCGGTACGAACCGTACCGCTGCTCGCGGCATCCTTGCTTTCGTTCGGGCAGAATAACGTCCTTAGTGTCACTCCGCCCGAAAAGGTCACTGCCAAGGCTGGAACTACCATAGAGGTCAAGCTCTCCGTGCATGTCCGCCCCGGGTACCACATCAACTCCAATCAGCCATCGGACGAATACCTCATCCCTCTGAAGCTTTCCTGGGACCCCGGCTCGTTATCGGGCGCGCCTACCTCCTTCTACCCCAAGCCCAGCATGGAAAAATACAGCTTTTCCGAAAAGCCTCTTTCCGTTTACACGGGCGATTTTGAAATCACCACTCGTTTCGGCATCAAGGACTCCGCATCTTCCGGCCCGGCGACGATTCCCGGTAAACTCCGCTATCAGGCCTGCACTGACCGCCTGTGCCTCCCCCCGAAAACCGTCGAAATCCAGCTTCCCATTGAAATCGTAAAATGAACGAATGATTCGCGTTGATTCGCGTCCATTCGCCGCCGCAGTTGCATTCGCGGTGCTTGCAGCGTGCGCCAGCCCGTCCACGCGCGAAGCCCGCATCGACCCTCGGATCGCAGGCGAAATCGCCAAGATCAAAGCCATCGACAATCACGCCCATCCAGTACGCCCAACCGCCCAAGGCGAGAAGCCGGACGACGAATACGACGCCCTTCCCGTGGAAACTCTCGAGGCCCAATCGGATCCCGTCCGGAGCCGCCCTGGCGCGCCCGAGCTTCTGGAAGCCCATCGCCAGCTATTCAGGGGCGACAAAGCCAAGGCGGCGCGAACCTATGGCCAGGATTACGCCGTCCGCGTCCTCGATCAACTGGGCATTGAGACCATGCTCGCGAATCGGGTTGCCGTTGGTCCCGGTCTGCCCCCGCCGCGTTTCCTGTGGGTGCCGTTCGCCGATGCCTTAATGTACCCGCTTCCGACTGATGTCCTGGTTCACAACTCCGACCAGAAGGTTTTCTTTGCCGACGAAGATCGACTGCTAAAGCGCTATTACTCTGAATCCGGTGTTACTTCCCGGCCCGCCACGCTCGACGAATATCTGAACAAGGTCGTCCGTGCGACGCTGGAGCGGCACAAGCAAGCCGGCGCCGTGGCCGAGAAGTTCGAGATGGCGTACCTTCGCCCGCTTGATATCGACAACCCCGCGCGCGCCGATGCGGAAAAGGTATATGTGTCCGGAAAGGGCGACTACAAGGCTCTTCAGGATTACATCTTCCGCTTCATCGCGACCGAGTGCGGCCGCCTCGCTCTCGCCGTCCACCTTCACGCCGCCGCCGGCGGCGGAGGATATTTCAACGTTTCGGGCGCTAATCCGATGCTGCTCGAACCGCTGCTCAATGATCCCGCTCTTCGTAAAACCAATTTTGTCCTGATCCATGGGGGCTGGCCGTTCACGCGCGAAGTCACCGCGCTGCTCACCAAACCTAACGCCTACGTTGATTTCTCGGAGCAGACCACCACCAACTATGCGCGCGACGTCTCGCAGGGCATTCGCGCATGGCTCGAATATGTCCCCGAAAAAGTGCTCTTCGCCACTGACGCCTATTCGTTTTCTCCGGAGATGGGATGGGAGGAGGCCGGCTACATCGCCACAACCACCGGCCGTGACGCTCTCGGCATGGCCCTCACGGGTATGCTCCGGGATAACGAAATTACGCGCGACCGCGCGCTCGAGCTCGCCCGCATGGTTCTGCGCGATAACGCACGTAAACTCTACGGTCTGAAATAGTGCGGCGCTTGCTGATTCGCCCCGGCGCCATCGGCGACTGCATCCTGTCTCTGCCTGCCCTCGAAGCCGCCCGAGCCGGCTACACCGAGGTCTGGGCTCCGCGTCCCGTATTATCTCTGATCCGTTTTGCCGACCGCACTCGCGCCATCGCCGATACCGGTCTCGATCTCATCGGCGTCCTCGAAG
>QHXU01000205.1:16822-17304 GCA_003223065.1 Acidobacteriota bacterium | reverse complement strand
GGGTGTGCCGGCGGCGCCACTCACCGTCTGGCCGGTATTCTTCAGTCCCCAAAGCTGGGTGAAGCTGGGATCGTTTGGCGTAGCCGCACCGCGAACGATATAGTTGGGCTCGGCGTATATCAGATCTCCACGTTTCGAGAGAACGTTCAGCATCGCCGCGACATTCTTGCTGCGAGAGTGGAACACGTACGCGCCGCCCGGACCGCCCACCACGTGGATCTTATCCGCATCCAGATTGCGCTGGGCCTGGGAGACTGCGACTGGAGCAGGATGACGAAACTTCAGCAGGACTTCCTGTGCCGAAACTTCGCCGCCCTGATAATTTTCGATCTTCGGTTGTGCTTTCAGCGAGGTGGAGAAAAGAGTAACGGTGAATACTACTAACGTTGCCCGGGAGAGCTTTCGCATCGCAGTCATTTCCCTTCCGCGATATTGCACTTATCGCAAAGCGCTCTCGGGAATCGGGAGGACGCGACCTCCGC
>QHXU01000205.1:7512-16808 GCA_003223065.1 Acidobacteriota bacterium | reverse complement strand
GGACGCGAACTCCGCTGTCCCACCGCGCTGCTGAGGCACAATGCAAGAACAATGCCAGTGGCGGAGTCCACAGAGAGGGCAGGGATTCTACCCAGGAAACGTGAGGCGAACCCTCGCGCTCCGCGGTATCGGAGTTCACGAAGGTGCTCTAAAGAGTTTTGCTGCGCGAGCCCGGCGACTCCGTACAGGCCGAATTCTTCGATGCGGCTTTTTTGAAGGCACCGCGCGGAGCCAGGCACGACCCGGTTGCTGAACCTGTAGACCGCCTGGACTGCCGCAATGCGGGGCCGAATGTCAGGCTCTCCACTTGAGCGATTGGATAGGCCGCCGCACCCAGCACATCTCCTGGAGCATCGCGTTGAAACCAGATCTCGGTTCGCGTTGCGCCGAGGAACTGGCCGTTGTACATTCTCCCGTCTCGAAGCTTCAAAATGTCGGCATTTGCGGCGACACAGGCGAGGCCGATCAAAGCCAGCATACGAATGGCTTGCATGATAAGGCGCCCCCTTTTATCGAAACTCTTTCGCTCTGCGCTCTCCGGCGGCGCGCACAAAACTCGTTCGAAATTGTGCGCGCCATTCCGGAGGCTGAGATTACTGGATGTCGATCGATTCAACCTTGACTGTTTGACCTTGCAGCGATCCGGTCACCGTGGCCTGCATAGAGGATTTCGTGCCGGTGCTCTTGATCGCCTCTGATGCCTTGGCGTTGCCGGTGCTGTCCAGCTTCAAAACCTTTCCGTCCTCCAGTTCAATCCCGAAGGATGTCGTGGCGCTGCTCGGCGTGCATTCGGTCATCTGGCTGCCCCGCTTGCTGCGGTCCTTGCAAGCCGCGTCAACCAGCTTTCCAGTCCACGTTTCGGCGAAGCTTAGCGTCGAACCTAAACCGAAGATTATGAAAAGCTTAATGATGGTCCTCATTACTTGAAATCTCCTTTTGAGAATACCGGTGCTTACCCAACAGCAATCTCCTTGCCAGGCATCGGCCACTGATCTGCACCCGTTGCCTTGTCTGAGCCGCGGGGTTAAGACAGCCACAGACCGGCAGGAGCTGTGTAGTTTTTGCTGCCGAAGTTCTCACGCCAGGAAAGAATGCCCGGCGCGAGTTGCGAGGGTATGTTCGGAAATGGTCGGGCCGTGGTCTAACTCCAAGGTGCAGTGTACATATGAAACGAAACCCGCCTGTGTCGACTTATCGCGTTCAGTTAAATGGAGATTTCACGTTTTTCGACGCAGCGGCGGTTACTCCGTACCTTGAGGAGCTCGGCATTTCCACTATCTACTGCTCTCCCTATCTGCAGGCGGTAAAAGGGAGCAAGCACGGGTATGATGTAGTCGATCACACGCGAGTAAGCGACGAGATCGGCGGCACATCCGGGCATGCTCAATTCTGCACCGCGCTGGCGCATTCCGGCCTCGGTCAAGTTCTCGATATCGTTCCTAATCACATGGCCGTTGGAGGCCAGAACTCCTGGTGGTGGGATGTTCTCGAAAACGGCCCATCGAGCCGCTATGCCGCCTATTTCGACGTGGAATGGAATCCGCCCGATGCGCGGCTGCGCAACACGCTCCTGGTGCCGATCCTCGGCGACCATTATGGCCGTGTACTCGAGGCCGGGGAGATCCGCTTAGAGCGTCCCGGGGATGGCTTTCAAGTGCGATACCACGAGCACGCGCTCCCGATCGATCCGCGTACAGTGTCCGTCATTCTGAACAAGGCGGCGGAAAGGAGTGGATCAGCGCGCTTGGCTTTTCTAGCGGACGCTTTCGGAAGCCTCCCCGTTTCCACTGCAACGGACTGGCGCAATGTGCGGCGACGGCATCGCGATAAGGAGGTTCTCAAGGAAGCACTCGCGACGCTCTGCATGGAGGAGCCTGACGTCGCAAGCGCGGTGGATCAGGCCATCGCGGATTTCAACTCTGATCCCGACCAGCTTGACGGGTTGCTCGGCAGCCAAAATTACCGGCTGGCTTATTGGCGCACTGCCGGTCAGGAGCTGGGGTACCGACGTTTTTTTGATATCAACACGCTGGTTGGTCTTCGGACGGAAGACGAACAGGTATTCGCGGACACGCATCACCAGGTCCTGAGCTGGCTGGCCGGCGGTGTTCTGGATGGAGTGCGAGTGGATCATCCGGACGGCCTGCACGACCCGGAGGAATACTTCCAGCGCTTGAGGGCCGCGGCGCCCGGCGCCTGGATCGTAGGTGAGAAGATCCTTCAACCCGAAGAGCGCTTGCGCGAATCCTGGCCCATTTGCGGAACGACGGGTTATGACTTTCTGAACCTGGTCCACGGACTGTTCATCGATGCCGAGGGAGAAGAACGGCTCACCCGACTGTACGCCGAGTTCACTGCGCAGCCGACCGACTTTGCCACGCTGGCCCGTGAGAAGAAGCTTCTTGTGCTGCGGTCGACTCTGGGGAGCGATATCAACCGCATCAGCGCGCAGTTCCAGGAAGTGTGCGAGCAACATCGGCGTCATCGGGACTACACGCGCCATGACATTCGCGAGGCTCTCGAAGAACTGACTGCGGACTTTCCCGTGTATCGCACCTATGTCCGCGCGGGAGAGGGAATCGTGACCGCAGAAGATCGCAGGTACATCACCCAAGCCATCGACCGTGCCAAGGCGGAGCGTCCGGATCTGGAGCCAGCGCTGTTTGACTTCCTCAGCGCGGTTCTGCTTCTGGAGGTGCGAGGTCCATTGGAGTCGGACTTCGTGATGCGCTTTCAGCAGTTCACGGGACCAGCGATGGCGAAGGGCGTCGAAGACACGGTGTTTTATTGCTACAATCGGCTGGTTTCACTCAACGAGGTAGGCGGCGATCCCGGGCGCTTCGGTTCGACCGTGGAATCGTTCCACGATCACTGCCGGGCCACCCTGGAAAAATGGCCGCACACCATGTCGACGACGTCCACTCACGACAGCAAGCGAGGCGAGGATGTGCGCGCCAGACTAGCGTTGCTGTCGGAAATGCCGGAACTTTGGGAACAAGCGGTTTGGAGGTGGGCGGACCAGAACGAGCGGCACCGCACCGACGGAATGCCGGACCGGAACATGGAGTACCTCTTTTACCAAACCCTGGTCGGAGCATGGCCGCTCGCGACAGAGAGGGCCCTCGCGTACATGGAAAAGGCCTCACGAGAGGCCAAAATGCACACCTCTTGGATCGCACCCAATCGGCGCTATGAAGAAGCTCTACGCCGCTTCGTCGAGCGAGTTCTGTGCGATGACGATTTTCAAGCGGATGTTGCCTCCTTTCTTGAGCTGTTGATCGAACCGGGGCGGATCAACTCCCTGGCTCAGACGCTGATCAAGCTCACTGCTCCCGGCGTGCCGGATATCTATCAGGGATCCGAGCTGTGGGATCTGAGCCTCGTAGATCCCGACAATCGTCGCCTGGTCGATTTCGAACTGCGGCGCAGATTATTGCGGGAAATGGACGCGCTCGGAGTGGAGCAGATCTCGCAGCGTATGGATGAGGGACTCCCGAAATTGTGGGTCATCCGTCAGGGTCTGCGTTTGCGGAAGCGCTTGGCGGAAGTATTCGCAAGCGGCTCGTACCGACCAATCCCCGTCGCCGGCGAGAAGTGCGCTCACGTCGTGGCGTTTTCCCGTGGCGACCGCGTGATTTCGATCGTGCCGCGGCTGGTGCGTTCGCGCGGAAGTTGGGGCAACACGACAGTCAGGATACCGGAAGGCGAATGGAGAAATGAGTTGACGGCGGAGAATGTCAAGGGTGGAACGGTGCGGCTCACCCAGTTGTTCTCGAGTTTTCCTGTGGCTCTGCTTGTGAATGGCGAATAGAAATTAGCGGCTTCGCCGCGAAAGAAGATTCTCGATCTTATGCACCAGGTGCGGAAGTTCGACAGGCTTGGTTTCGTAATCATCACATCCTGCCTCGAACGCGCGATCCCGATCACCCGGCATCGCGTGAGCAGTGAGGGCGATCACGGGTATCGACCTGGTTTCAGGACGCCGGCGAAGTTCTCGCGTGGCGTCCCATCCATCAAGATCGGGAAGGCTCATGTCCATAAGGATGAGATCCGGCAACTCCCTTTCTGCAAATGCGATCCCTTCGCTTCCGTCGACCGCCAGCAGAATCTCGTAGCCTTTTTTCTGAAGACGCCGGGACAGCATGTCGCGATTCATTTCGTTATCCTCGATGAGGAGTATCCTCGGCATTTCCTGCTTCTCTCCCGTTACCTTAGCAATGGACGTGCCATTCGGAGCCGCGCCTGATGAAAATCGTTCCAACGCGGAGCGACCTCCTGTTGTTCACAACGACCATCGTAACTACGGCCGTCGTGATGATTCTGGCTTATGACAATTGGCAGCAGGTGCGGAACGCCAATTATCGCGTGGAGGACTCCCGGCAGGCTCTTGGCAAAATAAATGCGATCAGCTCCCTCCTCAGGGACGCTGAAACGGACCAGCGCGGCTTTCTGCTCACCGGCCAACCGGGCTATCTGGAGCCTTACCAACAGGCGCGCCAGCGGATCAAGCCGGAATTTGAAACGTTGCGGGAAGTCGTGTCGCAGAATCCGAAACAAGTGCTTTCACTGAACCGCTTGGAACGGCTTGCTGCTGAGGAGTTCGAAGAACTAAGCCGGTCGATGGAACTGTTTGAGAAGGGCGGCCTCGGATCTGCCATAAGCGCTGTGCGGGCTGGCCGGGGCAGAGAGGTCACGTTGGAGATCCGGACCGAGATCGAACGTATGCGGCAGGAAGAGCATGCGATCTTTGAGCAACGCTTGCAGGATGCTGAGAGGGAGGCGCGTGACGCCGGATTGGTCACTGCCTTGGCCGCGCTCGGCCTGTTCGTGATCGTTGCGTTCGTGAGCCTCAAGTTCAAACAGGAGCAGCAAGCAGCCGTAGCGGCAAGCCAGGCGAAGAGCGTTTTCCTTGCAAATGTGAGCCACGAATTGCGCACCCCTTTGAATGCGATCATCGGCTACAGTGAGATGCTGAGCGAGGATGCGGAGGAAAGCGGCAAGCGTGAATTGGTTTCGGACTTGCGAAAAATCCGGACGGCCGGACGGCATTTGCTGGAACTGATCAACGCGGTTCTGGATCTTTCCAAGATCGAGGCTGGAAAAATGGAGCTCGACATCAAGTCGTTCGACGTCGCATCAATGGTTCATGAGGTGGTCGCTCTTTTGGAGCCGCTCGCTCAGAAAAACCACAACACGATCGAGGTCCGCTCCAGCGATATCGGGTCGATGTATGGCGACGCTATGAAGATTCGGCAGAGTCTTTTCAATCTTTTGAGCAATGCGTGCAAATTTGGTTCCGGTGGAACCGTCTCGCTGAATGTGGTGCGGAACAGCTTCTACGGCACCGATTGGATTAGTTTTTCCGTTGAGGACAACGGCCCTGGAATCACGGAGGAGGAGATGATGCGGCTGTTCGAGCCGTTTGCCCGCCTTGATACGGCCGTTTCGCGCAAGGCCGGGGGCACCGGTCTGGGACTCGCGATCAGCCGCCGTTACTGCCGGCTGATGGGTGGCGACATTTACGTCAAGAGTACCCCTGGCAAAGGATCGACCTTCACGATGCAAGTTCCAGCAAACCTCGCAGAGAGAAAGCAACAGCAATACGAACCCGCACCACCACAAACGATTCACGAAAGATATGCCGAGGCCAGCGCCGCGGGCCGTG
Organism: Acidobacteriota bacterium; assembly: GCA_003223065.1. Classification (GTDB taxonomy): domain Bacteria; phylum Acidobacteriota; class Terriglobia; order Bryobacterales; family Bryobacteraceae; genus Palsa-187. Next base: position 11,143 of record QHXU01000205.1, on the reverse strand, counting down.
GCGATCGCGCAGGACGCCGGTCATGACCCACGCCGCCGTGGTCAAATCGGGCTCTGGCTTGGCGACTTTACGGCATCAGCTCCTTACACCGCTGAATCACATTCTCGGCTACTCGGAGATGCTGCTCGAGGACTCCGGGGACAATGGCTTCAACTCTTTCTCTCAGCATCTGACTCGCATCCGGCAGACGGCCAAAGACCTGATCCGGCTCGTGCAGACCGGGCTGGCGCCGGGCCAGGGGAGGACCGCTGAGAAGATGGTGTCCGAGCTTCGCTACGAATTGTCCGGACCCGTTCACAGAATTCTTCAGGAGGTGGGCTCTCTCACGGGCGAATCCGGAGGCGATTTGAACTTCGCGGATGTCGTGAAGATCGGTAGAGCGGCGGCGGAATTGCTTACGTTCGCTCAAGGCCGGGCGACGCCCAAGTCAGTGGTTCCCGCTCACCGGCGCCGTGGGGTGAGACGCTCGCCCACGGCCGCTCGCATTCTCGTCGTAGACGACAACAAGACCAGCCGCGAGATTCTCGCTCGGCAATTAAGACGGCAGGGCCACGAGGTTGCGGGTGCAGGGAGCGGAGCGGAGGCGCTTTCCGTCCTGCTGCAATCGAGGCACGATCTCGTGCTGCTCGACATCCTGATGCCGATGCTGGATGGCTTTCAGGTGCTCGAAAAGATGAAAGCGGATCCGTCTCTCACGGAGATTCCGGTGATTGTGATTTCCGCTTTGGATGAAATCCCGGGCGTAGTGCGTTCGATTGAAATTGGGGCTGAGGATTATCTCTTCAAACCGCTTGATCCCATCCTGCTCGGGGCGCGAATCGACTCATGCCTGGAAAAGAAACGGCTTCACGATCTCGAAAAGCAAAGGGCAAAGGAAGTGAAGGCGGCGTTTGAGCAACTCCACCTTAGCGAGGAGCGGCTCCGTCTGGCGCTCAAAGCGGACCGCGCCGGCATCTGGGACTGGGATCTTATCCCCGATGTGATCGTTCGCTGCGGGGATTTGAATCGTCTCTTTGGGCTGACGCCGGAGACAAGCAACAGCAAGTTTGATGAAATGCTTTCGATAGTGCATCCGGACGATCGGGAGCGGGTGCACAATCATCTCCGCGAAGCCATCCGAAACTGTGAGGACTACCAGGAGGAATACCGGATCGTTCGGCCGGACGGATCGGTCCCGTGGGTGGAATCAATGGCTGTGTTGTACTGCGACGACGACAAGCGTCCGGTGCGGATGATAGGCGTGACTAGGGAAATCACGGAGCGAAAGCTCGTCGAAGCGGCTCTGCGCCGGTCAAATCAGGACTTCCAGCGGTTTGCTCTTGCCGCCTCGCACGATTTGAAGGAGCCACTGCGAGCGGTGTCGAAGGATCTTCAGATGCTGGTCCAGCGGAGCGAAGCGCCTCTCGGCGCCGAAGGGCAGCGGATCATTACGTCGGTGATGAGTTCCCTCGACCGCATGTCCAATCTGATCAGCGATCTTTTGAACTATTCGCAAGTGAGCGCCAAGAAGGGAAAGAGGCAGCTCACGTCCGCAGACGCAGTGGTTGCGATGGTGTTGAACGACTTGAAAATTGCGATTGAAGAAACTGGAGCAGTGATCACTCACGACCCCCTTCCCGTGGTGCTTGCGGATTTCATGATGCTGCAACGGGTGTTTCAGAACTTGATCTCAAATTCGATCAAGTACCGAGGTCAGGATCCGCCACGCATCCATATCTCGGCGCAGCCGCAGGGGGAGATGTGGGTGTTCCGGGTTTCCGATAACGGTATTGGCGTCGAGCCGAAATACAAGACGTGGATTTTCGGTCTGTTCCGGCGCCTCCATGGGCGCGACGTGCCGGGAAGCGGATTGGGACTCGCGATGTGCCGGCGAATCGTAGAGCAATTCGGAGGGACGATTTGGCTTGAATCCGAAGTAGGGAAAGGCTCGTGCTTCTACTTCACGGTCCCATCGCCGCCATAAAAGCAAAGCGCCGCGAAACGAACGCGAAAAAACTTCCCTTCGCGTTCATTCGCGGCAATTACTGCTATTGTTCCTTCTCTTATTGATCCTTCTTTGTCTTCGAGACGGTTATCTCATCCTTTACATTGGCGCTTCCAGCGGCTTCACGCGCCTTGGCCAGAATGGACTCTTTCTCTTCGGTCGAGTTCACCCTGCCGCGGATGACCACGTTCCCGTCTTGTGACGTGACTCTCACGTTGTGGGCGCTGGAGGGAAGTGACTTGTCCTCGGTGATCGCCCTGCGTACCTTTGCTGCCAGTTCGGAATCTTCCTTCTTCGATGGGGCGCGTGAAGGTTCCTGCGCCCGGGCGCTATACGGCGCGGCGAGCAACAGTCCAGATGTCACGACGCCTGCCCAAATGCTTCTCATGATGACTCGTTTCATAAAGCGTTACTCCTTGCTACAGCCTTTACTCCTTTAGTTCTGATGCTTTCTCAAGTTCGTTGTGCCAACCCGGCAACCAACGAGACAAGAAAGAGAATGAGGAACAGGAAAAACAGAATCTTCGCAACGTCCGCTGCCGCCACTGCGATTCCGGTGAACCCGAACACCGCAGCCACGACCGCAACGATGAAAAAGATAAGTGCCCAATTCAACATTCCGGTCTCCCTTTTAGGTCGTATCTGACGGGGTGTCCCCTAAACAGCTTGTGCAAGCTGTTCGCCAAGTCAATGGCTTCATTCACATGGAACCACACTGATCTTGGGCAGTCGGATAGACCCAGAAAAAAGTACAACCTTGCTCAAGATTTGCACGGGCGTGTGAGCCGCGCCCGGGAAGGATTCGGTCAGGTTGTAAAAACCTTTTTACCGGCCTCGACAGCCGCTGACACGCCTTCCGTGGAGCGCCGCATCATGTCTTTGCTGCGATCGATCGCGCCAGCCATCTTTTCGCGGATCTCCGCGCTCTGATCTTTGACAAAGTGCTGTCCCTCTCTCGCCTTAGCGGCGATCATCGCGCGTGTACGGGCTCCGGACTTCGGCGCGAACAGAAGTCCCGCCACCGCGCCGAAACCGATTCCGTAGGCAAACCAAAGGTAGCGGTTATTGTCCATAAACACCTCCCGGCCCTTGTGAGCAATCAACCAACCAATTTGCTTTTGAAATAAAGTGGGCAGCCGGGTTGTTGTCAGGGTAGAATACGGCCATGGCCTCTCCCGTAGCGCAGGCCACCGTCCTGGTCGTCGATGATGATGAGGAGCAGCGGATCGGCGTTTCGGGCATGGTTTCGGTGATGGGCTATATCGCCGAGACTGCGCCAGACGGCGAGCAGGCGCTGGAAAAGCTTGGCTCGACGCCGGTTGACGTTATCATCACAGATCTGATGATGCCGCGGATGGATGGCTTTCAGCTTCTGCGGACCCTGCTCGAGCGGGGAGATCTGACGCCGGCCATTGTTCTCACTGCCTTCGGCAGCATTGATCAAGCCATCTCCATCGTGCACGACCTTCGTGCATTCTGGTTTTTGGAGAAACCCGTTCAGCCGGGTGTCCTTGGAACTTTGCTTGAGCGCGCCGTCCGTCACAAGAGTCTCGTGAAAGAGACGGAGCGGCTGCGGCGGCAACTGGGCTATCAGGGATACCTGATGGATCTCGTCGGAACGTCACCTCCGATGCGTCAGATCTATTC
>QHXU01000205.1:0-7494 GCA_003223065.1 Acidobacteriota bacterium | reverse complement strand
AGGTCGCACCAAGTTCGGCCTCCGTGCTGATCACGGGAGAGAGCGGCACCGGAAAGGAAATGGTTGCGGGCGCGATCCACAAACTGAGCCCCAGGGCCGCGCGCCCGTTCGTGGCGATCAATTGCGCGGCACTCCCCGAAACACTTATCGAGAGCGAGCTATTCGGTCATGAAAAGGGCGCGTTCACCGATGCACTGGAACGGCGCGCGGGCTGTTTCGAACAGGCGCATGGAGGCACTCTGCTCCTCGATGAAATCGGGGAAATGCCAATCAGCACTCAAGCCAAGCTGCTGCGTGTTCTTGAAGAAGCGAAAGTACGGCGTCTGGGCGGGGCAAGTGAGATTCCGGTCGACGTCCGTGTCATCGCCTCGACCAATCGGTCGCTCGAAGCAGCCATCAAAAAGAAACTGCTGCGCGAGGATCTTTACTACCGGTTGAACGTGTTCCATATTGCGCTACCGCCGTTGCGGCATAGGAAAGAAGATCTTCCCGCTCTGGCGGAGGTCCTGATTCGGGAGCTCAACCGCAAACATGATTGCCGCGTGACTGACGTTCATCCGGAAGCGCTCAGCCGGCTCATGGACTATTCGTGGCCCGGCAACATACGGGAGTTGCGCAACGTCCTGGAACGCGGGGTGATCGTGGCTCGTGAGGGTACGCTGCTGCCGGGTCACTTCCCAAGAAGCTTAGGCGTTCAGCAAGAAGAGGGGACATCAGCTCCCGAGCCTGAGAAGACCGACTACTCGTTTACGATGCAGGCCGGCGCACCGTTGCGCGAAATGGAGAAGGCGTACATGCAGCTCACGCTGAAGCTCACCAAGAATAACAAACGGCGAGCAGCGGAGATTCTCGGCATCAGCGTACGAACGCTGCACAACCGCCTTGCCCAGCTTGGGTCCGCGGAAGCGAAGTTGGAAGAACCGGCGGCCGTCTCAGGGAACGGCGCTGCCGGATAGCGTCACGTGAATTCAAGCAAAGATCGATCCCCGGTCGCGCGCCGAGTGCCACTGGAAACATGCCTAGATAGAACACTCTGATTCTTTCTAGATTAATTGTTACGCGAGCCCCGACGCCGCATCTAACACAAGTCCGGATGGCTTACGTCGGTAGGCCGCTCCCGGGACTTCAAAGTATTTTATGAAATTTAAACAGAACAACAAAGATACGCAACTGCCAACAGTTGCACGACAAGATTCCGTCGACGAAGAGATCGCCCGCGTTGCCTACCACTACTGGGAAACGCGCGGAGGCGGCGAGGGGCACGCGCTAGACGACTGGTTGATGGCGGAGCAGGAAGTTCTCCGGCGCCGCGGTATTCGCTCCCGCAGTGAGGAACGGGAGAAACGAGCCAGCACCGCCGCCTGAGATCCCTCCTTCGGAAAAAGTGCAGCGTCGGTTCCCGATCGGCGCGGAAGCAGTTGGGGGAGGCGCGCATTTTCGCGTCTGGGCGCCTGAGTGTGAGCACGTTGAAGTGCTTCTCGCTGACGAGGGCGGAATTGCGTTTGCGCTGGCAGCCGAGACCTCCGGCTATTTCTCCGCCTTTATCGAACAAGCTCGAGTTGGCAGCAGGTATACCTATCGTCTCGACGGAGACGGGGCGTTTCCCGACCCGGCCTCGCGCTTTCAGCCGGAGGGTGTTCACGGCCCCTCTGAGATTGTCGATTCCAGCCGATTTCCATGGAAGGATGCGAACTGGCCGGGAATTGCGATCGATGATCAAGTCATCTATGAGCTGCACATCGGTACCTTCACAAGGGAAGGGACCTGGACCAGCGCAATGGAGGAACTTGCGCGCCTGGCGGAACTGGGGATCACGGTCCTAGAGGTTATGCCGGCGGGTGAGTTCGCCGGCCGCTATGGATGGGGCTATGACGGTGTGTACTGGTTTGCGCCTGCGCATGTCTACTGGACGCCCGATGATTTTCGGAGGTTTGTCGACCACGCACATTCGTTATCTCTTGGCGTGATCCTCGACGTTGTCTACAACCATCTTGGCCCCGAGGGGAATTATCTTTCAAAGTTCTCGCCGTACTATGTCTCGCAATCCAAGACGGATTGGGGAGACGCAATCAATTTCGATGGCCCGCACTGCGGGCCTGTCCGTGAGTTCGTCACCTCCAATGCCGGGTATTGGATCGAGGAATTCCACCTTGACGGTCTGCGGCTTGACGCAACTCACCAGATTTTCGACACATCGAGCGATCATATCCTGGCAGCAATCGGGCGTGAGGCGCGGCGCAAAGCGGGATCGAGAAAGATCATCGTCGTCGCCGAACACGAGCATGAGGACACTCGATTGATTCGCCCGCTCGAACAGGGCGGGTTCGGCCTCGACGCTCTGTGGAATGACGAGTTTCACCACAGCGCGCGCGTCGCCCTCACAGGCAACAACGAAGGCTACTATTCGGATTTCCGCGGCTCGCCGCAAGAACTGATCTCGGCGACGAAATATGGATTCCTTTACCAAGGGCAGCGTTCTCAATGGATGAAAAGGCCCCGGGGGCGGTCCGGCAAAGGCCTTCCCCCAGCGTCGTCCGTCATTTTTCTTGAAAACCACGATCAGGTTTCCAACTCGGCGGATGGATCACGGCTGCGCACGCTTACGAGTCCGGGTTGTTACCGTGCGATGATCACACTGCTATTGCTTGCTCCTGGAACCCCTCTGCTCTTTCAGGGGCAAGAGTTCGGTGCGTCGTCGCCGTTTCCGTTCTTTGCCGATCACCCGCCGGAGTTGGCGCGACTGGTGCGTGAAGGCCGCACCCGATTCTTGTCTCAATTTGCCGGTGTGGCTCAAATGCGTGAGCGCGTTCCAGATCCCGGCGACTCCGCCACGTTCGAACGCGCGAAGCTCGATCCCGGGGAGAGGGAATGCAATCAGGCGATGCTGGCTTTGCATCGCGATTTGCTTGAGTTGCGCCGGACAGATCCAGCGTTCCGTTCCGCTCGAACTCGAAACGTCGATGGGGCCGTGCTCTCTTCCGAGGCGTTCGTACTTCGCTTCTTTCTCGGCGATAGGCTGCTCTTTGTGAATCTCGGAACGGATCTGATTCTGCCTTCTGCCGCGGAGCCGCTCATTGCTCCACCGGACGGAGGTGCTTGGCGAATTCTCTGGTCGTCGGAAGATCCGAAGTACGGAGGCTTGGGGACTCCTGAGTTGGAAACCAATTCGGGCTGGAAAATCCCAGCGCAGTGCGCTGTGGTTTTAGGGAGCAAGTAATCGAAAAAAAGGCAGTGAGGGAAAACCCACTGCCTCCACCAATTGCCTACTCGCTGTTTCTTCAATCGCCGGTCTTCCGCGAGGCGTACTTGTCCAACTCTTCGTATAGGGCTTGGGCACTGGCAGGCGGCTTGACCTTCCCGTGCAGGATCTCCTCCTGCGTTACTTCGCGGCCGTAAAGTTTACGGTTGTCTTCGTTGTCAGCCCGCAGTGTCGCGCCTTCCAGCGCGGCTCCTGCAAACGCTCCGCGAGAACGCGAATAGCCGAGGATCTCGGCCCGCATCCTCGCGTCGGTCTGCGCCTGGGCTGAGCGGCCAACCGGGCCTGCCATGGCACTGGCATCCGCTCCAATGGTGAACTTGTCCTTCATGAGTTTGTCTTCACCGCTCTGATTCATCACGATGAAAACGACGTCCGTCTCGCCTGCGCCGATCTGGAACCCGATGCTGCCACCCTCAATCCTGACGGTGGCCGGTGCGCTCCAGCGATTCGACTCGGGTAACCGGCACGTTACTATACCCTTTCCGTACTTGCCGCCAACCACGAATCCAGCACGCTTCAGATTCGGCACGATACCAACACAGCGGGCCTTTTCGAGCAGATCCTGGGGGATCGAATTATCTTTCGCGTTCATGATTTCGCTCAAGACGGTCGCCGCCTCTTCAATCCTCTTGGTGCGCTCGTCGGTTTCGTTGCCGGCGAGTAACGGCGCAGCGATTAAGACACTTAGAATACCCACCTTCATGGCTTTACTCCTTTCCGATCGAATTTCGCGGCTTCAGGCCGCGTTGCGCTTGGTTTCGTTAGGCTTGCAAGTCTGCACGGCTTTTCTTTCCACCCGCGACCGTGCGGCCCGCCGAGCCCGCAGGAGTCTGATGCGAATCGCAGTTTCAGTGACTCCTTGCTTGCGCGCAATTTCTTCCGCTGTCTCCCCCTGCATCTGTAACTCCAATAGAGCCCGGTCGCGGGGACAACAGAACTTCAGAATGCGAGCTAAGTCTATTGCCGCCAGATTTATTTCCGCCCTCGTATAAAGTTCCGGAAGGGCTTGATAGGCCGGCTCACTTCGAAGAACGCTACGATGAACGTTCATGGCGATGGCGTTCACCCAAGTGATCACCATGCTTTCGTTTCGGAGTTGGCTGAGCCGCTCCCATCCTTTCGCCCATGCGGCTTGGGCGATGTCTCTCGCCATGTCTCTGGGAACACCGCGGGAGATCAGAAAGCGAACGGTCAGATTGAAACCTCGCTGGTAGGCCTGTCCATATCCTTCTCTGGTCATCTCGAGCTTTGAAGCTCCTTTTCGAGAATTCCCTCACACGGCGGCCCTCCACGGTCCATCGTTTGCACTTACAAGGCCAGAGTGTAACGGTGACCACCGAAGTGCAAGTCGTTCGCTGGAAAGAGATTCCCGTGTAACCGTTTCGGCAGATCGAGTTCAACACGCCTCGATGGTTGGGCAACTTTTTACACTTGAGTGCAGAATCTGTCTGTAAGAAGAACCGATCGCTGAAGGCCACCGGTTTCTACGTACGATCGGAGCAGATGCGGCGAACGATACTTCCAGGCCGGCCGTTTCCGCAAGGCGCAACGTGGGACGGCACGGGAACAAATTTCGCGATCTATTCGGAGCAGGCGGCACGTGTGGATTTGTGCCTCTTCGAGGATCGGGACTCCGAAGAGACGGAACGCATCGAGTTCCAGGAACAGACGGCGCACGTCTGGCATTGTTTCTTGCCAGGAGTTCAGCCCGGGCAGATCTATGGCTACCGAGTCTACGGCCCTTACGAACCGGAACGCGGTTTGCGGTTCAATCCCAGCAAGTTATTGATTGATCCGTATGCAAAGGCTTTGACCGGAAAGGTCGATTGGTCCTCCCCAATTTTTCCCTACCATTTGGGCCACCACGAGGGCGACCTTGCAGTGGATGAGCGCGATAGTGCGCACGGCATGCAAAAGTGCGTTGTCGTGAATCCGTACTTCGTGTGGGATCAGGACCGTCCTCCGAATATTCCCCTGAGCGAATCGATCATTTACGAACTGCACGTTAAAGGATTCACCAAGCTCCACCCAGAGGTGCCGGAGGAGCATCGCGGAACCTATGCCGGACTTGCGTCGCGCGCCAGCCTCGAGTACCTCAAGAAGCTGGGTATAACGGCCGTGGAGCTGATGCCCGTCCACGAGGCTTTGGACGACCGGCACCTTGTGGAACGTGGTCTCAGGAATTACTGGGGCTACAACACGACGAATTTCTTCAGCCCGGACGCGCGGTATTCCAGCTCGGGAGACTTGGGTGGACAGGTGGCGGAGTTCAAGGCCATGGTCAAGGCTCTCCACCGCGAGGGGATCGAGGTCATCATCGACGTCGTCTACAATCACACCTCGGAAGGAAATCACCTCGGCCCGATGCTGAGCTTTCGAGGAGTGGACAACCCGACCTACTACCGGCTGGTCTCCGACAATCCGCGGTACTACATGGATTACACGGGCACCGGGAATAGCCTGAACGTTCGGCACCCCCAGGTGCTGAAACTCATCATGGACAGCCTGCGCTATTGGGTGCTGGAGATGCACGTCGACGGATTCCGTTTCGATCTAGCCGCGACGCTCGCGCGCGAGTTGCACGATGTGGACCGGCTCTCCGCGTTTTTCGACATCATTCATCAGGATCCGGTCATCTCACAGGTGAAACTGATCGCTGAGCCGTGGGACGTGGGAGAAGGCGGTTACCAGGTCGGGAAATTTCCGGTTCTTTGGGCGGAGTGGAATGGCAAGTACCGCGACACAGTGCGGCGATATTGGAAAAGCGATGAAGGGCAATTGTCGGACTTGGCCTACCGTCTCACCGGCAGCAGCGATTTGTACGAACACAACGGCCGCCGCCCATCCGCCAGCATCAACTTCGTAACGGCGCACGACGGCTTTACGCTTCACGACCTGGTCAGCTATAACGAGAAGCACAACGAAGCAAACGGAGAAGGCAATCGTGACGGAACTAACGAGAACTACTCGTGGAATCTTGGCGTTGAAGGCCCGACTGACGATCTGTTGATCAATGAGCTTCGCGAGCGGCAGAAACGGAATCTCCTCGCCACGCTGCTTCTTTCGCAGGGCGTCCCCATGATCTGCGGAGGCGATGAAATCGATCGGGATCAAAAGGGCAATAACAACGCGTATTGCCAGGACAACGAGCTGGCCTGGTACAACTGGGACCTCAACGAGCGCCGGCAGTCCCTGCTGCGATTCACCAAGAGGCTCATTCAGTTGCGCTCCAGGCACCCGAATCTACGCCGCCGCAAATTCTACCAGGACCGCAGCATTCGCCGTTCCGACGTGAAAGATATCATATGGCTTCGCCCGGACGGCCAGGAAATGACAGACGAGGAATGGACGGCGGGCTGGGTGCGTTGCCTGGGCGTGATGCTCAATGGAGAAACGTTAGGAGACGTCGATGAAACCGGTGCTCCGGTGATCGATGACACTTTTCTTTTAATGTTGAACTGTCATCACGGTCACCTGAATTTCTGCGTTCCGCCGGCGCCTAAGGGGGGGCTATGGGATGTGGTCATCGACACCAACGAGCCGGACCTCGAACTCGGAGCGGTCACCGTGGCCGAGGGCGATTTCGTGCGGCTCGTCGGGCAGTCTCTGATCCTGCTGCGCGAACAGCGGGAGCCGGGACAGGCAGCCACTCTGCGGTAACGTACACTTTCGTAAAGGCATCTTGTCGTTGGGAAGGACTCCAATTCAGAAAGGCAGCTTGGAAGACGCACCGAAGCGAGTCGACGGACGGAATCGAGTCGTCATCGAGGCCGTCACTCCGGAGATTGACTGCGGCCAATTCCCGATCAAACGGGTGATTGGCGAGTCGGTCGTGGTGGAAGCGAACGTCTTCGCAGACGGTCACGATCGGGTTTCCTGTCATCTCATGTACCGTCACGAGCAGGAAGAGGCTTGGTGTGAGGTTCCCATGACCTTGCTTGGCAATGATCGATGGCGCGCGGAATTTCGCGTTGCGAAGCCCGGCAGGTACCGTTACACGGTGGAAGGTTGGGTGGATCGTTTCGGAACCTGGCAGAGCGACTTGCGCAAACGCACTGCCGCCGGCCAGGACGTCGAGGTCGAACTCCTCATCGGTGCGGAATTGATCGAAGAGGGCGCCGCTCGAGCAGCCGGCGAAGATGCTGAGCGGCTACAAAACTGGGCACGCGTTTTGCGCCAGGGAGCCGATCCGAAACGCAGCGAAGCCGCAATCGAAACGAACCTGGCCGACATGA
>QHXU01000487.1:1139-3471 GCA_003223065.1 Acidobacteriota bacterium | reverse complement strand
AACCACCATGTTGTTGTTCCGGTCGCGATGCGTCCCGCCTTGGACGATGCCGCGGTCGTCATTGCCGACCTCCAGTCCGATACCCGGCATCGGGCCATCCGGCCGCGCGAGCGGGTCGGCCGTGTTCGTTCGCCCGTCGTTCCAGCGGTAGCGCACGAACACGCTGGTCTTTTCGGAAAACGTGTGGTCGACGCGAAGACCGGCTTCGTTCTGCGTGAGCCGGTGCGGTTGCCGGATGAAATAGTTCCCTAGCGGGTAATCGTTCGGCAGGTTGGGGAGCGCGGTCGCGTCGAGCAGGGCCCTGCCAAACGAGTTCCAACGGCTGCTGGGAATGATGTTCAGCCCGGTAGGGTTTCCCGGCGAGGCGCGGCTCGGGTCTTGGAACACCTGCGTTCCCCCTGTGTCCGGATCCCAGATTTTGAGGTTGGGCAACAAGGAGGAGAAGTCGCCGGACCGGAAAGGCACCTCGGGCACCTTCGCGAACGCTTCGTTGATTTTCGAAAGCCGGTACCCCTGATAATCCGCGAAGAAAAACGTCTTGTTCTTCTTGATTGGCCCTCCCAGGGTGCCCCCGAACTGGTTCTGTTTCAGAGGCGCCTTCTCCGGGTCAACAGGGTTACGGAAAAAGTTGGCTGCATTCAGCGCGTCGTTCCGCAGAAAGTGGTACCAGCCTCCATGAAACGCGTTCGTTCCGCTCTTACTCTGGATCGAGATCACTCCGCCCGCGGTGTGGCCGTACTCGGCGGAGTACGCGGAGGTCAGCACTTTGAACTCCGCAATCGCATCCAGATTCGGCCTCAAGTCCACGTCGGATTCCCGGATCGAGGACATCTCGATCCCGTCCAGCGTGACCGAGTTCGCCTCCGGCCGCATGCCGTTGACGGAAAACGTCACGTTGGTCGTGGCGCCGCCCTGGTCGTTGGAGGTGTCCTGAATTCCGTTGGAAATGATCAACAAGGAAAAGAAATCCCGGCCGTTGAGCGGGAGCTGGCGGATCTCCCGTTCCTGCACGATTTGGTTGATGTCGGCTTGTTCGGCCTGGAGCATGGTCGAACCGACGCCCTTGACTTCAACGACCTCGCTCGCGCTGCCCACCTCCAGCAGGAAGTCGGAGCGGAGCTTCTGGTCCACCACCAGCTCGAACGGGCCGCTCTCCGCAGCCTTGAAACCCGGCGCTTCCGCCCTGACCCGATACTTGCCGAGCGGCATATTGGTCATGGTGTAGCTGCCGACGTCGTCCGTCTTCACCGCCCGCGCAAACCCTGTGTCCAGATTGGTGGCGGTGATTGTGGCGCCCGCGACCACAGCCCTGCTGGGATCGGATACCGTTCCAAGGATGGTGCCTGCCGTGAACTGGCCGGCTGCGCGCGCAGCAAGAAAGATGATGCACAACACTCCCACCCCCATGGAACGAGCCCATGATCCGATTCTTGCTTCTCTGATGTCGAGCATGTTGACCTCCTACGATGGTTTGTCGTGATCATCCGCTGTTGCCCGGGAAGCGCCAAGGCTCTCTTGGTTATCTCCGCTGTTATGAACCTGCCGCCGGTGCCTTCCGGATCGCCTCGTGGCCGGAACCGTTTTCGCGCAGCATTCGCTGCGCGTTTCCGGACTCTCGTAGTGTCAATACTTTACGCGGATGAACGAGGCCCCGGCCGGCCCTCTCTGATGGGCCCAGATAACGTCCGATAGCTGCCTCGGTAACCGTTATTTCGGCGTATACTTATACGGCAAGGAGTCTCTGTCCGGTGAGCAAGGACTCTCGCAGCGGGGCGCCGGAGACGATCTCGCGTTACGAAATGCGCGATCAGCTCGGGCGGATCTTGCAAAGCAAATACTTCAGCAAAGCGAAAAAGAAGAGCCGTTTTCTCGAGTTTGTATGCGAGCAGGCCCTGCTTGGAAACGGCGACAAGCTCAACGAGTACATCATCGGCGTTGACATTTACGAGCGGGATGTAAATTTCAACCCGCAAGATGATGCCATCGTCCGCGTCCAGGCCCACGAAATTCGTAAAGCGCTGAAGGGTTACTACAGCGATGAAGGCAAGGATGATCCCTGGAGGATCGATCTGCCCGCCGGTGGGTACGTGCCGATCTTCTCCAAGCTTCTTAGTGAACGTGAGGACGCCTCCGCGCCCCACGAAGCGCAACCAACCCTCCCGGACAATGGCGAGCCTGCCGTAATAGTGGCACGGCCGCAGAGAACGCTTTGGCGTGAGCCGGTCGTGCTGGCGCTTGCCTTGGCCTGCGTGATTCTGGGAGCCCTGTTCATCCGTGACCGCGTTGCGGAGCAGCGTCAGATGCCCGTGGCTCCCCGGTTATCGGCGGACGC
>QHXU01000487.1:0-1126 GCA_003223065.1 Acidobacteriota bacterium | reverse complement strand
ATTTCTTCCTCCGGCCGAGCCGCCTCTGGTCGTCCTCCCCGTTCATCCGCTCCTGCGTGCCGCCCATCCCGGCGACAGTCCCGCGACTTTGAAGCAGGGCCACGTGATCGCCAAGGATGAACTGCCGGAGTTCCGCGACACCATCCACTTCCGCGAACTCAATGAGTTCCGCTTCGTCCCCAGCACTACGGATTTCACTGCGGTCGGCGAAGCCCTCGGACTCCTGAATCTTTTTGAACTTTTTAAGAGCGCGGGGCAAAGGGTCCAGGTCAAGGCCGCAAGGCTGGTGGATTTCGAGTCAGTGAAGCGTGGCAACACCATTCTGTTGGGCGGTAACCAATCCTGGAGCGGGCGAATCTTCCTTTACCCGGAAGGGTTCTCATTTCACTCAGGAGTCGTTTCCAACAAGGCGCCGCGCGCGGGAGAACAGGCTTTTTACAAGCCCGAATTCGATCCGGTTACGAACAGCCTGCGCCGCGATTACGCCCTGGTTCTGATGCTGCCCAACGAAACCCGGGAGCGCCGGATCCTGCTCGTTTACGGCATCTACACGCAAGGCTCCCAGGCCGCTATCGAGTACATCACCAACCCGGAACGCCTGGCGGAACTCCGCAAGGCGCTGGCGGGGCTCGCGCATGACAAAAATACCGTGCCTGAATTCTTCCAGGTTCTGCTGACAACGACAGTCGAAAATTACGTTCCCGGCAATGTCTCACTCGTCAGTGCGCGCGTGATTCCCGAATAAGCGAGTCCCATTCGCCCATAAAAAAGTCCGATTCGAATGTAAAAGTCGGTAACAAAAAACGCCACGCGATAATTTAACCATTGATGAATTCGTGCCGCGTCAAGGCTTGTGCCGGGGGCGGCCCGATAATTCTTGATGGCAACTTCCCCCCATTCTCCCTACGACCGTAGTCCAGGCGATCTTTATCATTTTCGATGAGGGTCAAGATGAAATGGGCGGCCCCGACTCCAGCGGTCTCGCTTCATCGACAACATCAACGTGAACGCCACGCTGGTCGGAAAGGGACCCGGAAGCTAGTTGAGCAGGTCTGCTCACCTGCCGCCGGGGCACGGAGCGACTCTCTGTCTCGGCGGCAGGTCAGCTGGCAGACTGGGCCTGCTG
>QHXU01000204.1 GCA_003223065.1 Acidobacteriota bacterium | reverse complement strand
GGAGAACTCAAATGACCGTACAAGAGCAGCGTCGTTACATAAACACGAGAGAAGATTCGGCCATCATGTTCCTGGGCATACCGACCCTCATGAGGGCTACTGGCGACACGACCAATGGAGCATTCGGGCTGATGGAGCAATGGATGATGCCGCCGGGTTTTGCTTCGCCGTATCACACGCACCATCTTGAAGATGAAGCTTTCTACGTTCTCGAAGGAGAAGTGGCATTAGTCTTCGACGGCAAATGGTCAAAGGCCGGGCCAGGCACGTACGTCTTCGGACCGCGCGAAATTCCTCACGGCTTGAAGGTGGTGGGCAATGCCCCTGTAAGAATGCTGATTCTGTGCGCTCCCGCCGGCTTCGAGCATTTCGTCCTGGAGATGAGTGAGCCGGCTACGGACCTGACGTCGCCCCCAACGCCACCCGACATGCCGAAGCTGATCGCATTGGCGGCGAAATATAAGATTGACATTCACGGCCCGCTGCCGGAACAGGCGGGCTGAGCCGCGTCTAAGGAAACACTTCGGGGGCTCGGACCAAGCTATCTGGCGCAACGCTCCTTCTCTGCGCGCTCCCGCTCTGCGGTCAAACCTTCGGCGAAATCACAGGCCGGATCAGCGACGCCGGTGGCGCTTCGGTGCGAGGCGCCCTGCTGACTCTGACCAATCCCAGCACTAATGCTGCTCCGGACCACAACCAGCACTGAATCCGGCGTCTACGCCTTTCTCTTCAGTGCCGCCGGGCCATTACAACATCAAAACCGAGCACGCCGCTGTAGAATCGGAGTCACGCTGACCGGCGCGCTGCACCGCGACGGGCGATCAGAGCGCGCTGCCGACGATTGTCAGTTCGGGGATGACGGCTCGTGGAGGCAACCTGGCGCAGGCCAGGATTGCCTCGGCAACATCTTCGGGCAAAAGAGCCTGGGCTCGCATCTCGGGAGTGGGCTTGACGGGCCGCTTATCCAGAAGCTCAGTATCTACCAGCCCGGGACAGATCACCGTGGTCCGGATGCCGTTCTCCTTTTCCTCTACGCGAATGGCATGTGATAGCCCGATCAGCCCACGCTTCGCGGCTTGATAGGCAGCGCCGGAGATGTCAGGAGTGTGCCCGGAGATTGAAGATATGTAAATAAGGTGACCGTTCCGGACCTCGCGCATTGCCGGAAGCACCGCTTGGGTAATGTAGTACGCGCTATTGAGGTTGGTCAGGACGATCCCATCCCAGATGTCCGGCCGCAATCGAAGCATGGAACGGTCTGGAGTGTTCGTGCCCGCCGCATAGACGAGGATGTTCACTGTGCCGAGTTTCTGCCGGGTGGCCTCGGCCAGCCGGTTCATCTGCGACACATCCGTTGCGTCCGCGGCGAAAACCTCAAAGACGAGACCTTCGGCGGCCATCTTCGCTTTCACCTCGAGCAGGCGTTCGTTCCGGCGCGCAGAAGCCATGACTTTGGCGCCTTCGCGCGCCATCATGACTGCAGTGGCCCGTCCGATCCCACTCGATGCGCCTACAACCAGCACCACTTGGTCTTTCAGAGAAACAGTCATAAGCTCCTATCGGTTAATGCGAGCGGTCTTCGCATTTCGGGTATATAGTATCCGACTTGCCATTGTTTCTCCCAAGCCGAGCGCTAGACTGAAAAGTTAGCTCTGTCTGCTCCGGCCGTGACCGCGCTCGTCACGATCTCAGCAACGATCTTCAGATCATGAAAAAACTTCTGGCTGCGAATCGCAGTGAAATCGCCATCCGCATTCTCCGCGCCGCCAATGAGCTCGGTCTAAAAACAGTCGGCATCTATTCGCACGAGGACCGGCTGAGCCTGCACCGGTTCAAGGCCGACGAAGCCTACCAGATCGGCGCGGGGAAAGGGCCGGTGGAGGCGTATCTGGACATCGCGGGCCTGCTCCGGCTGGCGCGCGAGAAAGCCGTGGACGCGATTCATCCCGGCTATGGATTCCTGGCGGAGAATCCCGGGCTTCCGCGAGCATGCAAGGAAGCCGGAATCACGTTCATCGGACCCACGCCGGAGCTGCTGGAACTGCTCGGCGACAAGACCGCCGCGCGCCGGCTGGCGGCATCGGCGGGCGTACCGGTGCTTCCGGGGGCGGATCATCCGATCCGGTCGTCCGCGGAGGCGCGCCGGTTTGCAGAGCGAATCGGATTTCCTGTGATGATCAAGGCTGCAATGGGCGGCGGCGGGCGCGGAATGCGGGTAGTGCGCGAGGCCTCCGAGCTCGATCCGCGATTGGAGGAAGCGCAGAACGAGGCTCGATCGGCGTTCGGCGACCCATCGGTGTTCCTCGAAAAATACGTCGCGCGCGCGCGGCATATCGAGGTTCAGATTCTTTCCGATCATCACGGCAACGTGCTTCATCTCTGGGAGCGCGATTGCTCCGTGCAGCGCCGCCATCAGAAGGTGGTGGAAGTCGCGCCGGCGGCGAGTCTCGACCCGGAGCTTCGCAGCCAGCTGTGCGCGGCGGCGGTCCGGTTGGCGCAAGCATCGAAATATCGAAACGCCGGAACGGTCGAGTTCCTGGTCGACGCCGACTCCGGGTGCTGGTATTTCATCGAGGTGAATCCGCGCATTCAGGTGGAGCACACGGTGACCGAGATGGTCACCGGCATCGATCTGGTGCGATCACAGATTCTGATCGCACAGGGGCATCGCCTGCACGAGGCGCCGCTGGCGCTGCCCCGGCAGGGTTCCATACCGCTCTACGGCTCCGCGCTTCAATGCCGCGTGACGACGGAAGATCCGGAGAATCACTTTGCGCCGGACTACGGAAAGATCACAACGTATCGCTCGCCCGCCGGATTCGGCATCCGCCTGGATGGTGGCACGGCTTACGCGGGGGCGGTGCTGGCGCCGTATTACGACTCGCTGCTGGTGAAGGTCACGGCGTGGGGGGTCAATCTCAATGAAGCTTGCCAGCGCATGGACCGCGCGCTGCGCGAGTTTCGCGTCCGGGGCGTTAAAACGAATATCCCGTTTCTTGAAAACGTGGTCAATCACGAACGCTTCCGGTCCGGCGCGACGACCACGTCGTTTCTCGACGAATCGGCGGAGCTGTTCCGGCTTCCGCGGCGCGGCGACCGCGCTACGAAGCTGCTTGCGTACCTGGGAGACGTGATCCTCAACGGCAATCCGGAAGTGAAGGGCAAGGCAATACCGCAATCTTTCGAGGCGCCGCCGGCGGTGACGTACGAAGCCGGCGCGGCGCCCCCTCCCGGCACGCGGCAGCTTCTTCAAACGCTCGGCCCACGCCGATTCGCCGATTGGGCGCGGCGCGAAAAGCGTCTTCTGATCACCGACACCACCTTCCGCGACGCCCACCAATCGCTGCTTGCCACGCGCGCCCGCACGCACGACCTGCTGGCCACCGCCGCGGCTGTGGCGCAGCGCCTTCCGCATCTCTTCAGCATCGAGATGTGGGGCGGAGCAACCTTCGATACTTCGCTGCGATTCCTGCACGAAGATCCGTGGCAGCGGCTGCGCGGACTTCGCGCGGCGATTCCGAACATCTGTTTCCAGATGCTGCTGCGCGGCTCGAATGCCGTCGGCTACACCTCTTATCCGGACAACGTGGTGGCCAGGTTCGTGCAGGAGGCGCACACACAGGGAATCGACATCTTCCGGATCTTCGATTCGCTCAATTCGATCGAGAACATGCGCGTGGCAATCGACGCGGCGCTCGAAGCGAATACCGCACTCTGCGAGCCGGCCATCTGTTACACCGGCGATGTTCTCGATCCGAGCCGTCCGAAGTATTCGCTGAAGTATTACGTCGAGATGGCGAAGCGCCTGGAAAAGCTCGGCGCTCATTTTCTCGCCATCAAAGACATGGCCGGGCTTTGCAAGCCGTACGCGGCTTACAGGCTGGTCAAGGCGCTGCGCGAGGAGATCGGGATTCCGATTCACTTCCATACGCATGATTCGAGCGGTCTAAATGCGGCTTCGATTCTTAAGGCAGCCGAAGCGGGCGTCGACGTGGCGGATGCGGCTGTGGCGTCGATGAGCGGCGGCACCAGCCAGCCGAATCTCAATTCGCTGGTGGAAGCGCTGCGACACACCCCGCGCGACACGCAGCTCGATATTGAAGCTCTCAATGAGTGCTCCGATTATTGGGAAACGGTGCGCGCCTACTATCTGCCGTTCGACAGCGGCCTTCGCTCCGGGTCGGGGCGGCTGTACCAGCACGAAATTCCGGGCGGCCAGTACACGAACCTGCGCGAGCAGGCGCAGGCGATGGGGCTCGGCCACCGGTGGCGAGAAGTGGAGATTGCCTACGCCGGGGTGAATCAGCTTTTCGGCGATATCGTCAAGGTGACGCCCTCGAGCAAAGTCGTCGGCGACATGGCGTTATTTCTGGTCTCGAAGGGAATGCGCGCGGCCGAGATTCTGGAGCTCGATGTGCATCACGGCCTGGCCCTACCGAACTCCGTGGTCGAGATGTTTTCCGGCGCGCTTGGAACGCCGCCGGGCGGGTGGCCGAAGAAGCTGCAGCGCATCATACTGCGCGGCGGGGAACCGCAGCGCTCACGCCCCGGGGCGAACCTCGAGCCCGTGGATTTCGACGCCACCCAGCGGACGCTGGAGAAGAAAACCGGCAGAGCCGTGCGCCGCGACGAAATGCTGAGCTTCCTGCTCTATCCCGAGGTTTTTCTCAAGTACGACAAATTCCGGCAAACCTACTCCGACGTCAGCGTGTTGCCGACCCCGCCGTTCTTTTACGGCCTTCGCTCCGGCGAGGAGATCGGGGTGGACATCGAGCCGGGGAAGACGCTGATTATCAAGTTCCTGACCACCAGCGAGCCGCATCCCGATGGCACTCGAACGGTGTTTTTCGAACTCAACGGCCAGCCGCGCGAGATCAGCGTGCGCGATCGCTCCTTGCGCGCCGCGGTGCAGGCGCACCCCAAGGCCGATCCGGCCGATCCCGGGCAGGTTGGCTCCCCGACCCCGGGCGTGATTACGGGCGTTTTTGCGGAGCTGAACCAGGCGGTGGAACGCGGCACGAAGCTCCTGGCCATGGAAGCGATGAAGATGCAATCAACGATCTATGCGCCGATCGCCGGCCGGATTACCAAGATTCTGGTCGCGCCGGGGCAGAACGTTGATGCGAAAGACCTGCTTGTCGCGATCGCGCCGTGATGTGTCGTCATCGCCGGCAGACGCGAAGTTCATTTGCCGCTTTGGGACGACGCGACCATGCGAAGCCTTTCCGGATACGCTAAAGAAACGTGTCGATCGACGCTGATCTTCTTACTGTCGACTCTCGGAACATCTGGATGAGTAACCTCTGGGACGGCGATTTCCGGAAGTATCGCAAATCGTCCGGCAGGGAATCCTCGGGAATACGGGAGCGCGGCCGCAGAACTACACCACCTCGCGTACCCGGTCTTTCGCAACGGTCTTAAGGATCTTCCAGCCATCCTTCTGGCCTTTGAGTAACGCCTGGCTGAATTTGAGGAATTGATCAGTATTGACATTGCCGGGCATCGGCGGCTCGTTGGGATCAACGACAGCCTGGATCACGACGGGGCCCTCATGCGCGAGCGCCCTGCTAAGCGTGGCCTCCGCCTCCTCGGGCCGCTCGATGGTGAAGCCCGCGGCGCCGCAGTTCATCGCAACTCCGGCGAAATCGATTGGCTGGAGATCCACGCCGAATTCGGGGTTTCCTTCAAACACCATCTGCTCCCACTTGATTTGGCCGAGGGTGTTGTTCTTGATGACGACGACCTTAACGTTCAGGTTGTATTTGACCAGGGTGGCGATCTCGCCCATCAGCATCGTCAGGCCGCCGTCACCGATGATGCAGACCACCTGCCGGTTGGGATAGGCAACCGCCGCACCGATGCTATAGGGAAGTCCGTTCGCCATCGTGGCCAGGGAGCCGGAAAGGGAGAACTGCATATTGTCGCGGATTTCGATGTACCGCGCAGCCCAGGTTGCGATGGTGCCGCTGTCGCTAGAAACGATGGCATCCTTCTCCAGCAACCTATTCAGGTGATAGGTGACGACTTGAGGTTTCATCGGCATATCGGTACGCTGTCCCC
This sequence comes from Acidobacteriota bacterium, assembly GCA_003223065.1. GTDB lineage: Bacteria > Acidobacteriota > Terriglobia > Bryobacterales > Bryobacteraceae > Palsa-187. The sequence goes on along the minus strand of QHXU01000204.1, from coordinate 3,140 downwards.
GTTCGGCGAGCACACGGTTCCAGTCTTCCATGCGCTTCTGACATTTCTCGATAAAACTCTGATCCTTCTTCTTCTCAACGATCGGCAGTAGTGCACGCAGAACCGTCGCGCAATCGCCGACGAGGCCAACCTCGGCGGGGTAACGAAGGCCGATCCGGGTCGGGCTGACGTCGATTTGCACGGCTTTGGCTTTCCCTGGTTTGGGATAGAAATCCAGGTAAGGGAAACTTGACCCAGCGATTACCAGCGTGTCGCATTCCTCAATGGCATCCTGCGAAGGCGCGGTACCGAGCAAACCGATGCCACCTGTCGTGTACGGGTCCCGGTCCGGTACCACGGCCTTTCCGAGGAGCGCTTTGACGATGGGCCCTGCTACAGTGCGGGCCAGCAGCAGGACCTCGGCGCGGGCGTCCAGGCACCCGCGACCTGCCAGGATCACAACCTTCGATCCCTGATTGATGACGGCGGCTGCCTGCGCAAGCAATTCCCGCGAAGGAACAGGAATCGCGGCGGCGAAGAGATCGGCGCTGTGCGCCGGGACATTCGCGTGCGAGCGCTTGCTGTCGGAACTCCAGTCCTGGACATCCTTGGGAATCGTGATATGCGCCACGGCGCGATGGCTGAGGGCCGTCTTCACCGCCTCGTCCAACACATTCACCACGTGATCGGGGCCGGTAACCCGCTGGTTGTAGGCGGCAACGTCCATGTAAAGCTTGTCGAGATCGACGTCCTGTTGATAATGCGTACCGATCAGGTCGTGAAACGTGTGTCCGGTGATGGCGAGCACGGGCTGTCCGTCGCACTTAGCGTCGTAGAGACCGTTCAGCAGATGAATTCCGCCCGGACCCGAGGTCGCCAGGCACACGCCAAGTCGGCCGGTATATTTCGCGTAGCCGCAGGCCGCGAAAGCGGCGGCTTCCTCGTGCCGGACCTGGATGAACCGGATCTTGTCCTGATTCGTCCGGAGCGCCTCGAAAATTCCATTGACGCCGTCGCCGGGGAAGCCGAAAATAGTCTCGACACCCCACTCGATCAGGCGTTCCACAAGCAGTTCCGCTGTATTTTTGGCCATTATGTCCTCCTAATTTCCTTTCTCTTACGGCGCGCGCCTCTTGAGAGCAAAAGCGAGCGCACCGAAAACGCCGCTCCCGCCAATGCGGTGGTTCCCTTGTGAGCCGCAAGCCATAGGTTTTCTTATAAGCTCCAGGAACTCATGGCTGTCCCAGGTCGATCAGGGCCAACCCGCTTTCCGGATCGAACTTGCGCTTCAATTCCTTTGAGGAGTCCTGGAGCACAAGCTCGAGGGTCGGCCGTACGTGGGCTTCCAGAAGATGTCCCCCCATGGCCGTGCCGTTTTTCTTGCCAACGACAACGTGTGCATGCACCTTGGGTTTTCCGCCGTCAAGCGCGATGTCGCCGATCAGCGAAACGACCTCGACCTGTTCGTTCACCTCATTCTTCAGGTAATCCTTCTTCTGCCAGTCGAAGTACCCGATGCCGACGTCGCTAAAAGCGCCGATGGCGGTGAAATGCGCGGCCGAGATCCGTTGTTCCTTGGCGAATTTCGTCAGCGTGGACACGACCTCGTCTCCGGAGTCGAATACCAATACTGTTCCGCTATCCAGTTTTTTGCTTTTCATCAAAGAATCCTCCGTCCGAGATAAAGGGCTCCTAAAGCTAACAAGGCTCCGCCGGCGATCAGGGCGCTATTGCGTTTCCACGTTGCGCCGGTTGCGCCGTTGAGAAGGCTGCCGGGAGTTGTGAACCGGGCCTCGTTTTTCGCCTGGTGCAGGAGCTGAGCCAGATGCAGCGGCCGCCGGCCCGTCGCCTGTTCGATCTGTGTCTTGCAACTGAAACCGTCGGCCAGCACCAGTCTTTCAGGAGGAAGTTCACGCAGCCGTGGTCCAAGCTTATGCTCATAAACCTTCATTGAGAGGTCGTATTTGTGTTGCTCGAAACCGAAGCTGCCGGCCATGCCGCAGCACCCGTCGTCGAGGATTTCCGCGTGGGCTCCCATACCTTCAAACAGCTTTTTCTCGGCGTCGAGACCGATGACCGCTTTCTGGTGGCAATGTCCGTGAACAACGATGTCCTGATGCAGAATGGGCGGCTTGTAATCCTGCCGAGAAAGGAATTCCGCGAGGGTAAAAACCTGAGAGTGCAGGCGCCTGGCGTCCTGGTCGTGCGGTCTCAGAGCGAGCATCTCGTCCCGGAATACAGCCAAACAGCTCGGCTCCAAACCGACCACCGGCACACCGGCTTCGATCCAAGGTTTCAGATGAACGAGAATGTCACCGAGAAGCTCGCCGGCCTCGTCGAGAAATCCGTAGTCATATAGCGGCCGCCCGCAGCAAAGCGCCGGGCGCGGCACCACCACCCGGAATCCTGCGTCTTCGAGGATCCCGGTTGCCGCTGCGGCCACCTCGGGATGGAAATAGTTGTTAAACGTGTCGGCCCAAAGAATGACCTCCGGCCTGCCCTTGTTGCGCGCTCCCCGGCGACGGAACCAGTCCTTGAAAGTTACAGGTGCAAATTTGGGAACGCCGCGCTCGGCCGCAATTCCAGCGATGAGCTTCGCCCATGACGTTTGGCCCATGGTGTTCGCTATCCGCGGAAAATGGGACGCAATGCGCGCCCAGCGGTGAATCCATCCCATCGCGTAGGCGTAGCGGGGCCGCAGCCGGTTTTCGTAGTAGTGCGACAGAAACTCGGCCTTGTAAGCCGCCATGTCGACATTAACGGGGCAATCGCTCTTACATCCTTTGCAGGACAAACACAGGTCGAGCGCGTCGAAGACTTCTTCGCTTTTCCAGCCGTCACGGATCACATCGCCGCGCATCATCTCGAAAAGCAGCCGGGCGCGCCCGCGTGTCGAATGCTTCTCTTCCATCGTGGCGCGGTAACTGGGGCACATGGTGCCCTTCTCCTGCCGCCGGCATTCACCGATACCGACGCAGCGCAGCGCGGCATGCGTAAAGCTGCCTTTGTCGTGGATGAACTGAAAACGGGTGGCCGGTTCTTCCGGCGCAAAATCGGTCCCCAGACGCAGGTTCGTGGTGATCGAGTGGGGGTCGACGATCTTGCCGGGGTTCATCTTCCCGTCCGGGTCCCACAGCCGCTTAAATTCGCGGAAGGCCTCG
>QHXU01000203.1:20016-20493 GCA_003223065.1 Acidobacteriota bacterium | reverse complement strand
GCACGCTTCCGGCGCGTTCTCGCCGAGCATCCGCAACGCCAGCGCCAGTTCCTGATCGCGTTCCGGCGCGGTCATCGGCATCTTCAAAAGGAAACGATCCTTTTGCGCTTCGGGCAGCGGATAGGTGCCTTCATATTCGATCGGATTCTGAGTGGCGAACACGGTGAAATTTGCCGGGAGCGGGTGGGTTTCGCGGTCGATGGTGACGGTTCGTTCCTGCATCGCCTGCAGGAGCGCGGATTGGGTCTTGGCGGGCGCGCGATTGATTTCGTCGGCCAGGAGAAACGATGTGAACACGGGACCGCGCACCAGCGTGAATTCGTTGCGCGCGAAGTTGAAGACGTTGGTGCCGGTGATGTCGGCCGGCATGAGGTCGGGAGTGAACTGGATGCGCGCGAACTCGCAGCCGAGCACGTGGGCCAGGGTCCGCGCCAGCAGCGTCTTGGCCACGCCCGGCACGCCTTCGATCAGCGCATG
>QHXU01000203.1:17867-19954 GCA_003223065.1 Acidobacteriota bacterium | reverse complement strand
ATGGAGTTGTTCGAGCCGTTCCGTCATCGTTTCTCACCTTGCGCCGGTGCGCTGATCACCCGGCAAGCTGCGCGGTAAGCTTCCACCGGATCACGCTTTCCGGTACGCGCGATCTCCGCCTCGACCAGCGCGGCACGTGATTCGCGCGGCGCCGATCTGGCCCACTCCGCATAGCAGGTGTCGAGAAGCATTTTTTCCGAAACACCGCGCCGCAGCAGATTGCTCAAGCCCTCGAGCGAATCGCGTCCGGCCACAGCCTCGGCGGACCGGATCTGGCGCGGGGGCAGAAAACTCGAGACGGAGCGCCACAAGAACAGGGCCGTGACCAGCGCGACCACGGCCACCGCGCCCTCCAGCCGGTATTTCCGCATGAGCTTGGTCACGCTGCCGGTTTCCACGACGCCGAAGTGATTTTCGTCGAAAAGGATGCGGCGCGCCGGGCCGATGATCCCCGCGATCAACTTCGCATTGCGCTCCTCGCGCAGCCCCTCATTACTCAGCGGATAGCTGTCAGCCAGCAGGACAATGCTGCCCGCGCCGAAGGTGCGCTCAACGGCCGTGGAAGCCTCGAGCGTTCGCCACTCGGGGCCGGGGTCGAAGTACAGCGCCGAATGGCGGGGGATGGTTCCCCGGGGCGCGCCGCCGCGTGCCGGCTTGCGATAGCTTAGCTTGACGTTCCAGCGCCCTTCCACGGTATGTTTGTCTTTGGCGAAGCCGGGCGCACTCACGGGAAGAAACGCGATCACGAGCCGCTCCCCGTCGCGCGCCACATTCTCGTACTCTTCGAGCGTCTTCGCTTCGAGCTCGGCCCAAGCCACCGGGTTTACTCCCAGAACGAGGATCGCGGCGTGCGAGCCCTGGGTCATCGCACGCGGTTTGTAGAGACGTTCGACGGAGAGATCCGGCATGGCGGCAAGGCTCTCGAACAGCGCCATGGCGCCCAAAGGATCGGAGCGCAGCGATGAATATGGCGGGTACACTTCGCCGGTCTGGAGCGGCGCCACGGCGACCTGCCCGAGCCCCCACACGAAGACCGCCAGAAGCGCCACCGCAAGCAGGAACAACCATGTGTTACGGCCGTTCGGCATAAGTCTTCATCTCCATGAGGCCGGCCGCGAAAGCTTCTACCGTCTCGCGATCGACGGCGTGGCGGCCGTACCATCCGCGCTCGAAGATCGCGACGTTTCGTGTGAACACGGGCGCGAGTTCAGGAGTCGCCCGCGTCCGGCGCTCCACTTCGCGGCGATAATCGAGCCCGCTCTTCCATCGCCGGATGGAAACCACGCCGCGCTCGCCGAGGTAGTTGAGGCCCGCGAGATAGAGGGCGCGGAGCGCGAGCCGGCAATCGCCCTTCGAAAGCCATTCCTCGGCGAGCTTCCGCCAGGAGCTTTCGGGAAGCTGATCAGCCGTCAACGATTCGTCGGCCAGATCGACCGCAGGCGCCGCAGCCGTCACGGCCGCGGCCTTCACGACGGGCGCGGGCCGACGGAAAAACAAGACTGCCGCTCCCACCGCCAGAGCCACAACCAGGACGATCAACAGTTCGAGCATACGGCGCGTAACGGGTGCGTCCTTGCCGCCGACGTCCGCGCCAGGTTTCTGCCGGAGCCAATCGCGAATCGTCTTGACGATCAAATCCCACAGGTCCGCAGCCAGATCGTACGCGCTGCGCACCCAGCCCACCCAGCGTCCTTGAGGATCCTCACCCGCGGGACGTGGAACACGCCAGGTGAACTCGCGGCGATGGATCACTTCGCCGATGGCGCGATCCAGTTCACCTGCGTCGATGGCGGGCGCCGCAGAATCGGGGACCCTTTGCTGCGCCGACGCGGGCGGCGCGGCCGTGATTAACACCAGGACCAGCAGGGCCAACGCAACGGCGCGGCGAAACGCGGCGCGCAGGTCCTCACCCGTGGCGATCGACTCTCCGTAGAAGCATCGCAGGACGTACACGGCATCGAGAAGCGGATCGACCGCCATCCAGGTGAGCGCGGCCGCCACCGCCATGGTTGCGAGGTTGAGGATGTGAATTCCCATCCGCGCCAAATCGCCTTCAATGCCCAGAAAGCTGCGCGCCAGTTGCGGCA
>QHXU01000203.1:16501-17831 GCA_003223065.1 Acidobacteriota bacterium | reverse complement strand
CGCCCCGAGCGCAACAATCGCCAGCACGCCGCAATTCTGGCGGGTCGAGAGGACGGCCTGCTTCCGCGCCAGCCGCAAGGCATCGGCGCGTCCGAGCGCCGCAAATAAAGCGGCGTTGCGAAAGAAAGCCACCACCCACGGAAACGGGAGCATCAGGAGCAGACCCAGCGGCTGAAGCGCGGACTGGAGCAGGATCAATCTCCAGAGACTGCCCCAGCGGCCTCCGCCAGGCGAGACGATTTCGTACAGCTTGGCCGCAAAGACAGCTTGCCACACGTTCTTCCAGATGTACAACGCCGCGAGCACCAACGACGACGACGCCAGGTGTTCGGCCGCGAACGGGCTGTGAGTCATGTCGGCCAGAAAAAACAAGAGCGCGAGTGAAAACGGAATCGCCCCGATCAGGTAAAGGAGAACAGTCCCAAGCGGCGCGGCGCGCAACAGGTGCGCCCCTTCCTCCAGCATCTCCATGGAGCCGCGCTCGCGAATCATGCCGGACCGCCGTGAAACTCCGATGGAATGCGCGCCAGCGCCATGCCGAGGTAATAGAAAACCAGCCAGGCAACCAGCAGCCCGCCCAGCGCGAGCCCGACCCAGAGCGCGCCCGGAGAGCGGCCGGCCTGAAGGCCGGCTCCAGCGGCGAGGCGGCTGACGCAACTTGCGCACATCATCCGGCCGGAGTGCTCGGTGACGCATTCGCGGCAGAAAAAGCGGCGGCACTCGGGACAGCGCACGACGGCTTCCCGCGCCGGGTGATTGGAGCAGCGCTGGTGGACGAGCGAGGTCACCGGCTGCCTCGCGCCGCGCGCTCGAAGTACGCCGAAATCAAGCCGATCACTCCTGCCGTAAGCCGCCAGCCGGAGGCGAACAGCGCTGCGCCATGCATGGACGTCCAGGAAAAGACCGGCTGCGGCGCGGTCTGCTTCTGGCGCGCGGCTTCCATCACCGACGACATCCAGCCGGCAAAGCTGCGCACAAAACTGACGGCGTCCCAACCCATGCAGACCAGCGCCACGGCGATCACGGCATACGCGATACGGCGAGGGTCGCGCGAGCCGCGGCGAAAAAGCGCGACAACGGCCAGCACGATCTCGGCGAAGAAAGCCGTGAACAGGAGCTCGCTGGTCCCGGCACGGGGCAGCCGCTGGTCGATGCCGACGAGGACCGCATCCGCCAGAAACAGCGCGAACAAAATCTCGGGCATGTAGCCCGGAGTACGAGGCACGCCGGGCGGCTGGCCGGGCCCGGCCGGGGGGCCGGGCTGCTCGAGCATGGCCACGCGTTCAGGCGCCAGGCTGCCCTGCACGGCTTCGATGGCGGGCCGCAGCTG
>QHXU01000203.1:0-16441 GCA_003223065.1 Acidobacteriota bacterium | reverse complement strand
CTTACGGCCGTGTGCAAGTAGCACCGGCAAAGAGTGCCCCGCGCAATATCTACTATGACCAGGGCAAGCGCCAGCGCCCCGGTGACGGCGAAGAATCCTTTGCCGAAGGCCGACCCGGCAGCGAGCAGGCCTAGCGTCCATGCGATTGCCCCGACCACGCCGGCAAGTTGCAACACGAGAGGGCGGCCGGGCAGCGCGGTGATCACGATGGCCTGAATGTCAGCCAGCGCGAAACGCTGGTACTCTTCCGTGAAGCGCGTCGATTTCACCAGCAGAACGTGGTCCGGCGCGAGCCACAACTGGGAATAGCCGCTCAGCGTGCGCTTTCGTCCGGTGAGCCTGCGATAGGTCCAAGTGCGGTTCAACATTCCGCCTAATTTGCGCCGGAGCGCGGGATCCGCATTATGGCCCAAATCACGAAGCCGGCGCCTGCCATTTCCGCCAGCGCGAACAGCGCGGCCAGGTAATAGCGAATGCGCGTGCGCGGCACGATGCTCCCCGGCGCCCGCCACCTGCGGACAACAATCCAGAGCGCTGCCGGCGCGGTGGCGATCACGGGCCAGAACAGCAGCGCCGGAACGGTGGCCAGCGCCAGAGCGATTGTGTCGTACATGGTCCGCCGGGTCTCCACGGCCTCGAGCTTGCTGGCGCCGACGCCGACCTGGAAACAACCCGGACAGAGGTGGCGCCCATCGAGTTCGAGATCGCACAGGTGGCACAGGAACCGGCCGCACTCATCGCAAGGCACAGCCGCACGGCTTTGCGGGTGATAGTAACAGCTCGCTTCGCTTTCCGCCGCGAGCGCTTCCGGCAAAGCGCCGACACGGGCGCGTTCAATGGCAGGAAATACCGTCACCAGCACGCGCTGCCCGCATCCGGAGCAGCGAAGACCTTCCTCACGGTTCCACGACCCGGCCCGAACCGGCAAAGAGCACTCGCCGCAGCAGATCGCCTGAACCGCCATCTCACTTCGCGTAGATCACCCGCGTATCGCAGATGCGATCGTGCAGCGCGCGCTTTTCCGGGTCGAAGCCGGCCATGATGTAGCCGATGAACAAGATGATGGCGCTGATCCACTGGGCGAAATAGCGGCCGGCAGCCAACCCTACCGGCACCGGTGAGCCATCCGCGCGGATGATCTTCAGGCCAAGGGCCAGCTTTCCGATTGTGCCGCCGCGGGTGGAGACGAAATAGGCTTCGTACGCTACGGCGATGGCGATCTGCAGCAGCGCCATAAGGCCGCCCAAGCCGAGAAGCAAGGGGAGCGCTCCCAGGGCCGCTCCCGGATCGCGTGGCAGAGCGACGGATGTACCGATCATCAGAGCCAGCGGCATACGGATGATCCAACCCACCACCGCGAGCAGCACGCCGTCGATCACGCGCGCCACGAACCGGATCCAGAAACCGGCGTAGTGCCGCGCGCCGATCGCCTGGCCGCCCTCGCGCATGCGCTGCAGATACGTGGGCTTGCACATCGCGCAAACGGATGCGTTGCCGACCATGACCAGCTCGGCCGCCGGAAAGGGGCGGCCGCATTCGGAGCAGAAGCGGATTTCGGCGCCAGCAGCCGGCATCGGAGCCGCGGGCCTGGGTCCGCGCACGGTCCCGTGGGGCTGCCAGTTCGCCATACCCTCGTGCCAGACCAGCGTGTCGTCGCGGACGGAGCCCGCGCGCACCAGGTCATCAAGCGCTGACTCCTCCACGGGCCCCACTTGCCGCCCGCCATCGGCGTAATACCATTTCATCGGTGATTCCTCCCAGGCTGCCGCACGCGCGGTATCTGGATAGTTTACAAAAAAAGCCTCGTCAGAGCTACGTTTTGAATAGCGGGAAGTATTATAGGCCAAGGAGCCGGGAGCCGTGACCACGCGCCAACACAAGGTTCACACTCAACTCGGCCAAGCCGCAGTCCGGATCTTTTCCGCCAACGATCGCATGAACCAGGTTCTTATCGAACATCTTGACCCTGGCGCCTGGAGAGCCAAACCGCCCGGCAAGGCGCGCACCATTGCGGCGATCTTCACTCACATGCACAATGTCCGCTCCAAGTGGGTCAGGCTTTCAGCTCCGCACCTGAAGGTTCCACGACAGCTCAACCGCGCGCACTGCACGCCGCAGCAAGCCCGTGCGGGATTGGCCGAGAGCGCCGCCCGCTGCGCGGAGATGCTCGCTGAAGCGCTCGGCGGTGGTGGGAGGCGCGTCGAGAAGTTTCGCAGGGACGGCTGGGCTCCGCCTTGGCCGGTTGGCGTGGAAATGCTGTGCTACATGCTTTCTCACGAAGCACACCATCGCGGGCAGGTATGTATGCTCGCGCATCAGCTCGGATTCCCGTTGCCGAACAAGGTAGAGTACGGGATCTGGAATTGGGAAAAGCTGTGGAAAGAGTGCGGGTCGGCTGGCGGCCCCGGCTCCGATTCTTAAGGAATCGGTCGATTCTTAGGAAAGCATTCAAGGGCACACGCCGCCCGGGGAGAACCGCCGCCGCTGGACGAGGTCAAAAAAAGGCCTCCGCCCCGGACGGTGATGTCCGGAGGGAGGCCTGCCCTGGAGGTTTCTGCGAGCGAGTTTTACGGCGTGGCGGTCACATGAGCCCGGCGATTTTTTTGCCAGCAATCCTCAGATTTATCCGTGCACACGGGATGGTCCTTGCCGTAGCTGATCAAGTTTAGCTGAGACTCCGGTATACCCATCGATACAAAAAACTCCTGCGCCGCGCGTGCGCGCCGGTCTCCGAGCGCGAGATTGTACTCCTCCGATCCGCGCTCGTCACAGTGCCCCTCAATCACCAGCTTCTGATTGGGGTAATTCGCGAGGATGTCACGGATCACTCCGAAATCATCGTGAAGCGCGGTGCGCGCGTCCGGGCGGATCGTGCTCTTGTCGTAATCAAACAACGCATCTTCCAACCGAGCCAGCGCGTCGTTGAGGGTTTTGCGCTCCTGCGGCGTCATTGTCGCCGGGCGGCGGTTCTCAACGACGGGCTGGCTCGGGGACGCCGGCGTGCCGGAGGACCTCGGCGGCGCCGGAGTCGAACTGGGGGGAGCAACGGGGGTTACGTCAGGCGGGCGCTGGGCCACCGTAGTCTTGCGCGTGCACGCGGCGCTCGAAAGCAAAAATGCGAGACCCACCAGGGCCAGAGTTCCTTTTCTCATTCCAGTCCTTCTCCGACTAAGTCTGAATTTGGCCGACCAATTTCTATTAACGCCAATCGCGGGTCCGGCAACAATCCTGTTGAGACGGTATTTCGTATGCAAAAACGCGCGGTAGACTTATCATGGGATGCCTATTCCCTCGAAAGCTGCTGGACGCCGTCTGCTCCTGGGCGGCTTTGGGGGCCTGCTGGTACTCATGCTGGTGGCCGGCGCGGATGCATTACTGGTGCTGCGCCAGGTGCGCACGAGTGACGCGCAGGTGCGTGATCTGTATCTCCGCCGGAGCCGCGCGCTCGATCAAGTACGGTCCGGGATTTATCAATCGGCGATTGTTATGCGCGATTACCTGCTTGCCGTCGACCCGGGTATCGCCGACGCCCAGGTGGAAAACTGGACCAATATCCGGCAACGCACGGACGCGGCGATGGCCGAGTGCGCCGCGGCGCTCGATCCGGCGGAGGCAACTCCATTCCGGACGCTGCAGGCAGAGGTCAACGTTTACTGGAAATTACTGGAACTTATTTCTGAAATGCAGGGAAAAGACAAGCGGAACCGCGGCGCGGCGTATCTTTCGAGCGACCTGGTGCGGCGGCGCACCGCCATGCTCGCTCTGGTGGATCGCATCGATCAGATCAGCACGCGCGAGCTGAATTCGGGCGACGCCAAGCTCAACGTGACCTTCGACCGGTTGCGCCTCCGCTTGAGCGTGATGCTGGGCGCGACCCTGGGCGCGGGCCTGCTGCTCGCGACCTTTACCATCCGGCGGACGCTGCATCTCGAAAACGAGCTTCAGAGGCGCTACGAAGAGGGCGTGCGGGCGCACCAGGAGTTGAAGGAGCTTTCGGCGCGGCTGGTTTCGGCGCAGGAGGAAGAGCGGCGCGTGATTTCACGCGAGCTTCACGACGAGATCGGCCAATCGTTGTCGGCTTTGCTGATGGAGGCAGGCAACGCCGCCGCCAGCGTTCCACAGGACTCGGCGGAAGTGCGCCGCCACGTGGAATCGATCAAGAAACTGGCCGAGGCTAGCGTGAACGTCATTCGCAACATGACGCTGCTGCTGCGGCCGTCCATGCTGGATGACTTCGGCCTGGTGCCGGCGCTCGAATGGCAGGCGCGCGAGGTTTCCAAGCGCACCGGGCTCCGCGTACACGTGGCGGCGGAAGAGTCCGCGAGCGAACTTCCGGACGAGCACAAGACCTGCATCTACCGCGTGGTGCAGGAGGCGCTGCACAACTGCGCGCGCCACTCTCACGCGCGCAGCGTCAAAGTCGTGGTGCAGCAGGGACCGTCCAAGATTCTGCTATCGGTGGAGGACGACGGGCGAGGTTTCGACGCCCGGCGCGTGCGCGGTCTCGGCCTGGTCGGGATGGAGGAGCGCGTCAATCACCTGGGCGGCGCGTTCGAGGTCCAGTCGCGCCCCGGGGCGGGAACCAGAGTGGCCGTGGAGTTGCCGCTGGCAAGTTGAGCCATGTGCGCCATCCGAATTCTTCTAGCCGACGATCATACGGTAATGCGCAGCGGCCTGCGGCTGCTGCTCGAGCGGCAGCCAAACCTGGAGGTGGTAGGCGAGGCTGCCGACGGGCGCGAGGCGGTGGAGCTTGCGGAAGAGAAAAAACCCGACGTGGTGGTGATGGACATCGCGATGCCGCGCCTGAACGGCGTCGAAGCGGCGCGCCAGATCGTCAGCCGCAGCCCGCAAACGGCGGTCGCTATCCTGAGCATGCACAGCGACGAGAGCTACGTGATCCGGTCGCTCAAAGCGGGAGCCCGCGCGTATCTGCTCAAGGATTCAGCCGAGGCCGACCTGATTGCGGCGATTCACGCCATCACCGAAGGGAAATCGTTCTTCAGCCCCGCGGTGCGACGCATCTTGAAGGAAGATTTCGTCCACCATCTCAATGAGGTCGGCGCCGAGGACAGCTACGAATTGTTAACGAAGCGCGAGCGCGAGGTGCTGCAACTGGTGGCGGAGGGGAAAAGCAACAAGGAAGTGGCGAGCTTGCTGAATCTAAGCCTGTATACAGTGGAGACGCATCGCACGCACATTCTGCAAAAGTTGAATCTGCACAGCGTGCCGGAGTTGATCCTCTACGCGGTGCGGAAGGGGATTATCAGTTAAGAATGAACAGGCTCCTGGCGGCCATCAGCACCAGGGAGAGCGCTTTAACGCAAGCTTGCAGTCGCGGTGTTCTTGGTGAATAGCGCCACCGCGCCGGCATCCGCAGGGCTCATTTCGACACGCGTTCCGGCCGGAAGATCGATGGGCGTGCGGTAGTAGTAAGTGCGCTTGAAATCCGGCTTGTATTGATAAATCCAAAGCAGCGGCTCGACGGTGCCGTCCGGAAGCATCGCGACAATCAAGACACTCACACCGGGTTTTAGAATCTTGGCCCGGATCGCCACAACGCCCGCGGACGATGCCAGCCGTGTATCACCCGAAACCACCAACTCGGAGGTCCCAGGCGGCACGACGGGATCCTGCCAGGCGGCAGGGCGCGGCAGCGGCGGCAGATATTTGGGATCACCCTCGGGAGCGCCGCCCTCCACCCAGTCCGAAATTAACTCGACCTCTTCCTGCGTCAGGCCGCGGTCGTCACGGAATTCACCAAATCCCTTCACCGCATTCCAGGGAGGCATCCGGCGCTCGAGGACCTCCTCTTTGATGGCCTTGGCCCACGGCCGCGCTTCCGCGTAAGTCATCAGCGAAAAGGAGGAGCCGCCCTCGCGATGGCAGGACGAGCACCGCTTGTACACCAGACGCGAGATTTCTCCAGACCAGGTGATTTTGGTCGTAATTATGTCGTGGGCCTGGGCCGCAACGATGCCCGCGAACAACAATATGACTGAGCGAGTCATTACTCCGATGAGGGACGCTTCGAGTAAATCGTCCGGTTCGTGATCTTCGGATCCACGGCGACGTCGAAAAATCCGACCAACATCTCCTCCCAGCTCTGCTCGCCCCATTTTACGTCCATTGTAGGATCGGGATTGGCCGGGTTATTGGGCGAGTTGTCCCACCACGCAGTGGCCCTGATCTTCGTGCCGGGTTGCAACTCGATGGGCTTGGCGAGCTGATAGGAGAGCTGCCAGTTCAAGCTCCAGTTCTTGACCTTCAGGATCGTTTCCGATTGCCCGTCCGGGTAAACGATGTCGTATTGAAACGCCTTTCCGCGCAGATGCATGTGCGGGAACAGGCTGAGCATCTTCATCGGATTCATGACCGGCGCGCGGGCTTCCGCCTTGAAGCTGGAGGCGCCGGCGGGGATGGTGAACTGGTTGTTAAGCGCGCCGATGGTGATGATCCGCTCCCTGGGGGGCTCCTTGGCGAACACCAGCCCGATACGCGTCTGGTCCTTGGCCGCCTTCCCGCTGGCAGTGTAGTGCATTTGAAAAACGAGATCGCTTCCGGCTTTGATCTGCTTGGCCTGGCCGGGCTGCCAGACGCCGGGCACCATTCCAGGCGTGTAGATGGTGAGCACGTCGTTGCCGGCGCCTTGCGTGTTGCCGAAGCGCTGGCCAGGGCCGGAGACCTTGGGCACATACGGAACACCAGGCTGAGCGCCGGCGAGCCATCGGGAGCCCGGCTCGCGAATAAAGATGACGGCGTGGTGAACCACGGTACGGTCAGACGGGCGAATCTCGACCATCTGGACCCACTTGTCCTCGGTGAAGCCGGTGGGCACAACGATGTACTGATATTCGACCGTGCCCTCGGCGGGCATCTCGAAAGGCTGCGGCATCTCGACTACGTGGTCCGGTTTGGGGATGTTCCATCCGTCGACCCAGGTTCGAGGCTTGGGCGCATCGGCGCGATCGCCTTCGGCCGCGCCCGAATCAGCCCACGCGACGAGAGTATCGATTTGGGCTTTGGTGAGAGACCGGTCATTCGCGAATTTCCCGTAATCAGGATCGGCCGGCCACGGCGGCATTTTGGCCTGCAGCACCGCGGCCTTGATCGCCTTGGCCCAGGGCCGCGCCTGCTCGTAGGTGAGCAGGGGCATCGGTCCGATTTCGCCCGGGCGGTGGCACTCCTGGCAACTGCTTTGGAGGATCGGCTCGACATGCTTGTGGAATGTGACGGCCGGCGCCGCGACGATGCACAGAGACACGAAGAGCAACAGCGTGATTGTTCGCATAAATCTAAAACCCCTGGCCGGCCGAAGCCGGCCCCACCTAATCATCCGATCGCTTGGAACGATACAGATTCGCCGGATCGGCATGAGCCGGAATCGTCACATCGAACCAGCCGATCATCATCTCTTCCCAGCTCTGGTCACCCCAACGCACCTCCTTGGAGGGATCGGGATTGGCGGGATTATTCGGCGAATTGTCGAAGTGCGCGGTGCACTCGATTCGCGTGCCCTTGGGCATCACCAGCGGCTGGTCGAGGAAATAGAAAAGCTGCCAGTTGAAATCGTACTTGGGCACGCTCAGCAGCGTGCTGGATTCGCCGGTCGGATAAACAACTTTGTACAGAAAGTCCTTGCCGCGAAGATGCATGTGGGGCATCAGCCCGACCAGCTCCGAATCATCGCGCATCTCGATCTGCGAGTGCACCTCGTAGGCCGGATCACCGGGCGGAAGCACGAATTTTGCGTTGGCGGCCGACATGGTCAACTGCCGCCGCTCCGGCGCGCCTTTCGCGAAAATGATTCCGATTTTGGTCTTATCCGTAGCCGCGGTTCCGTTAGCCGTATAGTGGAGCTGCAGCACGATGTCCGAACCGGCCTTCACCAGTTTGGACGCGCCCGGCAGACACATCCACGGCTGCAGGCCCGGCGCGTAGCCGACCAGCAGTTCGAAGGAGGCCGCATTGTCCTGGTTCTCCTGGCGGTTAGCCTGCGGATCGGCGTTGCCGTTCGTTCCGGTATTCGAACGGCGGCGCGTCTCGCGCGCGGGGACGAACGGAACGCCCGGCTTGGCATCGGCCATCCACTTCGAGCCGGGAGGGCGCAGGAAGGCGATCACGTGATGCTCCACGGCGCGATTGCCCGGCCGCACCTCGGCCATCTGGACCCACCTATCCTCGGCAAACCCGGTGGGGATGACCACATACTGATACTCGATGGTTCCGGAGGCCTGCACATCGAAGGCGTTGGGCATCTCGAATTCGAGATCCGGCTTGCCGATGTTCCAGCCGTCCAACCATTTCACCGGCGGCGGTGCGTCCTTCGGGTCGCCCTGGGGCGCGCCCGCATCGGACCACTTAACGAGAGCCTTTATATCGGCATCGGTCAGTCTGCGGTCGTTCGCGAACTTGCCGTAGTGCGGATCGGCCAGCCAGGGCGGCATCTTCCGCTCGAGCACCGCGGCCTTCATGGCCTTGGCCCAAGGCCGAGTGCTCTGGTAATCCAGAAATGACATCGGGGCGACTTCTCCGGGACGATGGCAGCCCTGGCAGTGGCGCTGCAATACCGGCAGGACGTCCTTGTAGAACGTCACAGGACTCTGAGTAGTAGCGGCGCTCGCCACCACTCCCGCGAAAAGACTCAGCACGAACGCACGTGGCATTCGGGGCCTCCTCTTGCTTACTCTGCGCCAGGTTCCTTCTTCTTGGCGCGCATCAGGTCCACGGGATTCTTGTCGAGACCGACGGCGACATCGAAAAAGCCAATCATCATCTCATCCCAGCTCTGTTCGCCGAACCGTATTTCCTTGGTAGGGTCCGGGTTGAAAGGGTTGTTGGGAGAATTGTCGAAGTAAGCGGTGCACTCGATCGTTGTGCCCTTGGGCATAAGCCGGGGTTTGTCCAGATAATAGGAAAGCTGCCAGCTAAAGCTGTAATGGGGCACGCTGAGGATGGTTTCCTTCTCGCCGGTCGGATAAGTGATCCGGTACTCGAAGGATTTGCCGCGCAGGTGCATGTGCGGCAACATCATGATCAGGGTCGAATCGTCTTGCAGCGTGATCTTCGAATCGACGCGGAAGTTGGAGTCGCCCGGCGGAATCACGAATTTCCCATTCGCCGCGGCCAGTGTGACGATGCGCTCGGCGGGCTTGTCCTTGGCGAAGATGACGCCGACGCGGCTCTTGTCCGAGCCGGGCTTGCCGTTGGCGGTGTAGTGAAGCTGGAACACGATATCGCTGCCGGCCTTCACCAGTTTGGCCTGCCCAGGCTTCAGCATCTGCGGAATTGTTCCCGGCGCGTAGCCCGCCATTTCCTTTTTCGGGAACGAAAGCAACTCCGACCGGAGAATCCTTCATCCACTTGGAATTGGGCTCGCGGATGAATGCGATGATGTGATGGCAGCGCTCGCGATCGGTCGGCCGCGCCTCGGCGAACTGGATGTACTTATCTTCGGTGAAGCCTGTGGGCATCCGCACGTACTGATAATCGATGGTGCCCGATGCCGGAATGTTGAACGCCGCCGGGAGCTCGAACACCATGTCCGGTTTTCCAATCGCCCATCCTTCGGTCCACTCGACGGGCTTCGGCGCGTCCGTCGCATCGCCCGCCTTGGCGCCCGTGTCGGCCCAAGCCACCAGCATCTTCAGATCGGTCTCGGAGAGGCTGCGGTCATTCGCGAACTTGCCGTAGTGAGGATCCGCGAACCACGGCGGCATCTTTTTGGTAACGACCGCGTCCTTGATGGCCTTGGCCCAGGGCCGCGTGCTTTCATAGCTGATGAAGGACATCGGGCCGGCTTCGCCAGGCCGGTGACAGCTCTGGCAGTTTCGTTGCAGAACAGGTAGAACGTCCTTGTAGAAGGTCACCTGAGAAGAGGTGGTTGCAGCGGCGCACAACCCCGCGAGAGCCAAAGCGGCATAGAGAACGCGCATCAAGAACCTCCGGTCTCTCAACTATACGATGTTTTCCCGGAACCTGGTTCCATCGCGCGGAAAGCGCGCAACCAGGGCCAAAAACGCGCCCGCAGGCCGGAAATAACGGGCCTCATGCACTTAACCTCGTTAACTAAGAGTTCGGCGGCATTGTAAATAATTGTAATAAGTAGCGGCTTTGATAGGATGGTCCGCATGCCGCGGACTTTCTGTTTGCTTTTACTCGCGACGATTGCGCGCGCCGAAACACTGGACGAGAAGATCCGCGCCGCGATCGCAGGTTTTCCCGGCACGGTCAGCCTGTTCGCCAAAAATCTCGATTCGGGAGCGACGTACGGACTGCACCCGGACGAACGTGTGCGCACGGCGAGCACCATCAAGCTGCCGATCCTGGCGGCCACGTTCGCCGCGGTGCAGGAGGGCAAAGTAAAGTGGGCTGATTTAAGCACGCTGCACGACTCCGATAAAGTCTCGGGCTCGGGCGTGCTGGGCGAGTTTTCGGACGGCGTGCGCCTGCCGCTCGCCGACCTCGCGCATTTGATGATCGTGGTGAGCGATAACACGGCGACCAACCTGGTGCTCGACCGTATCACCGCGGATTATGTGAACGAACAGATGGACAAGCTGGGGCTGAAGGCGACGCGCGCGATGCGCAAAGTGCGCGGCGACGGCGCCGATCTGAAAGCTCCGAGCGGGTACAGCCGCGCCGGCCGGCTGCCCGAGAACCAGCGATTCGGACTCGGCTCCTCCTCGCCGCGCGAGATGGTGACGCTACTTGAAAAAATCGAACGCGGGGAGGTGGTGAGCGCGGAGGCGTCGCGGGAAATGCTGAAGATCCTGAAGCGGCAGCAGGACCACAACGGGATCGCGCGACGCATGGGCGACATGCCGGTGGCCAATAAGGCGGGCGCGCTCGATCATCTGCGCAGCGATGTGGGGATCGTGTACTCGCCCGGCGGCCGTATCGCGATGGCCATCACGTGCGAGGATATTCCGAAGATCGATTGGACGAGCGACAACCCGGGCCTGCTGACCATCGCGCGTCTGGCAGAGATTCTGGCGGCGGGGCTGGCGCAATAGATTCCACGGCAATATACCGCTTGACTATTGTATTAGTTCACTAGTACATTAGGACTGCGAGGTCACGACCAGATGCGGGCATGGAGTTCACTTGAGCGTCTCTGGCAGGACGGGCGCTATGCGCTTCGCGGGATGAGCCGCAGTCCCGCGTTCACGGCCGTGGCGGTACTGTCGCTGGCTCTCGGCATCGGGGCCAATACGGCGATCTTCAGTCTCATTAATACTCTGATGCTGCGCCTGCTTCCGGTTCGAGAACCCGGGCGGCTTGTGGAGTTCCTGAACCAATATCCAGAAGAACCCGCCATGAACATTTTCTCGTTGCGCAGCTACGAGTACTTTCGGGATCACAATCATGTCTTTACAGAAATAACCGGAGACCATCCATACCGTTTTCGTTTGCGCGGCGAGGGCATCGCAACGGAGACCGTGGATGGAGAATGTGTGGCCGGCAACTTCTTTCCGATGCTTGGCGTGAAGCCCGCGATTGGACGGCTGATTGGTCCTCAGGACGACCGCACGGGTGACGCCGACTCCGCTGTAGCGGTGGTCAGCTGGTCCTATTGGAAAAACAAACTGGGTCAGGATCCGGCTGTCACGGGCAGACGTATCGTCGTGGAAGATGTGCCGGTGACGGTTGTTGGAGTGACGCCGCACGAATTTTCCGGATTACAGGTGGGAACCCAACCGGACATCTGGCTGCCGCTGGCCGTGGCGTGGATGATCAATCCGCGAGACCGCCTTAGCCTCGGCGCGCTGCGCCTGGTGGCGCGGCTCAAGCCGGGCGTGCCGCTGGAGCAGGCGCGCGCAGAGATGGCGGTGTTGTTCCGGTGGACCCTCGAGGAGAGGACGAGAGCCAGTAAAGATCCTCAGATGCGCCAACTCAAATTCATGGTGCAACCCGCCGGCAACGGTGTGTCCACGGCCCTGCGCAACCGGTTCGCCAAGCCGCTCCTGGCGTTGATGGCCGGGGTGGCGCTGCTGTTGTTAATCGCATGCACGAATCTGGCCAGCATGCTGCTGGCGCGCGGCGCCGCTCGCCAGAGGGAAATGGCGGTGCGCGTGGCCTTGGGGGCGGGCCGGTTTCGCCTGTTGCGCCAGGTCCTGACGGAGTCGCTCCTGCTTTCTGCAACGGGCGCCGTGGTTGGGATCTTTGTGGCGTATTTAGGCGCCGGCGCCCTCGTGAGGATCATGACATCCGGACGCTTTATCGGGAGGCCGCCTCACATTGAGATTCAAGCTCTCCCTGACATCAAGGTTCTGCTGTTCACCGGCGCGATCGCCCTGTTGACCGGAGTGCTGTTCGGACTGGCTCCCGCCTGGAACGCGTTCACATCGGCGCCGGCCTCTTCGCTGCGCGAAACCGGAAGGGCCGGAGAAACGAAACTCCGCCGCATGTTCGGCAAAGGCCTGGTCATCGCCCAGGTAGCGTTGTCACTGGTGCTGTTGACCGCTGCCGGCCTGTTTGTCCGGCACCTCGCGAACCTCAAGCACATGGATCTGGGCTTCCGCCGCGACCACGTTCTGCTGGTCACGCTTGAACCGCCCCGCAGCGGATATAGCGACGAACAGTTATCCCGGGCGTATGAGAACCTGCTGGCGCATCTGGAACAGATTCCGGGAGTGCGCTCGGCCACGATCAGCGGACCGGGGCCGCTGTCGGGCGCGGGGGCCAGCCGGTTCGTAACGGTCGAAGGCCATCCCGAAAGGCCTGAGGACCGCCGCTATGTCTCAGTAAACTGGGTTGCGCCGAAGTACTTCGAGACGCTGGGCACGCCGTTACTGGCCGGCCGCGATTTCAGCTTCGATGACCGGGGCCGACCCCGCGTGGCCATCATCAATGAAGCCATGGCGCGTTACTATTTCGCCGGGCGCAACCCCATCGGAAGGTATGTGACGTTCGACGGAGACGCCAATCCCTACGAGATTGTGGGAGTGGCACGCGACGCGAAACATTTCGAGATTCGGGAGGTCTCGTTGCGCGCAATCTATCTCGACGCGTTCCAAATTCCGAGGCCGCCGGCTACATTTGCGCTACGAACCAGCGTCGATCCCCAGGCTGTGGCTGCTTCCGCCAGCCGGACCGTGCGCGAGTTGTTGAAAGACATTCCGGTGGCGCGCACCACCACGCTTGCCGACCAAGTGGATGCAACCATCGTTCCGGAGCGGCTCATCGCGTTCCTGTCAGGCGTGTTTGGCGCGTTGGGCGCGCTGCTTGCGGCGATCGGCATCTACGGGCTGCTGGCGTACACGGTGGCGCGACGCATCAACGAGATCGGCATCCGCATGGCGCTGGGCGCGACGCGAAGCGACGTGATCCGGATGGTGCTCGGAGAAGCGCTGGGGATGGTCTGCATGGGACTTGCGGCCGGCGCTCCGCTCGCGCTTTGGGGCAAAAGCTTCGCCGCAAGTTTGATACAGGGTCTGCCGGCAGAGAGCATAGTCCCGATCGCCTCCGGCGCAGCAGCGATGGTGGCGGCCGCAGTGCTTGCAGCATATGTGCCGGCACGCCGCGCGGCCGGCGTCGATCCGATGGAAGCGCTGCGCTACGAATAGTCATTTGGCGGACGCGAAGATGCTCTTGGGAATCATCGCGTGGACTCCCTTGGTGCCGTCCACCAACTGCGTGATCTCGAGGTCGACAGCGACGCTGGTGAGCATGTAAGCTTCTTCGCGGCTCAGCTTCTTCTCGCTTTCCAAAAAATCGATGGTCTCGAGCGCGGCGAGACGGGCGGCCTGCGTCAGATCAGGGTCGAGGCCCATCGTTATATAGTGCGTGGGCGTTTCAGCGCGCGGCCACTTCAAGTGCATATCCTTGCGCACGACGAACTGAAACACGCCGGTGAGCGACGTCTCGAGCGCCGTGATATCCACTTCGCCGTTGCCCATGCCCGCGTGCCCGTCGCCGACTTCGAACAACGCGCCGGGCACGTGGACGGGGATGTACAGGGTCGTGCCCGCCACCAGTTCCTTGTTGTCCAGGTTGCCGGCATGAATGCCGGGAGGCGCGCTGTTGATTTTCCCGGCGGATTCGGGCGGGGCCACTCCCATGCTGCCGAAGAATGGTTTGAGCGGGAGGTCGATGCCGGGCGCGAAGCGCGCGAGCATGCGCTGGCGGTCGAGCGGGATTATTTTCGTCGTGCCCTGCTTGAACACATCCGCAAGAAATCCGTTCCGCCCCATGCTGTTGTACGCGTACGGCACGTCGAGCCGGATCTCGCGGATGCGCACCTCAAGCACGTCTCCCGGTTGCGCGCCCTCGATAGCGATCGGCCCGGTGAGCAAGTGCCCGCCCGGTCCCCTGGCTTCGTCAGGCACGCTGCTGTAGAGTTTTAGCAGTTCTGGCGCGAGCTGGTCCGCGGGCAGCCCCGCGCGCTCGAGGTTCGCCGGATTGCCGGAGACGGTCTGGACCTCAACCACGTCGCCGGACTTGACGCTGAGTACGGGTTTCGCGCCGGCCCAATAGTGGCCCCAGGCGAGAGTCTCCGGAGAAACTCTGAGCTTGTGCTCGGCAGCGGGGAGCGCAGCGGTGGCGAGGACAGACAGAAGTGCAAGGCGAGTCATTGGGCCTATGGTGACACACCATTTCGAGATTGCGCATCCGGCATGGTTCGAGTACAGTTGAGTGAATGCGGAGTAATCATGGCATTTTGTCCTAATTGCGGAGCGGAAGTACAAGGAAGATTTTGCGCCAAGTGCGGCTCGCCGGTTGCGGCCGCCGCGGAGCCCGGCGGCGGCGCCCAGGCGAGCGGAGCGATACCGCCTCCCCCCGCGGCCCAAACGGCGCAAGCGGGCATGGCCGACAACATGGCAGCGGCGCTGTGTTACCTGCTGGGAGTGCTGACCGGAATCCTGTTCCTGGTGCTCGAGCCTTACAGCCGGAACAAGACTATTCGTTTTCACGCCTTCCAGTCGATTTTCGTGTGGGTGGGCGCGCTGGCGGCATGGATCGCCGTCACTATTATTTCGATCATTCTGTCGCCGATTCCGTTCGCCGGTTTCATGATCAGCGTGGTGCTGCATTTCGGCCTCGGACTGGGACTTTTCATCCTGTGGCTGATGTTGATGTACAAGGCCTACAACAATGAGCGCTGGGTGCTGCCGGTCGTTGGACCTCTGGCTGAAAAGCAGGCGTAGCCGCGCCGGCGGCTCGTACGTCCAACTTCCGTGCGGCTGATCTCCGTCTTTCTTTTTTTCGCGAGCCTGGTCGTTGCACAAGGCCCGCGCATCGGCATCATCGACTTCTACGGACTGCGCAAGGTGTCCGAGGCGAAGGTGCGCAAGGCGCTGGGAGTCCGCGAAGGCGATCCGCTTCCACGCTCGAAGGGCGATGCAGAGGAGCGCATCGATGCGGTCCCGGGCGTGGTGGAGTCGCACCTCGAAGCGGTCTGCTGCGATGCGGGCAAGATGATCCTCTATGTGGGAATCGAGGAAAAGGGCGCGATACATTTCGACCTCCGCGAGCCGCCGGAGGAGGATGTGGTGCTGCCTGAGGAAATCACCTCCACGTACCGCCGGTTCATGGAGAATCTCGAGGCGGCGATTCGCCGAGGGGAAAGCGGCGACGACGTGACGCACGGCCACTCCCTCGTATCCAACCCGGAAGCCCGGGCGGTGCAGGAGCAATTCATTCCTCTTGCCAAGGACCATCTGGCGGAGCTGCGCAACGTCCTGCGTAATTCCTCGGATGAAGAACAGCGCGCCACGGCCGCTTATGTAATCGGGTACGCGCCGAAGAAGAGGGAGATCCTGGACGACCTCCAGTACGCGCTCAAGGATCCCGACAGCGGCGTGCGGAACAACGCCGCGCGGAACCTGGTGGCCCTGGCGGTGCTGGCCAGACTCGATCCGGAGTCCGGTCTCAAGATCGAACCGACGTGGTTCATCGAAATGCTGAATTCGCTTTCCTGGACCGATCGCAACAAAGCGCTATGGGCTTTGCAAACCCTCACCGACAAGCGCGATCCATCGGTGCTCGAACAATTGCGCGACCGCGCGCTGCCGGCGCTGATCGAGATGGCGCGATGGAAATCGCTGGGCCACGCGCTGCCTGCATACATGCTGCTGGGGCGGATTGCGGGATTGCCGGAACAACAACTGCTGGATGGGTGGAATCGCGGCGACCGTGATTTCGTGATCGCGGCAGTGACGGCGAAGAAAAAATAGCGCCTGCCGACGCTACCTCAAACCTTTTTCCTTCAGGTAAGCAATCAACGCGGCCGGATCGTCGGTGATAATCGCGTCCACTTTCGCCGAGATCAGGTGGTCCCAGGCGGCCGGCGTGTTGGCGGTCCAGGGAATCACTTCCAGACCGGCGCCGTGGGCGGCGCGAACTTTCTCCGGCGTCACCAGCATGTACTGTGGGGAAATGATCGCGGCGCCGGCTTCCTGAGCGATGGAGACGAAATCGCGTTCGCCGTTCTCCCAAAGCG
>QHXU01000202.1:1810-11121 GCA_003223065.1 Acidobacteriota bacterium | reverse complement strand
CCAGCGTGGCTTTCGCAGAAACCGGGCTCGAAGAACCGGCCTCCCAAAGTCTCGAGCACCTTGCCGACGACAATCTGATCCGCGGGCCGCGCCAGGGAGTACCCGCCCTCTTTGCCTCGAACACTCTTTACAAATCCACCACGGCGCAGCATGCGCAACAGCTTGGCGGTGTAGGGAACCGAGATGCCTTCGGCCTCGCTGATCTCCGGGATAGTCAGCGATCCCCCCGGCCCGGCCCTTCCGATCTGGAGCAGGCAACGAAAACCGTACTCTTCCTGGGAAGTAAGCTTCATGGCCGCAATCTCGATGAAGGCACCACGTCGAAACCGAGATCAAACCCGAGCTGAAGCTTGGCTGCATCGGACATCATGTCGCGGTTCCAGGGAGGTTCCCAAACCAGGTCCAATTTCACGTCGGTGATCCCAGGAACGGTGCGCACCTTCGCCTCTACTTGTCCCGGCAAGATTCCAGCAACAGGGCAACTCGGTGCGGTGAGAGTCATCTTGATGTACGCCTGCCCGGACGGTTCTATCTTAAGGTCGTAGATAAGCCCCAGGTCGTAAATATTCACCGGGATCTCCGGATCGTAGCAGGTCCGAAATGCCTCCACCACTTTTGCCTGGAGCTCTGATTCATTCATGCCCGTCACTCCGTCGACACTTGCCGCGTTTGTCCTTCTGAATCACGAAGCGCGGCCCGCAGCGTGTGCCATGCGAGCGTCGCACATTTCACGCGGATCGGATACTCACGAACGCCGGAGAACACCGCAAGCTTGCCAAGCTCCGGCTTCGCATCAGCCTCTCCCGTGAGCAGCTCATGGAATCCTTGGAACAGGCCTTCTGCCTCGGCCTTCGTTTTGCCTTTCAGGCTCTCTGTCATCAGGGAGGCAGAGGCCATCGAGATCGCGCACCCGGAACCTTGAAAATGCACGTCTTTTACGACATCATTCTCCAACCGCAGTTGAACCGTGACCCGATCTCCGCACAGCGGGTTGTAGCCCTCGGCCTTCGAGCTCGGCCCTTCGATTGGGCCGAAGTTCCGTGGCCGCTTGCTGTGGTCCAGGATGATCTCCTGATACAGGTCGTCGAGATCGGACATTAGCCGAAGATCTCCTTCACTTTTCCGATGCCCGCAACGAGGGCGTCGATCTCTTCGCGAGTGTTGTAAAAAGCCAGGGACGCGCGCGTGGTCGCCGGCACGCCGAACCGGTCCATCACCGGCTGAGCGCAATGGTGCCCGGTCCGGACTGCGATCCCCTGGTGGTCAAGAATCGTCCCTACATCGTGCGGATGAACGCCATCGATCACGAACGACAGCACCGCGGCTTTCTCTCTGGCGGTACCGACGAGACGAAGCTGGGGAACTCGTGAAAGCTTCTCGGTCCCGTATTCGAGCAATTCAGCTTCGTAGGCCGCGATACTGTCCAAGCCAAGGCGGTTCACGTAATCAATCGCCGCCGCAAGGCCGATCGTGCCTTCGATGTTCGGAGTTCCGGCTTCGAACTTGTAGGGAAGAGTGTTATACGTGGTCTTCTCGAAAGTGACCGAACTGATCATGTCGCCGCCGCCTTGAAACGGAGGCATCTCATCCAACAAGCTCGCCTTTCCGTACAGGACGCCGATTCCCGTGGGTCCGTACAGTTTGTGCCCGGAAAAGACGTAGAAATCGCAGCCGATCTCCTGGACGTCCACTTTCATGTGCGGCGCCGCCTGGGCGCCGTCCAACAAAACCGGTATGCCACGGCGGTGCGCAAGTTCGACCATGCGCCGGACAGGATTGATGGTCCCGAGCGCATTGGAAATGTGGGCTATCGAAACCAGCCTCGTCCTCTGACTCAAGAGAGACTCGTACTCGTCCAGCAGGATTTCGCCCCGGTCGTTGATCGGCGCGACTCGCAGCGCCGCGCCCTTTTCTTCGCTGAGGATCTGCCAGGGGACGATATTCGAGTGGTGCTCAAGAGCCGAGATAACGATCTCGTCACCCGGTCCGACGTTCGCGCGGCCGTACGTCTGCGCCACTAAATTAATGCCTTCCGTCGTTCCCCGAACGAAGATGATTTCACGCGGATCCGCCGCGTGGATGAATTGCTGTATCTTGATCCGGGCC
This sequence comes from Acidobacteriota bacterium, assembly GCA_003223065.1. Taxonomy (GTDB): domain Bacteria; phylum Acidobacteriota; class Terriglobia; order Bryobacterales; family Bryobacteraceae; genus Palsa-187. The sequence continues at coordinate 9,015 of QHXU01000202.1, read as the reverse complement.
TCTTCGTAATTCCTGGTGGAGCGCTCGCTCAGCTGATGCACCCCCCGATGGATGTTCGAGCAATCGGTGGCGTAAAAATGACTGATCGCATCGATTACGGCCTGGGGCTTCTGGCTGGTTGCGGCGTTATCCAGGTACACCAGCGGCTTTCCGTGCACCGTTTGGTGGAGGATTGGGAAATCCTTCCTGATTCTGTTGACGTCGAACACGGCGACCGCGGCGTTCATACGGCTTTCTCCGCTTTCCGCTCACGCGCTAGCCGGGATGTCAGGATCTGCTCGATATAGTTTCGCAACGACTCCAGTTTGATTCTGTCGATTATGTCCCGGGCAAAAGCAGTGGTAAGGATATCGCGCGCTGTCTCGCGGCTAATACCGCGCGACCGCAGATAGAAGATCGCGTCTTCGTCAAGCTGCCCGACCGTTGCTCCGTGAGTGCATCGCACGTCGTCGGCATAGATTTGCAATTGCGGCTTGGTGTTGATGGTGGAATCTTCCGATAGAACCAGATTCTTGTTCGTCTGTTTGGCGTCGGTTTTCTGCGCGTCCTTGCGGACGATAATCTTGCCATTGAAGACTGCACTGGACCGGCCGTCAAGAATGCCCTTATAAAGCTCATGACTGGCGGCGTGCGGTTTCGCATGATCGATTGAGGTGCGCGTGTCGACGTGTTGCCGGCCGCTGACGACATAGAGCCCATTGAGCGTACACTCCGACCCTTCCGCCAGGACGGAATTCACCTCGGTACGCGCCAATGCTCCGCCAAAGGCAATCGAATGCGAGGTGAACGTGCACCCGCGGTTCTGCTCCACCTGCAAGGTGGCGATGTGAAACGCTTGGTCGGACTCGCGCTGCAGTTTGTGATGATGGATGATCGTGTCTTCGCCACCAATGATCTCGGTTACGGCGTTCGTGAAATACAGGCCGTTGTCCACTCCGATGTAACTCTCGATCACGGATGCCTGGCTGTTGGCATCGACCACGATCAGATTGCGAGGATGGGAAGCCTGGGGCCGCAATCCGGCTGCGGAAACATGAACCAGGTGAATCGGCCGTTCGACGATGACACCGCGCGGAACATAGACGAACGCGCCGTCCTCGAGAAACGCGGTGTTCAGGGCGATGAACCCGTGCTTTTTGTAATCGGCGAGGCGCGCGAGATGTTGTTCGAGTAGCGGAGTACCGTCCGAAAGCGCGTCTCGCAGATTTCGTATCGTCAGATCCTGACCGGGCTCATTCGAAAGCGACGGGGAGTAGCGGCCATTCACGAACACCAGGCGATAGTGGTCCCCCGGCAAGCGGCGGACTATTTCGCTGGCGCGAACGGTGTCGCCGCGTTCCACACGGCCAGCGAAAGAAATCTTTAAAAGTGGATCGAGGTTGGTGAACTTCCAATCCTCGTCGTGCGCCGAGGGAAAACCCAATTCGGAAAAGCGCTCGATTGCGTCCCGGCGGATCTGGTGAATCCACGGGTGACCGATCCTGGCTAGATCGGTCTCGGAATGCTCGAAGGCGGAGATATAGGGAACCTGTTGCTGGTCGATCGTCTGGTCTACCGGCATCATAGTGTTCCCCTAAATCGCAGCTTCCAGCTCGAGGCCGGTATAGCCCTTTTCCTCGAGCTCGAGCGCCAGTTCCTTGTCGCCGGACTTGACGATGCGGCCGTCCGACAACACGTGCACGTAATCGGGCGTGATGTAGTTCAGCAGACGCTGATAATGGGTCACCAGAATGATTGCCCGTTCCGGGCTTCGCAAGGCGTTAACGCCTTTCGCCACGATTTTCAAAGCATCAATGTCCAGACCCGAGTCGGTCTCATCGAGAATGGCCAGCCGCGGCTCGAGTACCGCCATCTGAAAAATTTCGTTCCGCTTTTTCTCGCCGCCGGAAAACCCCGCGTTGACCGGACGATTCATCAGGCTCGGGTCCATCTCCATCAATTTCATCCGGTCCTTTACAAGCGAAAGGAAATCCATGGCGTCGAGCTCCGGCAGACCGCGATTCTTCCGGATCGTGTTGAGCGCGGCTTTCAGAAAATAAAGATTACTGACCCCCGGAATTTCGACCGGGTATTGGAAAGCCATGAAGACACCCTCGCGCGCACGATCCTCCGGCGACATCTCAATCAGGTTCTTGCCTTCGTACAGAATCTCTCCCTCGGTCACCTGATAGAGGTCCCGTCCCGCCAGCACTTGAGCCAGCGTGCTCTTCCCCGACCCATTGGGGCCCATGATGGCGTGAACTTCCCCAGTGTTTACGGTGAGATCGATGCCTTGCAGAATTTCTTTCTCGCTTACGCGCGCGTGGAGATTGCGGATTTCAAGCATCGCCTAGCCTACGCTCCCTTCCAGGCTCACGCCCAGCAGCTTCTGTGCTTCCACCGCAAACTCCATGGGAAGCTCACGGAACACTTCCTTGCAGAAGCCGTGAACGATCATGGATACAGCGTCCTCGTTGGAGATGCCGCGTTGCCGGCAGTAGAAGATCTGGTCCTCGCCGATTTTCGACGTTGAAGCCTCATGCTCCACTTGGGAAGAGGTGTTTTTGACTTCGAGATACGGGAAGGTGTGGGCCCCGCATTTATCGCCGAGCAGGAGTGAGTCGCATTGAGAATAGTTTCGGGCGCCGGTCGCTCCCTTGCCTATCTTGACCATCCCCCGGTAGGTATTCTGCCCGTGTCCGGCCGAAATCCCCTTGGAAACAATGGTGCTCCGCGTGTTCTTTCCGATGTGAATCATCTTGGTGCCGGTATCCGCCTGCTGATAGTTGTTCGTGAGCGCCACCGAGTAGAATTCGCCGACTGAGTTATCGCCCATAAGGATGCAGCTCGGGTACTTCCACGTGATCGCGGAACCCGTCTCGACCTGCGTCCAGGAAATCTTCGAGTTCACCCCCAGGCACTTGCCACGCTTGGTCACGAAATTGTAGATGCCGCCCTTGCCTTCTTTATCTCCGGGATACCAGTTCTGGACGGTCGAGTACTTGATCTGCGCGTTGTCGTGAGCGATCAGCTCCACCACCGCCGCATGCAGCTGATTGCTGTCACGCTTCGGTGCCGTGCAGCCTTCGAGATAGCTGACATAGCTTCCCTCGTCGGCGATGATCAGCGTGCGCTCGAATTGACCGGTGTCCTTGGCGTTGATTCGGAAATAGGTCGAAAGCTCCATCGGGCATCGGACGCCCTTGGGGATATAGCAGAACGATCCGTCGCTGAACACGGCCGAGTTCAACGAAGCAAAGAAGTTGTCCGAATAAGGCACTACCGAGCCGAGATACTTCTTCACCAGCTCCGGATGTTCGCGGACCGCTTCGGAAAACGAACAAAAGATGATCCCGAGTTCCGCCAGCTTTTCCTTGAACGTGGTCGCAACCGAAACGCTGTCGAACACCGCGTCGACGGCGACGCCTGCCAGCAGCTCCCGCTCGTGGAGCGGAATGCCAAGTTTCTCGTAGGTCTTCAGCAACTCCGGATCGACTTCATCCAAGCTCTTGGGCCCATCGTTCTTCGATTTCGGCGCCGAATAGTAAATGATGCTCTGGTAATCGATGGGCGGAAAGTGCACGTTCGCCCACGCCGGTTCGGTCATGGTCAGCCAATGCCTGTAGGCTCTCAGGCGCCACTCCAGCATGAATTCGGGCTCCTGCTTCTTAGCCGAAATGAGCCGGATGATGTCTTCGTTTAGGCCCGGGGCCACGGAGTCCGCACCGATGTCGGTGATAAAGCCCCACTTGTACTCTCGCGTTGCGAAGGATTCGATTGTATCGACTTGAGTGCTCATGAGTTCCCCACAAACCCACGCTAGCAAAACTGTACTTAAGAGTCAAGATTCGTTATAATGTGGGCGATGGCGGACAAGCATCAAAAGTGGCCGGAAAACGCTCCGGGAATGTTCTTCGTGGACGAGAATTGCATCGCGTCCAAGTTTTGCGTCAGCGTCGCTCCTGATCACTTCAAAATGGATGAGGATGGACACGCGTACGTCTTCAGGCAGCCGGCGACTCCGGAAGAGGAGAAGCTTTGCCGCGATGCCTTGGAGGGCTGTCCGGTAGCCGCGATCGGCGACGATGGTGGATCAGAATCCGATGATTGACGTCACTCCCCATGCCGTAGCGCGGATTCGAAAGCTTATGGATCAGCACCATTGCGATGGCGGGCTGCGCCTTGGCGTAGTAGGAGGCGGCTGCTCCGGCATGAGCTACAAATTCAAGCTGGAGTCGAGGGCACGGCCGGCGGATCAGGTTTTCGAGTACGATGGCATCAAAGTTTTCGTCGATCCTAAGAGCTACGCTTACCTCAAGGGCCTCACGCTCGACTACACGGAATCGCTGATGGAAAGCGCGTTCGTGTTCCGGAACCCCAACGCCAAGAAGCATTGTAGCTGCGGCAAGTCCTTTCTGGCCTGATCTTTCGCAAATCCCGCTGCCGCCAACTCACTCAGGAAACTGAAATGAAGAGGCGCTTCTGAGCGTCCCATCACGGAGGACATCCCAGCGCATGAAAAAGGACACGACGGCGACTCTGCTGTGGGGGCTCGGCGTAGGAGCGGGCTTGATGTATCTCTTTGATCCGGATCGAGGAAAACGGCGGCGTGCGCTGGTCCGGGACAAGGCACAAGCACTGACGCGGCGGCTGCAGAAAACGGTTGACAAAACGTCGCGAGATCTCAGGAACCGCGTGCAGGGACTGGCCTTGGAGGCAAAATCCCACAACGTCCCGGACGAGGTGCTGGTAGAACGGGTTCGATCGAAGCTGGGACGGCTGGTCTCGCATCCCCATGCAATCGAGGTCGCCGCGAAGAACGGCGTCGTCACTCTTAGCGGACCGGTACTAGCCGATGAAGTACGCGGCCTGCTGTCAGGCGTTTCGGGAGTGCCTGGTGTCTCACGAATCGAGAATCGGGTGCATGTCCATGAAGAAGCGGCCGGTGTGCCAGGCCTGCAAGGGAACCCGCGGCGGCGCGCCCGTTTCGAGTTCATGAAGACCGACTGGACTCCGGCGGCAAGACTCACGGCCAGCGTGGTCGGAAGCGCCGTTAATTCGTTGGGGCTTGTGCGACGGGATCCCCAAGGCGTCGCCGTGGGTGTCGTCGGGTTGGGAATGATCGCCCGGAGCGTCGCGGACAAGAAGAAAGCGCTGATGGGCGAGACCCACTAAATCGAAGATCCCTTCATCCGCGCCGGTAAAATCGGGCAAAAGGAGTTGCGGTCCCGTGGTTGCGTCGATCAACCCCTACAATGGTGTGACCATCAGGTCATTCGAGCCATATTCGGACAAGGAAATCGAACGCCGTCTGGAGCTTTCCTGGAGGACCTTCCAGCGTTATCGTGCAATGCCGTTCAGCGAACGCGCCGCCAGGTTGATGCGGGCGGCTGAAATACTTGAGGGAGAAAAACGCAAATTCGCCATGCTCATGACGGCGGAGATGGGCAAAACGATCACGTCGGCAGAAGCGGAAGCCGCAAAATGCGCCTGGGCGTGCCGGCATTACGCGGAGACGGGCGAGCGGGCGCTGGCAGATGAGCCGATCCGGACCGATGGAGCGCGTACATTCGTCCGATTCCAGCCGCTCGGTCCAGTGCTCGCAATCATGCCCTGGAATTTTCCGTTCTGGCAGGTGTTCCGATTCGCTGCGCCTGCGTTAATGGCGGGCAACACCGGTTTACTGAAGCACGCGTCAAATGTGCCGCAGTGCGCGCTGGCCATCGAGGAAATTCTTTTGCGCGCCGGATTTCCCGAAGGAGCGTTTCAGACGCTCCTTATCGAGGCGGAGCGGGTGGAAGCATTGATTAAGGACTGCCGGATCACCGCCGTTACTTTGACGGGCAGCGAGCCTGCGGGGCGCGCCGTAGCGAGCCAGGCAGGCCGCCAGATCAAGAAGACCGTACTCGAGCTGGGCGGCAGCGATCCCTTCATCATCATGCCCAGCGCCGACTTGGCTGAAGCGCTGCCCACCGCAGTGCGGGCCCGCATCGTAAACACCGGGCAGTCTTGCATCGCCGCGAAGCGCATCATCATCGCGGAGAGCATCTACGACGCCTGCGAACGTGAATTCGTGGCGAGGATGAAAGCGCTCAAAGTCGGCGATCCGGCGAACGAAACAACCGAGGTCGGCCCGCTGGCATCAGAAAAGCTCGTTTCCGATCTCGAATCGCAGGTGCAACGCGCCGCCGCCGCAGGCGCAAAAATCCTGACCGGCGGCCACAGGGTGAATGGGCAGAACTGCACTTATGAGCCAACCGTACTGACCAACGTGCCGCGCGATTCCGATGTGTATCGGGAAGAGCTTTTCGGCCCGGTAGCGATGCTGTTCCGCGTGCGCGACGCCGCCGAAGCCATCGAGCTTGCGAATGATTCGCCATTCGGATTGGGCGCCAGCGTGTGGACACGAGACAAAGTCGAACAGGAACAGTTCATCAACGGCATCGAAACCGGCCAGGTTTTTTTGAATGCGATGGTCGCATCAGATCCCCGGGTGCCCTTCGGCGGTGTGAAACGATCTGGCTATGGGCGAGAGCTGGGCGTCGTTGGTATCCGCGAATTTGTCAATATGAAAACCGTGTGGTGCAGGTGATGCAGGCCGGCGGCCTCGTCCCCTCTTTCCGGCTGCGTTGAATTTTCGATATGACCAATCCAGATAGCTACCGGCTGCGCCTGCCCGGCCCAACCGCGGTTCCAGAGCGGGTTCGCCAGGCAATTGCCCGGCCCGTCGTCAACCATCGCGGTCCCGAGTTCCGCGCCATTCTCGCGCGTGTGGAAGAACTGGTGAAGCTGATCCTCGGCACACGCAATCCGGTGCTCTTCTTTGCGAGTTCCGGAACCGGAGTCATGGAAGCAAGCCTGGTCAACATCCTCGCTCCTGGCGACCGCCTGCTAGTGTGCGTAAACGGCCAGTTTGGCGAACGCTTCGCGGCGATCGCCAAGGCTCTCGGCGCGGAGGTCGACATTCTCGAGGTCCCCTGGGGCTGTGCGATAGATGCCGGCGATATCGAAAGACGAGTCGCGGCGAAGGATTACCGCGCCGTGGTAGTGGTGCACAACGAGAGCTCGACCGGAGTCGTTGCCGATCTGGCCGCGATCGGCGCGAGCCTGCGCCACACGCCCGCTCTGCTTGTAGTTGATTCCGTAAGCGGTCTAGGCGGGATCGAAATGCGGCAGGACGAGTGGGGCGTGGATATCCTGGTCTCGTCGTCGCAGAAGGCGTTGAT
>QHXU01000202.1:0-1781 GCA_003223065.1 Acidobacteriota bacterium | reverse complement strand
CAAAGCTTGGGAAGTCGTGAAGCGCGAAAGCGCGTTCCCGCGTTTTTATTGGGACTTCCGCAAGGCCGCCGCTTCGATCGAGCAGTCCGAGACGCCCTTTACCGCGCCTGTATCGCTGATTGCCGGGCTGCGTGAAGCGCTGGAGATGATCCACGAGGAGGGACTACCCCAAGTGCTCCTGCGTCATTGCCGGTTATCCGCGGCGCTCCGAGCTGGTTGCTCCAGGCTCGGGCTCGCTACATTCGGACAAGCCGATGCGCTTTCCAGCACGGTGGTGGTCCTTGAAGTGCCCGAGAAACTGAACGGCAAAGACATTGTGCGGCTGCTTTATGAGCGCCACGGGACCGTGATCGCGGGGTCGCGGAACAAGCTGGCGGGGAGAGTGATCCGTATTGGAACGATGGGCCATATCGATGCGGCCGGAATTCTAACAGACCTGCTGCACCTCGAAGCAACGCTACGAGAACTCGGGTGGCCGGTCACGCCTGGATCCGCGGCAGCTGCCGCTGCGGCAGTTCTCGGGAGCACTTAATGGCCGGCAAGATCGGATTCCGCGTTCACGCGCCCTGGCGGCGGCCCGACGCGGCGCTGCTCGCTGCTTTCGGGAAGATTTCGAGCGCTCAAGCGGCCGACGGCATGTCGCGTCTTGGCGCCATGGACTCGGGTATCAGACCGGTCTGGCCTTCGCCGCGCATCGTCGGGCCCGCGCTCACAGTATGGTGCCATTCAGGCGACAATCTCATGCTACACAAAGCACTAGCGCTCGCCGCCCCGGGCGATATCGTTCTGGTGAATACGCAAGGCAACACCGGGAACTCGGTATTCGGCGAGTTGATGGCGACGAGCGCAGTCAGAATCGGCGTGCGCGGCGTCATCGTCGACGGCACGGTGCGCGATGCGGATGCGCTCCAGTCTCTGGGCCTGCCGGTCTACGCACGTGGGATCTGCCCCAACGGTTGCAACAAGGATGGCGCCGGAGAAGTCGGGGCGATCATCGCCTGCGGGCAAGTGGCGGTCCGGCCCGGCGACATCATCATCGCGGATCGCGACGGAGTAACCGTGATACCGCTCGATGATGCCGCCGAAGCGGCTAAGCTTGCAGCGGCGCAGGTGGAGCGGGAAAAAAAGCGCCTGGCGGAGATCGGGGAAGGCGTACTCGTGCGGCCCGAGATAGACGAAGCGCTACGCCGCCTCAGAATCATCGATTGAATCATGCACGGCCTCGTGCACCATCTTTTTAGGCTCTTCATTCACCTGGGCGCATTTGGACCTCTCATCCTGGGCATTCTGGATTCCTCTTTTCTGTTCCTCCCGGTCGGCAATGATCTGCTGTTGCTGGTTCTCGTCGCAAGGCACCACGAGAACGTCCTGATTTACGTGCTGGCGGCTTCCTTGGGATCGACTGCGGGAGTTGTCCTGCTGGACTTAGTGAGCCGCAAGGGCGGAGAGGAAGGCCTTCAGAAAATGATGAAGCCGAAACGCTTCGACTATTTCAAGAAAAAGATGCGCCAGCGCGCCGCCGTCCCGCTGGCCATAGCCTGCCTGGCGCCGCCGCCGTTTCCATTTACTCCTGTGATTGCCGCGGCGGGAGCCTTTCAGTATCCAAGAGTGCGTCTCCTGCTGGTTGTCTTTGCTTTTCGCACCGCTCGATTCTTGCTGATCGGCGTTGCTGCGCTCTTGTTCGGATCGAGGATCCTCGTGATCGTGCGCTCGTCCGAGTTTACCTGGTTCATGATTGGGTTCGTTGTTGTTTGCCTCGTCGGGAGCACGATATCAGTCAT
>QHXU01000482.1:3644-6101 GCA_003223065.1 Acidobacteriota bacterium | reverse complement strand
CCCGTATTGCTTTGGTCAACTCCGTCATAGAGAGTAAACGGCTGCCCCTTTTGGAGCGTTAGAATCCCCTTCAATTGCCATCCGCTTACGATTCCATTGACCGCCCGGTTCGACTTACTCGCAAATGGAAGATCCCAAACGTAGCTGGCGACAAATCGATGGCGAACATTGAAGTCGGAGAGTCCCCGCTCCGCGGAAAGATTCCGGGCATCCTGCGCAAAACCGCCGCTGTTGTTGGCTCCGGTGGATATGTTTGCACCCTGGTCAATCGACTTCGACCAGGTGTACGCGACGATAAAGCTCAATCCCCGGGAGAATCGGCGTTCCAGCCGGGTCTGAAGGGAATTGAAGTTCGCATTTCCGATGGAGGAGATGAATCCTCCTGTGATGCTTCCCCAACCTTGATAGGGACGGCGGCTGTTAACTGAGCCCGCTGTGGCCGGTATCGCCTGGTTGATGTTCCAGCTCATCGGCAGTTTGTGAGATTCGTTACCCACGTAAGTGACTTCGAGCAACAGGTTCTGGGCCAGTTCGCGCTGGACTCCGAAGCTCCACTCGTTCGTATAGGCGGAGACGAAGTTTTTCTGGATGCCCGGGGGAACAGGAGTGGGATTTCCCGCGAATGCGTTCGCCAGATTGGGCAGTGGGACGGTGGATGATGAAAACGGCCCGGCGGTGGTGGCATCGCGATACGGCGAGTTGCGGTTCAAAGGCGTGATACCGTTGCCGACGATCTGGTGATTGTAGAACGATCCAAACCCGGCACGAATCACTGTCCTGGTTCCGCCAAATGGGCGCCATGCGATTCCCAGCCGCGGCCCAAAGTTATTCCAGTCCGTGTCCCACATCCGTGGCCCGAGGCTCGAGTCAGGCACGGCTACCAGCTTTCCGCTGGAATCGGCGTGCCAGCGGAATCCTTGGGCATCTTTGAGCGTATTGGTGATCGGATCGAATGAGGCGATCTTGTTCACGCGCTCTGTCACCGGCAAATCCAGTTCCCAACGGAGTCCATAATTGATGGTCAGTTTCGGCGAGGCCTTCCAGTCATCCTGGACGTAAACACCGGTTACATTGGCGATGGCGTTATGAAACGGCGTGCCTGGATCGCGGCTCGCCTGGCGCGGAATGCCGAGCAACAGATCCGCCACGGCGTTGCCGGTGAAGGTGTTGTCCTGAAACGTAAAGGAGCCGCGGCCGGTATTGGTGAAGAACGAGTTGAACAGGATTCGGAGATAATCCACACCGAACTTCATGGTGTGGGACCCCTTGGTGAGCGTCAGGTTTTCAATGTAGTTGTAGTTGTTATCGTGGCGTCCTTGCGGTAGATTCGTAGGGCCGCCGATGGTAACGTATCCGGTGACCGAGATCTGCGGCGCCCCGTTGTTGAACGGGGTCTTGCCGGCGTCCGGGAGTCCGCCGATTCCAAGGCGGTTCACAACATCAGAGTTAAAGTCTTCCTGAATCCTGTAAAAGCCGAATCGGGCGTAACCGATTCGCGCTTCATTAACCAGGTTGGGGCTGAAGATGTGAGTCCAACCTATAGTGGCCTGTTGAGTACGCTGCAGCTCGTTGCATCCCCAGCCTGGCACTGCGCGAGCCGAGCATAAAGGGTTCGACAACGGATAAAGCTCGTGTGAGTCGAGAAACTGATACACGCCGTAAAGCTGGTCCTTATCGCTGAAGCGATGATCGAGGCGGGTCGAGAACTCATCCGAGTCGTAGTGGCCCTTCGATGAGGACAGAATGTTGTTTTTTGGGTCGTTCTGGTTCGGAGTAGGATACAGTGCCAGTAGACCCGCGCCCTGCGCGCTCCACAGTTTTGACGGAATCTGGTTTCCCGGGAACGGGGCGTAGTTGTTGAACGGATTCTTGAGAGTCGCGCCGATCGAACTGAAGTCGCCTCTACGGAAGGCTTCCGGCGGAACATTGCTTAAAGCCGACACCCCGTTTCCACGGTTCTGATTCTCCCAGCCGACAAAGAAAAACGTCTTGTTGGGCACGACGGGGCCGCCAAGCACGGCGCCATACTGGCTGCGAATCAATGAAAGCCTTTGCGGCGTGAAAAAGTTTCGAGCGTCGAATACCGAGTTCCTGTAGAAGTCCCATGCCGAGCCGTGAAACGTATTCGTGCCCGATTTCGTGGTGACGACGACCTGACCGCCGGATTGCCGCCCATACTCGGCCGAATAAGTTCCGGTCAGGACGCGGAACTCCTGGACTGCGTCGAGAATCGGCGAGTGCAGCGGCTGGTTGCTGGCTTCATCGTTGTTGGCCACGCCGTCGAGAATGTATTGCGTGGATACCTCGGTGCTCCCGGCGATGTTGAAACCGCCTCGAAAACCGATGGTGGAACCTTGCGCGGGCGCAAACACGCCGGGCTGCAGGAACGCCAGTTGCAGATAACTGCGCCCGTTGAGAGGAAGCTCCACGATTTTTTTCTGATCTACTACGTTGCCG
>QHXU01000482.1:3056-3609 GCA_003223065.1 Acidobacteriota bacterium | reverse complement strand
CTCGGTGAGCGCCCCGACTTGCAGCGACACGTCGATCCGGGCCTCTTGTCCGACCTGAAGCTCGATTCCGCTCTTGACGTCCTTGCGGAACCCCTGATGTTCCGATGTCAGCGTATAGGTGCCCGGAGCCAGCTGTGTGAACACGAATTCGCCGTTATCGCCCAGCGTGGCGGAGCGGGTTTCGTTCGTGCCTGTGTTGGTCAGCGTGACCTTGGTGCCCGGGACAACGGCTCCGGTTTGATCTGTAACGCGCCCTACGAGCGTCGCGCGCACAGCCTGCGCCCAGGAAATGGAAGCGGCCGCGGAGAAGATCAACAATGCGAGCCACACCCGGAGAAAACCCCGTTTCATGTCTCTCACCTCCAAAGAAGCATCCGGAATGCGCCCAGTATACAGCAACTTTTTGATAGGCGGGCGCCGCATCCGCGCAGCCTGCTTCAGGTGGCTCGCTGGCGGCTGGCTACTTCAGATCGAGCGCCATGAGGGTCTTTCGTTCGCGAACGTACAGTTTGGTCCCGGCCAGAGCCGGCGGCGTCCAGGCGAGCTTTTCGAG
>QHXU01000482.1:861-3027 GCA_003223065.1 Acidobacteriota bacterium | reverse complement strand
CCTTGCAGCCCTCCGCCGATAGAGTGGCCAGCGCCAGCTCGCCGTCCTGGTCGAGGATGATCGCCTTGCCGTCCGCGACCACCAGATTCGCCTTCGGAAACTGCCGGTCCTGCCACAGAACTTTCCCTGTTCTGACGTCGACCGCGGTCAGCGGCGCCGGGCCGAAATCGCCGCTCGACCCGTAGATGACGTCGCCGATGCGAACCGCATCGCCATGGTGAATGTGCATCTTGTATCCGCTCCAGAGTTGCTCCACCGTGGTCTTGCCGTCTTTCTGATGAAGCCTGAGCACCTGGCTGCCGCCGTTGTAGGCCGAAGAAACGAATAACAGATTATCGGGACCCCACACCGGCATCGTGACATTCAATCCGTACTGCGCGTTCTGCGGCCGCGTCCACAACACGTTTGTCACGATGATGATCTGGTCCTGCCCGTCGACGTTGATCACCAGCGGCGAAGAGTACGCATTGGTATAGCTGCCTGCGCGCCAGATCGGATGGCCGTCCATCTTGTCGAACGCCATCAGGGCGTAGCCTTGCCCTCCGACCGGCACGATGATCTTGTCTTTATAGAGCAGGGGGCTCGAAGCGTAGCCGTAAATCAGCGGGCTGGCATTATATTCCAGCCTCAGATCGTGCATCCATGCGACTTTGCCTGTCTTCGCATTCAGGCAGTGAATTTTCCCGGTGACACCCGCGGTGTACAGCCGGTCGCCATCCACCAGCGGCGAAGCGTGCGGACCGGGCCCGACTTGCGCGTCGTTGGTGAACACCGCGCGATAGGCGTACTCCCACATGGTTTTGCCCGTCTCGGCATCGATCGCCACAACCAGTTCCTGTTCACCGCTCTGCCCACGGTTTCCCCGATTATGCATGGTGTACAGGCGGCCGCCGTCAACTACAATTCCCGAGAATCCCTCGCCCAGTTCCCGGACCCACAACCGCTTCGGACCGCCGGGCGGCCACGTGTTGGCAAGCCGCGGGGAATCCACCTGGAAGTTCCGGTTCGGCCCGCCCCATTGGGGCCACTGCGCAAGCATCAACAAAAAGACAGCAGAATACATTGAACAAGTAGACGCCGCGTAGGGAGATTTGTTCCGCTACTCCGCCCGCAGCGTCTCGAGGAGCGGGGCCCTGCTCACCGCCCTCACGGCGGCAAGCGACGCAGCCATGCCTGCCAGCGGCACGGCAAGTAATAGCAGCGCCAGCGATGGGTTCGGGAGGTGTCCTCCGTGTTCCGTGAACGCGGGAGCGATCGCAACCAGTGCGCAAACCGCGCCGATTACCGTCCCCGCGACCAGCAGAAAAGCGTTCTCCGCGATCACGATGGTTCGCAGGTGCTCCGGCCGGTACCCTACCGCGCGCAGCAGCGCCAACTCCCGCCGGCGCTCCACTACGTTGCGCAACAGCACTGCCGCCAGGCCCAGAGTTCCCAGCAGCAGCCCCAGCCCGCCCAGCGCTTGAAACGTGGACAGGTACGTGTTCTCGACACGATGAAAGGCCGCCAGGCGCTCCGGCGTCGCGGTCGCATCGAATCCGTAATCCGAAAGCGCTTCCTCGAGCGGCCCTTCGAGCGCCGCCGGGCCGTCGATCAGAAAATATCGGAACCCCTGCTCCCCTGGAAACGCCCGCACAAAATTATCTTTGGAAATGATAAGTTCGCTTTGAAAGATGCTATCCTCTAGCGCGGCCACGAGCCGCAACCTTGCCCCGCCCACTTCCAGAACGTCGCCGACCTTCCGGTGAAGTACGTACGTGATCGAATTCGCATCCCCAATCGCCGGAATCGCGCCGTCAGCCGACGCGCCTTCGAGCAGGAGCCACGGATTGATACTCTCTTGGATCGATTCGCTGAACGAAAATCGTCCCATCTCGAGAAAATCGCGCCGCGCCCCGAGCACGCGCGGACTCCTGGGCTCGTAGATATTCAAGCAGCTGGAGTCCTCGCCCGGGCGCAAGCGAAACGGGTAAAACTTCGCACCCGCGATCGTGTCGAGATTCAGATTCTCGCGGCCAACCGCGGTGTTCGGATCCCAGAATATCGGCAACTGCGCCTCTGCCACTAGCGGAAATCCTCCGGCACCCGATTTAGGATCGGAAGCTGCCACCTGAGGCCGGCGGAACGCATCAAGCGCCACCACCAGAAATACGGCGGACGATATCATCG
>QHXU01000482.1:0-821 GCA_003223065.1 Acidobacteriota bacterium | reverse complement strand
ATATCATCGCGAGCGACACAACGCTCCGGCCGGGCCTGTAGCTGGCGTTGCGAATTCCCAGGCGCATCACGCTCTCAACCACTCCGCCAGAGCCTCGCAATCGCGCCCACTCATAGAAGATCGCCGCGATCAGCAGCAGCGTGCCAGCGCCGAAGAACCCGGCCGTATCGGGAATCTTCCGCGCGAAAGCGCCGACCACCAGCGCCACCCCACCGACGCCCGCAGTCAGTGCAACGATACGCAAGGACCTTGATCCGCGAGCCGCTTCCGCCTGTATCCCGCGCGTTCCCGCCAGCAAATCACGCGGGCTGCTGCGACGCAAGCTGCGCAAGGTCGCCAGAATGCACAACCACGCAACCAGCACGCCGCCGAGGGCTCCGCCGGCGAGCGAGTCTCCGGTAACGTGCAGCGCCAGCAGACCCGTGCCCACTGCGCCTCTCCACCACGTCCGCAAACCGTAGAGCAGGAAAGCGGCGTATCCCACGGCGCCGGCTGTACCAAGAATCGCTCCGCTGAGGGCCAGCCAAAATCCCTCGGCCACAAACAGCCGTCGAATCCGCGGTGCCGGAAATCCGACCGCCCGAAGCGTTCCGATTTCATGCAAGCGCTGCTCAATGCCCAGCTGGAAGAATAAACCGGCCAAAAGGAGTGCGGAGACGACCAAGAAGAAGCTGAAGTACGTGAAATATTCGCCGAAATCGGTGGATCCTCGGGCTGCCGCGAGCGCTTGCGCCCGCGGCGCGTAGACGGCCATTCCCAGCCGCTCCGGATCAATGAGCCGCCGCAGTTTCTGCGCGAACGCGGCCGCATTGGAGGTGCCC
>QHXU01000201.1:8256-17553 GCA_003223065.1 Acidobacteriota bacterium | reverse complement strand
AGGTCAGTATCGCCATGGTCCAGCCGAACAGCGCGAGCACGGCCAGCACGACTTCATCCTACCGCCGTTCCGCCGCCGCGGCGAACTGCTCCAAGACCCGCGCGCGGGTTCGCTCGACTAAGTGGCTAGGGACCGCCGGCGCAGGCAACCGGGCCAGCTCATGCGCACAGGCTTGCCAACCTTCAAGCTCGCTGCGGCATGCGTCGCAGGTGGCTACGTGCTGTTCGACACGGCGCTGTTCGTCCGCTTCCAGCACGCCGGACGCGGCCAGGCTCAACCACCCGCGAATGGTTTCGTGCTCGCTCATTTGCTCCCTCCCCGGGGAAATCTGTCCATCCTGCTCCTCAAACCATCCAGAGCCCGCTTCAACCGGCTCTTGACCGTTGAAAGCGGCACCTCCACAATCTCGGCGATCTGCTCCAGTTTCAAGTCCTCCTCGAAGCGCAGGGTCAGGACCTCCCGGTGAATCGCGGGCAGCTCGCGCAGGGCTGCCGCCACCACCCCGGCGCGCTCCCACTCCAGCACCTGTTCGAGCGCATTCGCGTGCTCCTCGGCGACTTCGTCTCCGCGCAGCCGGCCCGACGGCAGCGTCTCGTCCAGGCTGTCCGGGCGCCGCCGGCGCAGATTGTCGACCGCCAGGTTGTGAGCTATCGAAAACAGCCACGCCTCAAAGCTTCTCCGAGCGTCGTACCGGCGCAGGTTCTCCATCACGCGAAGCCAGGTCTGCTGGAACAGGTCCTCCGCCTCGGACGCATCTCCGACGAACCGCAGCAGGTAGCGATAAAGCCGGTGCTGGTAGCGCGCGATGGCCGCGGCCAGCGTGTCCGGATCGCCCCGCCGCAGTCTGGAGACTTCGTCCGCCAAGGCTATGGGCGCTTCCGGGTACATGGCCGCCGCAACGATCATATTCTCATGACGGTATACGAGGGAGGCGCAAAAAAGACCCATTAATTGACAACGGGCGGCCCACCGCGGATCGCTCAGTCTGAGATGTATAATGGCGTCAATTCGCGCGAGGAGTGCGGATGAGACTCCAAGTACTGTTCGCGATCTGCGCAGTTGCGCTTGCCGCCCAGGAACCCGAGCAAGCAGTCAATCCGCGAACTTCGCCCGAGGATATCGCCGCCGGCGCTAAAACCTTCCACTCGCATTGTTCACCCTGCCACGGCCTTCGAGGCGAGGGTGGCCTGGGGCCGAACCTGGCGAACGGCCGGTTCTACCACGGGAGCTCAGACCTCGACCTGTTGAACAATATCTCCAATGGAATTCCAGGTACGCCGATGCCCGGCCTGTTCTACTCACCCGACAGGGTCTGGCAAATCGTCGCTTTCATCCGTAGCTTGAACGCTGCCTCTACGGCGAAGTCCGCCGGTGACCCGAACCGCGGCGCGGAACTGTTCAAGTCCAAAGCCTGTGTGCGGTGCCATCGGGTAAACGGAGAAGGTGGAAGGCTTGGCCCGGACCTAACACATGCCGGCCAGACTCGCTCGCCTGAATTCCTGCGTCAATCTATCGTCGACCCCAACGCCGACGTCCAACCGAGATACTGGGTTGTCCGTTGCCGGGATGGCTCTGGTTCAGAGTACGAGGGCTTTCTTATGAATGAGGACACTTATACAGTCCAGTTCATCGATATACAGGAACGGCTGCATTCGTTTCCAAAGGCCGAGTTGAAAGAGTATCGAGTCGAGAAGACTTCGAAAATGCCGTCGTCGTACAAGCTCACGCTTTCGGACGAACAGATCCAGGACCTGGTGGCGTATTTGTCGTCCTTGCGTGCAGCGGGAGGGGACCGGTGAGCCTCAGACTATCCGCGCTCGGCTTTCTGTGCGCCGTCTTGTTCCCGTGTTCGTTGGGCGCTCAGGTGACTTATGAAAGGCTGCTCAACCCCAGTAAAAATAGCGGCGATTGGATAACCTACTCGGGCACTTACGCAGGTTGGCGTTACAGTCCGCTCGACCAGATCCAGCGCGATAATGTTCGCAAGCTGAAGGTAAAGTGGGTTTACCAGATGTCGGTGACCCATACGGTGGAGACGACCCCGTTGGTGGCGGACGGCGTAATGTACAGCAGCGAGCCGCCAAGCAACGTGGTGGCGCTCGACGCGGCGACAGGCCGGCCCTACTGGCGCTACCGGCGTGCCCTTCCAAATCGAATTAACGTATGCTGCGGGCAGGTGAATCGGGGGGTGGCTGTGCTCGGCGATCGAGTGTTCGTCGGAACGGTGGACGCTCACCTTGTGGCGCTCGATGCCAAGACGGGCGCAGTATTGTGGGACGTTGCGGTCGCCGATTACCAGACCGGACACAGTATTACTGTGGCGCCGCTCGCGGTAAAGGGCATGATCATCTGCGGCATCAGTGGTGGGGAATATGGGATCCGTGGCTTCCTCGATGCTTACGATCCGGAAACAGGCAAAAGGCGTTGGCGGTTCTGGAGCGTGCCGCAGCCCGGCGAGCCGGGTGGAGACACCTGGTCCGGGAACTCTTGGAAAACCGGAGGCGGCCCAACCTGGGTTACTGGGTCCTTCGATCCTCAACAGAACCTGATCATCTGGGGTACCGGCAATCCATCGCCAGATTGGAATGGCGACTCACGACGCGGCGACAACTTGTACACCGACAGCGCGATCGCCTTGGATGCTGATACAGGCAAGCTGAAATGGTATTACCAATTTGTGCCGCATGACTTGCATGACTGGGACGCCGTACAGGTCCCCGTTCTGGTGGACGACGATTGGGATGGGCGTCCGCGCAAACTGGTGTATTGGGCGCACCGCGGCGGATTCTTCTATGTTCTCGATCGCGAGACAGGCAAACTTCTATTGGGGAAGCCGTTTGCAACGCAGACCTGGGCCAAGGGGCTGGACGCGAGCGGACGGCCGATCCGGCTGCCCAACATCGATCCCACTCCGGAAGGAACTTATCTGTGGCCGGGTGTGCAAGGAGCAACGAACTGGTACTCGCCCAGCTACAATCCGCTGACCAAGCTGTTCTATCTGGCCGTCTGGGAGAACCGCAGCGTGTATCGCAAAGGCGAACAGGAATACACGCCCGGTAACCGCTATATCGGCAGTGTGCCCCTCATCGATTTGCCGGACGATCCGGGCTACGGCGCCATCCGCGCACTCAATCCGAAGACCGCGGAACGTATTTGGGAGTACAAGCTGCTTACCAAGCCGTGGGCAGGCGTGCTGTCAACCGCCGGGAAATTGGTTTTCGGCGGCAGCGACGAAGGCTATTTTTTCGCGTTGGATGCCGAGACAGGTAAGGAATTATGGAAGCAGAACACCGGCGGCAGGATACGAGCCAACGCCATCAGTTATCTGAGCCGGGGTATCCAAACAGTTGCAATTGCCGCGGGCAGTTCCATCTTCACCTTCGAACTTGGTGAATGAATCAACTCTTCAGTGCCGCTGACGCTTTCAGACAGCCGTGCACCAGTTCATGATCCCGTAAAGCGTTTTCGAACTCCAAGCAGGCCTTACGAGCTTCTTCAGCCCGCTGCTGTGCCACGTCAAACTCGGCACCGTCTAGGTTGCTTGCATCGTTGACCGCTTGGTTGTACGCCTTTTCAGCGTTGTAGCATTGCTGCATCAACTTGCGCCACTCTTCACAAGCCATCCCCGCATTCTAGGACACCCGCCCCAAACGCCGCAAGCTCCCCGAGTTTGCGCATCAAGGCCGAACTCGATACTCAGGGCGCGCACGTCCGGAAGCCGGCGAACACATCGCGGCGGTCTTTGGTGTAGAAGTTTCTCCAGGTGGGGCGGATCAGGCGCGAGCGCGTGGCCCAGCAGCCGCCGCGCAGAACCTTGTACTGAGGCGTAAACCAGGGCTGAGAGTATTCCTTGTACGGATCGATAACGAAGCCGGGATACGGCTGAAAATCAGACGCGGTCCATTCCCACACGTTGCCGATCATCTGGCGGCAGCCGAAAGCGCTATCGGACTCCGCGTGTGCGCCGACCGGGACACAGCCGACGTGCGCCGAGTCCAGGCAGCCCGCTCCCGCGCCGCGGGCGGCCATCTCCCATTCCGCCTCCGCCGGCAAACGACGTTTCGCCCAGCGGCAGTAAGCTTCGGCCTCATACCAGTTCACGTGGATGACCGGCTGATCGGGAGGCAGCGGCAGAACCCGATCGTAGAAACGAAGCTGCCAGCCACCGGCGTCCGGAATCCAGTACAGGGGATTCTTTGCGCCGGACTTCTGCAGCCACAAGCGTCCCTCCTCGCTCCAGAGGTCCGGGCGACGGTAGGCGCCGTCGCCGGCGAATTCCGCGAACTCCGCATTGGTCACCGGCGCCCGTGCGATCGCGAATGGCGGCACGAACACTTCGTGCGCCCACTTCTCGTTGTCGAAGACGAAGCCGGCGCCGGGTGTTGCGCCAAGCTGGAACGTACCGCCGGGGACTTCGACGTCACCAGCAACCGGATCAACCTTGGGCGTCTCCCCAGCCGGAAGCATCGGCGCGCGATAGCCCAGCGTCTGTCGTGTGTAGGTGAACGCTTCGCCGTGCATATCTTCGTGCATTGCGGCGAGCCAGTGAAAATAGGCATCCTCCCCGGTGACTTCCGCCGCATTGAGTTTTTCGAGAACACGATCGAGCACTTCCTGTGCATATCGCAACATCCCGGCGCGCGAGGGAAGCGGAAGGTTCCAGCGGGTGTCGTGTGAAACCGCGCTCGAGTCCCACAATGCGTCGGCCTGGTCGAGAACAGGCGGCCTGCCCCGAAGATGCCTCAGGACCCACTTTTCCTGAAACCAGGCGACGTGGCCGATTTCCCAGATGGGCGGATTGACAATTGAAAGAAGAGGCACGTTCAGCTGCTCGTCGGTGAGGTCCTCGAGCAAGGCCAGGCTACGCTGGCGCGAGTCCACCAGCATCTCGGCGAGCTTCGCGGATGTAAGCGGCCTTTCCATGAGTTGTATTATGCAACATACGTAGATGCAGATCCGCATGATTTGTCCCGCGCCGGCGGGAACATTACACGGGAATCGGGTGACCGCGACTCGATGGGCCAAGATTCTGAGAGGCCTCGGGCACCGTGTCGCTATCGCGCAGACCTGGGATGGTGAAGCGTGCGACCTGCTCCTGGCGCTTCATGCCCGCCGCAGCGCCACGGCTGTACTCCGTTTTCGCGCGTGCCATCCGGAGCGGCCCGTGATTGTGGCGCTCACCGGAACTGACGTCTATCGCGACATTCACACGGACCGGAGCGCGCAGCAGAGCCTGAAGCTGGCCGACGTGCTTACGGTTCTCCAGCCGCTGGCAGTGGAGGAATTACCTGCCGCCATGCGGGGCAAGGTACGTGTCATCTATCAATCCGCGGAAAAGGTGCGAGGGGCGGTCAAACGGCATTCAGGCGCGTTTGATGTGTGCGTGGCCGGTCACCTGCGTGAAGTGAAGGACCCGTTTCGGGCGGCGCTCGCCAGCCGGCTTCTGCCGCAGTCCTCGCGCATCCGGATCCTGCACGCCGGCGCAGCGATGGAGGAGGGCATGGCCGGGCAGGCGCGCGAGGAAGAGAGCCGGAACCCGCGCTATCGCTGGCTGGGGGAAATCTCGCGCGCGCGAGCGCGGCGGCTGATCGCCTCGAGCCGTCTAATGGTGCTCAGCTCGCGGATGGAGGGAGGTGCGAACGTGATCTCGGAAGCAGTCGTGGAGGGCGTGCCAGTGCTCGCCTCCCGGATCGCGGGCTCGGTGGGATTGCTCGGCGAAGACTACCCAGGTTACTTCCCGCCGGAGGACACAGAGGCGCTGGCTGTGCTGCTCGAGCGGGCCGAGTCGGATGGGGGCTTCTATCGGGCTCTGCGCGCGGGCTGCGCGCGCCTTAAACCGCTCTTCCGGCCCGCGCGCGAGCGGGCCACCTGGCGCCGGGTTCTGCGAGATCTGGAACTGATGTCCGCCAGACGCTGATTGATCGTCCTACCGCCAAACTCCGGGTGTAATGCCGCACCCTGGGGCATATCACCCAGATGTCCCATCAGGCACACGGCCCGCCTGGATCGATTTGATCTGCCAAGACCTTAAAGTTAAACAAGTTATGAGCAGGGTGGTGAAGGTCAACTTGCGGTGCGCCAGATGCTGAAACTTACCCTGGGAAAGCAATTACAAGACCAGGCAGCGGCGGGCGATAAGACAATATGAATCCAACGGTCAAAGAAATCATGGCAACTGATTTTCCTGGCGCCGGCGCTGCATCGCGCGCTTATCCTTCCGAATACTTTGACAATTGGCCGCCCGCCGGGCGACTTGCATACTTGGAAAAAGCGACGGGGGACCTGATTTGGGAGCACGATCTCGAGGCGGGGAAGGTTTATTGGAACGAAAACGCACGCGCTCTTCTTGGATTCAAGATGGGGCAGGCTGTGACCGATCCGAATTGGTGGTCCGATAGAATTCATCCCGAAGACCGCGAGCGCACCCTTGCGCTGTTCCGTAAGTTCATGGAAGGAGAGCTGCGGTCCTGGTCCGCGGAATATCGGTTCCGGGTCGCGGATGGTTCGTACCGTCGTTTCCTGAGCCGTGCATTTCCGCTCCGGCAGTACGGACAACGCGTCGTTCGGTTTATCGGTTTGATGACCGATTTGACGGAGCAGCGCCTGGCAGAGCGTGAACGCGACGAAGTTTTCATGCACTCGCTCGACCCTATGTGCATTGGCACGCACACCGGAGGCTACCTGCGTGTAAATCCAGCATGGGAGAAAGCGTTCGGCTTCACAGAAGCGGAAATGCAAGGGCGGAACTTTCTTGAAAGTGTCCATCCCGACGATCGCCCCGTTGCAATCGCCGAGTTGCAAAAGCGAGTCGCCGGGAAGCCGACGTTTGAATTGGACTGCCGCTTCCTTTGCAAAGACGGATCGCACAGGTGGTTCCTATGGAGTGCCCATTCAGATGGACCGGAAGGCCTGGTCTATGTGTTCGGCAAGGACATCACCCTGCGAAGGCAGGCCGAGGCCGCCCTGAAAGCAGCCAAAGACGCCGCCGAGGCTGCGAACCGCGCAAAGAGCGAATTCCTGGCAAACGTGAGTCATGAAATAAGGACCCCCATGAACGGCATCATCGGCTTGACCGAGTTGGCGCTCGACACCGATCTGATGCCTGAGCAGCGCACATACTTAGAGACCGTCAAAACGTCAGCCGATTCGCTCCTTTCGATCTTGAACGACATTCTTGATTTTTCGAAGATCGAGGCTTGCAAGCTGGATTTTGATCTGGTTCAGTTCGACCTGCGCAAAAGCATCGAAGCGATGGTGAAAACACTAGGCATCCGGGCCGGGCAAAAGAATCTGGAGTTGGCTTCCTACGTCGACCCCCAGGTTCCTGCCGCCGTGGTCGGGGATCCCGGCCGCCTGCAACAGATTCTGGTTAACTTAATCGGAAACGCAATCAAGTTTACAGAGCGTGGAGAGGTAGTAATTGGAGTGGAGCGGCTGTCAGAAAATGGCGGTGAGGTTGAATTGCACTTCAGTGTTACCGACACAGGCATCGGGATTCCTTTGAATAAACAGCAGGCCGTGTTTCAAAGCTTCGTTCAGGCGGATAGTTCTCTAACCCGGCGGTTCGGCGGCACCGGGTTGGGCTTAACGATCGCATCCCAATTAATCGAAAAAATGGGTGGACGGATCTGGTTGAAGAGCGAAGAAGGGAAAGGCTCTGTTTTTCACTTTACCGTGCGGCTGCGCAGCGCCGAGCCTCGATCCGAGGAAACTCTGCGAGTGGACATTGCATCTCTCGAAGCGCTGCCGGTCCTGGTCGTGGACGACAACGACACGAACCTGCATATCATCGAGAAGATCCTTTCCAATTGGGGACTGAAGCCCGCGCTTGCCAATTCAGGCGCGGCGGCGCTGAATATGTTGCAGCGTTCAGCCGAAGCCGGACATCCTTTCCCGTTGGTCATCCTGGATATCCACATGCCCGGTATGGACGGATTTAGCATTGCGCACTGTATTAAACAGGATCCCCAATTGGGCGGTACCGAGATCATGCTGTTAACGTCCGGCTCCCAGACCGGAGACATCGCCCATTGCCGCGAGCTCGGCGTTTCGGCTTACCTGGCGAAGCCCGTGGGTGAGGCAGAACTTCTGGAAGCGATTCGGAGAGCGTTACACATGGCTCCGGACAAGACCGCGGCACGTGAGTTGGTAACTCGCCAACTGGTCCAAGAAGGGAAACACCCTTTGCATTTTCTGATTGCTGAGGACAATCCTGTGAACCGTCTTTTGATGAAGCGACTGCTCGAAAAACAGGGACACACCTCAACGGAAGTGGAGAATGGGCGGGATGCCGTCGAAATGCTGGGGAAAGTTGCGATCGATTGTGTGCTGATGGACGTGCAGATGCCAGTCATGAATGGATTTGAGGCAACTGCAGCGATACGGGGAACGGAGCTTCATCGCGACAGGCATGTTCCCATCATTGCGATGACTGCTCATGCCATGGCGGGAGACCGCCAACGTTGTCTTAGCGCGGGAATGGACGATTACGTCATAAAGCCTGTCAACACCAAGGAACTCTTCTCGGCCGTCGACCGTGTGATGGCGGCACTCAAGCTTAGGAACAAGACTGTTTGATGTTGCGCACATTCGGCTGCGCGCCCAAACATTGACGGGTCACGAGACGGCATTCCACCAGAATGTTCCTGAGCAATATATGGTTTGGCAATTCGGGCGTTCCCGCCAAACTTCGTCTGCCCCAAACCACGGCACCTGGCAACGGGAATGAGTGAAGACGATGAGGACTACACGGGCTACTGAACCTTCCCTACATATGCGCCATATGCGGGCAGGACAAGACCTCGCAGGCTGCTGGACTGGCCGGCCTTTGAGAAGGAACTGAGCACCGTCGTCATCTGCCTGCCCGGCACACCCTGTGGTTCAAGGTTAAAACTCACTGTCCGGGATGCCGGCGTGAAGTTCAGCGCGACCAAAATGGCCGTACCGTTTGCCGCCTTCCGCAAGAATGCGAGTACGTTGGTGTCCGCCTCATTGACCAGGGCGAAATCGCCGTCCCGCAAAGCGGCATCCGTTTTGCGTAGCCGCGTCAGCGTCCTGTAGTAGTTCAAGAGCGAGTCCGGATCGTTCGCCTCTGCCGCGACGTTGCGGGCCATGTAGCCGGGCGCAACCGGGAGCCACGTGGTTTTGGCTGTGCTGAAGCCCGCGTTCGGGCCGCTGTCCCATTGCATTGGGGAGCGTTCCCCGTCGCGGCCCTTTTCCTTCGGCCAGCCGGATTTGCCGATAGGATCCCGCACATCCTCCTTGCGCTTGGGATCGTTATTCTCCATCCCAATCTCT
>QHXU01000201.1:7653-8194 GCA_003223065.1 Acidobacteriota bacterium | reverse complement strand
TTTGCAATGGCCAGGTCGTTCTTCCCGTCGCCATAGCGGCTCCAGGAGCGCGGATTGTCGTGATTGTCGAAAACGAAGAGCGGAATGTTGCCGTTGAGCCTGGTTTCCGCCTCGCGAAGCTTGCGTCGGAACGCCTCGGCTGAGAGCTGGTTGACGAACCCGAGTTGGGTATCCATCGGAAAATGTAGTTCGTCGTTCTTGGCGCCATACATTTTCGCCAGCTCCTCCACGCTAGGGACGTACGTTTCCCCAATGAGAACTACGCCCGGAAACTCATTTGTAACCCGGCGCAGCTCGCGTAACACGTCGTGGAGCTCGGGCAGATTATCGGTGTACTCACGCGTTAGAATCGGTTCGCCGTAGGCGTTCAGGCCAGGCCTGGCGACCGGCTCGTCTCGCAGCCGTGGATCTTCGAACAAGGAGGTAACCGCGTCCAACCGGAAGCCGGCAACGCCGCGTTTCATCCAGAAGCGCGCCACATCATACATCGCATTCCGGACATCACGATTTGTCCAGTTCAGATCGGGCTGCTCTTTGTAAA
>QHXU01000201.1:0-7603 GCA_003223065.1 Acidobacteriota bacterium | reverse complement strand
AATTGCCAGGCTGAATGCCCGAAAATCGACTGCCAATTGTTGGGCGGCTGGCGGTTTGCTTTCCCGTCGTGCCACACATACCAGCCCGCCTTTGGGTTCGTCCGGGAGGACCGCGATTCCACGAACCAGGGATGCTGGTCCGAGGTATGATTCAAAACCAGATCCGTGACCACCCGTATATTGCGCTTCCTGGCTTCGGTCACCAGACGGTCGAAGTCGGCCATGGTTCCGTACTGTGGATCGATGGCCCGGTAGTCGGAGATGTCGTAGCCGAAATCGACTTGTGGGGATGGATAGAAGGGTGTGATCCATATGGCATCGACCCCCAGGCCCTTTAGATAGTCGAGGTGCTTGGTGATGCCGTTGAGGTCACCGATTCCATCGCCATTTGTGTCGCCGAAGCTGCGTGGATAGATCTCGTAAATGACAGCGTTCTGCCAAAACCGGGCGCCCGGCTCGGCTCCAAGAGCGGATTGAGCGCAAACCGCACCAAGGAGCAGAACGAGAGCCAGTTTCACGCAGCGCATTGAATAGATTTTACGTCTGAACCGTATTGAACGTGTTGGAAAGCTCTGGCCGGCGAACGTTCTGGCTGGCCTGGCAATTGTCCGGCGTTTTGCGAGATACTCATCTCACGTCACGCGGCATGAAAGACAGTAGGCTGGCTCGTTGGCTCACGCTTGCGCTGGTGGCCGCAGCGCAGCAGCTGGCGGCACTCGAGCCAATCCCGCGATTCGCAATTGGCTCTGATCCATTGACCATCAGCCGGCCCGTGGAACCTGGTAAACCGTTCACCGTCGCGGGCGAGCGCGGCGCGATATTCGGCCGGCAGAGCGGAAGGTTTGAAGCCTGGCTATATCCCGTCAAGATTCTGAGCCAATTCAGCATTACCGCGGAGCTGGCGAATTATCCTGTGCCCATCGATGTCGCAGCGCAAGCCGCATTTATTGAGGTGGCGCCCGCGATGACTACGATCACCTATTCACACGCGGCTTTCACGGTGAAACAGCGGATGTTTGCGCCACGGGGCGATGCAGCGGCCGGCGCGGTCGTACTCTTCGAGATCGCCTCGGTACGGCGCCTCCGGCTGACATTCCGGTTCAGACCTGAAATGCTGCGCATGTGGCCGGCTCCCAATTTCGGCACGCCGAACGCCGAATGGGTGCCACAGGGAGGCGGCTATTACATATTGCATACCGACAACCCCGATTTCTCGACGGCGGTCGCACTGCCGCGGGCGGAACCGGGCATCCTCGCGCCCTACCAGGAACGTCCCAAAACGTATCCCGTCGAACTGAAGCTTTCCTTCAATCCGGAAACCGATTCGGGTCTTTTCTTCCCCCTGCTGATTGCGCTGGCAGACCGGAAACGGGAGCCGGCGCGGCAACTCGCTGCTCTTAACGACGGAATCCCCGCCTTGTACAGAAAAACTCAGGAGTATTACGCGCACTTCTTTGATATACGGCTAACGTTCGAGACGCCGGACCCCGATTTCGATCGCGCAATGCGCTGGGCCGCCATCGCGATTGACCAGGGCAAGGTCAAGTTGAACGACGAGACCGGACTGATCGCGGGTTACTACGAGTCCGGCGACTCTGCCCGTCCCGGCTATGCATGGTTTTTCGGGCGCGATTCTCTGTGGACCTCGTTCGCCATCAACAGCTATGGAGATTTCGAGTTGACCAGGCAAGTGCTCGAATTTCTGATGCGCCGCCAGCGCGCGGACGGCAAGATCATGCATGAGTTTTCCCAGACGGCCGATCTCGTGGACTGGAGATCGACGCCGTACTTCTATGCCGCGGCCGACTCGACGCCGTTGTTCGTCATCGCGATGGAGGACTACGTCAACACGAGCGGCGACCTGAATTTCCTTCGGAGCCATTGGGAAGCCGTGAAACGCGCATATGCGTTCACGCGGGCGCACGATTCTGACGGGGATGGCATCTATGAAAACACTGAAGGCACCGGTTGGGTCGAGTCCTGGCCTCCGGGCATGCCGCACCAGGAGATGTATCTCGCGGCGCTCGATCAGCAGTCGGCTGACGCGATGGCGCGCCTGGCTTCCCTGATGAAGGATGAGGTTGCCGCTACGGACGCTAGCCGCCAAAGCGATCAGATTCGTGCCAAGCTCGAGCGCGAATACTACGAACCCGCCACCCAGTTCTACGCGTTCAGCCGCAATCCGGATGGCACCCTTGATCACACGGCCACCATCTACGCGGCCGTGGCGTGGTGGACCGGGCGGCTTGCGCTTCCGCACTCCGACGCCATGCTAAGCCGCTGGGCCTCAGCCGAATTCTCAACCGACTGGGGCACACGCGACATTAGCGAGCAAACTTCGTTTTATGATCCGATCAGCTATCACCAGGGCTCGGTCTGGCCGCTGTTCACCGGCTGGGTATCGCTCGCTGAATATCGCGCCGGGAGGACGCTCTCCGGCTATTCGCACTTGATGCAGAATGCCGGCCTCACGTGGGCGCAGGATCTGGGCGGGGTCACAGAGTTGCTCTCGGGCGAGTTCTACCAGCCGCTGGGCCGTAGCAGTTCACACCAGGTATGGTCATCCGCCATGGTCTTAATACCCGCGCTGCGTGGCCTCGCCGGCTTGGATTGGGACGCGTTGCACCGGACCTTGCGGGTAGCGGCGAAACTGCCGGCATCCTGGGATAGAGCGCGGCTCCACAATGTGCCGCTGGGCGATTCGCGGATCGAAGTCGAGTTTGCTCGCGAGGCGGATCACTTGACCGTGCGAGCCCGGTCGCCCATTCCGGCGATCGTGTGTCTGGTTCCTCAAACTGCCGCGCGCGATCAGCCCTGCCGCGCCCCAGCCGCGCTGGTGCACGAACTGATATTGCCGTTATCAGCGGTCGAACTCGAGATGCCGGGCAAACTATCCCTGCCCGGCTCCAGGACCACCCAGCTCAAAGTGGTCGGCGAGCGCACAGCGGACAATCGGTTCGAAGTGGACTTCGAGGCTCGGGGCGGGTCGGAACATGATCTGCCTGTTCGAATCAACCGGCCCAATGTGCGCGTAACCGGCGCGGAGCTGGCCGGCGGCAGACTACATCTCCGCCTTCCCGCGGGCAACGGCTATCAGCGAAGCTCCGTGACTTTCACCTGGTAGTCTCAGTGTGCGGCTACGCTGTTTCCCGGATCGTCACAATCTGGTCCGCTCGGATGCCGCGTACCGTTTGAACGATGCCCGACGGCCAGCGAATCTCTACTACATCGGCCATTTTCGCGAGGCCAAGACCGAAATGCAGGCGAAGGTCGCTTTGTGAATAAAAGCTGGACTGGCTCAGGACATCCTGACGCTGGCGGCGGCCGCCCGCAATCACGAACGCGCTCGCGCCGATCGCGCTGCGGTTCGATTTGGTTCCGGCCAGCTTCAGCTTGAGCCAATGATTGGCGTTGCGCGTATCGTTGCGTAGGAGCGACGGCGGCTCGTTCATGTTCATGATCAGCACGTCCACGTCGCCATCGTTGTCGAAATCGCCGAACGCACAGCCACGGCTCGAATGCCGGTCTGTAATACCGGGGCCGCTGTGCTCGCTCAAATTGTCGAACGTGCCGTTTCCGGCGTTGCGCAGCACCATCCGCGGGTTCCGGTATTTATATTCCTCGAAGAGCTTCTCGACTTCGGGATAGACGCTGCCGTTGACGAAAAGAAGATCCGGCAGACCGTCGTTATCGAAATCCGCGAAGCCTGCGCCCCAGCCAACGTAGCGCGTGAACGTACCGAGGCCGGACTTAGCAGTCAAGTCCTCAAATCGGCCCTTGCTCTTGTTGCGATACAGGATCGGCGTATCGTCCGCAAAATGGGTCTTGAAGATGTCGAGGCGTCCCTGGCACAGCACATCGCCGACCGCGACGCCCATGCCGGCCTGCTCCCGTCCATCCTCGTTATATGCGACGCGTGCTTGGAGAGCGATGTCCGTGAATGTGCCGTCGTGGTTGTTCTTGTAGAGGATGCTCGGCGTGGAGTCGCAAGCGACGAAGATGTCGGGCCATCCGTCGTCGTCGAAGTCGGCTGCGACCGCAGTCATCGCGTAGCGCTTGTCCACTTGTGCGATTCCGGCAGCTTCGGAGACGTCGGTAAACGTGCCATCACCATTGTTGCGGTAGAGGAAATTGCGGCCGGTGGGCAGGCCCCGCGGTCCGCAATTGACCGGGACGCCCTTCCACACAGAAATCTCGGCCGCACCGGGATGAGCAGCAGTCTTGAAATCGAAATACAGGTACGTGCTGACGAACAGGTCGAGAAGACCGTCGCGATTGTAGTCTATGAACGTGCAGCCCGCGCCCCATTCCGGCTTTGGATGCAGCAGCCCGGCCTCTTTGGTCACATCCGTGAAAGTGCCGTTGCCGTTGTTCCGGTAGAGAATGTTTTGGCCCCAGCAGCTTAGGAAAAGGTCGTCATACCCATCGTTGTCGTAGTCGCCGATGCACACCCCGGAGCTCCAGACCACGCGCTCCAGTCCCGCTTTCCTGGTGACTTCGGTGAATGTTCCGTCGCGATTGTTCTTATACAGACGGTTGGTTGCGCCGGGCGGTGCGCCGCCGATGCGGGACCCGCCGGGGACAAAAATGTCCAGCCAGCCGTCGTTGTCGTAGTCGAAGAACGCTATGCCGCATCCGTTGGTCTCGAGGATGTATTTCTTTGTGTCAATCCCGCCATAGACGATCGGGTGAATCAGCCCCGCCTGGGACGCCGTATCAACGAAATGAAACGGGTTGCCGGCCGGTGTCGCATCCTCCGGGCATAGCTCGAGGGCAAGGAGGGCCGCGCTGCTCAAGACCTGACGGCGGGTCATTTGGTTTGGACACCCTTGCCCTCGACTACGGTGTAGATCCGGTTCGCCGCGAGCGCCGGGAGCGCGTCGACCTGACCGCTGGGCCAGTGCACTTCGACATCCGCGGTGTCGGACTGAGCGAGCCCGAAGTGCACACGCAGATCGTTCTGAGACATGTAGCTGCCGCCGCTGCGCACCTCGTCCATCTGCCGGTGTTTCCCGGTGGCGCAGTAAACGCGGGCGCCTATCCCGGAACGATTCGACCTGGCGCCGATACATTTCACTTTGATCCAGTTGTTCTTGATCGTCGAGTCGCAGCGAAGCAATTGCGGCAGATCATTGACACAGTTCACCACCACGTCCAGGTCTCCGTCGTTGTCGAAATCGCCGATTGCACAGCCGCGGGCCGGAACAGTCTCGAGGACGCCGGGCCCCGCGTCCATCGATACATCGGTGAATCGCCCATCGCCCAGGTTGTGGTACAAGACCTTGCGCTGGCGATATCCGTACTCGATCGCAGTCTCGGCCACCTCCGGATAGACGTGTCCGTTGGACATCAGAATGTCAACCCAGCCGTCATTATCGAAATCCAGGAACATCACGCCCCAGCTTGAAAGGTCGTATCTTCAAAAAAGTTGCCGCCGAGATTGCGATACAGGCTGGACGTATCGCCGGCGAAGTTGGTCTTGATAATGTCGAACTTGCCATCGCAGTCGTAATCGCCTGCAGACACGCCCATGCCGGCTTGCGGCTTGCCATCGGCGCTGTACGCCGCGCCGGCTTCAATCGCAATGTCCGTGAAGGTGCCGTCTCGATTGTTCCTGTACAGCGCCGAAGAGGTCGAATCATTCGCCACGTAAATGTCGGGCCAGCCATCGTTGTCAAAGTCCGTCACGAGCACACCGAGACCGTAGGTCCCGGGCGTTTTCCAGATCCCGGCCTTTTCGGAGATGTCGGTGAAGGTGCCGTTACCGTTGTTGTGGAACAGGATGTTCTTGCCGCCGTCGAGTCCCGGTGGTCCGCACGCCACCCTGATGCCCTTGTAGAGACAGTTTCCCGATTCCGGAACCGGCACGGTCTTCGGATCGAAGTCGATGTAGTTGGCGATAAAGAGATCGAGCTGGCCGTCCTTGTCGTAATCGAGGAAGGCACAGCCGGTGTTCCAGCGTTTCAGCCCCTTAGGCGTGAGGCGTGCGGTCTTCGCGATGCCGGTCTTCTCCGAGACGTCCGTGAACTTGCCGTTGCCGTTGTTGCGATACAGGACGCAATCGCCCCAGTACGTCACAAGGAGGTCGTCATTACCGTCGTTATCGTAGTCGCCGACGCAACAACCCTGACCCCAGCCGGCGCGCGCAAGACCCGAGGCGAGGGTTACGTCAGTGAATGTCCCGTCCCGATTGTTCTTGTAAAGGCGGCTGGTTGGTTCGTTGCCTTTGCCCGGCTTCGCCTCGAAGCGCGCGCCGTTGACCAGGAAGATGTCCAGCCATCCGTCGTTGTCGTAATCGAAAAACGCAACCCCGCAGCCCGTTGTCTCCAGGAGGAACCGGTTCTTCTTCTCGCCTCCGAAGACCGTTTTGGCATGCAGCCCCGCTTCGCGCGCGACGTTAATGAATTGCACGCCAAGAGAGGATCCTGCCAGGATTTCGTCAAGAGAAAAGACCGCAGCCGTCCGGCAAAGCGACCGTACGAACGAGCGGCGCGAGCGGAGCATCGCCTCCATTCTACTGGCGTCTTCCGAGCTGGCCTTTGGCGAGGGCGAGATTCCTGCGCGCCGCTGCGTGCTGCGGGTCGAGGGTCAGAGCTTTTTCGAACTGAACGACTGCCTCGGCCAGCTTCCCCATGCGCGCGTACGCGCTGCCGAGATTATTGTATATGTCGGCGTCCGGTTGGAGTTCGAGAGATTGGCTGTAGTAAAGAACCGCTTCCTCCATGGCGCCCCGCGACGCCCTTGTGTTGCCAAGCGCCTGGAGAACGGCCGCCAGCCGCTGGCGCGCGGCTTCGTCGTGTGGGTTCGCCTTCAGGACCTCGCGATAGTTCGGCACAGCTTCGTCGAACTGGTCTTGCGAGGCGAGTAGATTCGCCAGGTTGTAACGGGCGTTGACGTAGTCGGCACGACTCTCCAGCGCGCGGCGGAACTGCGTGATTGCTTCATCCACCTTGCCTTCGGAGGCAAGCGCCACTCCAAGGCTGTTTAGTGCCGTGGCGTCAGCCGGCTCAATCTGGAGTGCCCGCCGGAATTCCTCAATCGCTTCCTCGATCTTGCCCTGGCCCTTAAGCAGTGCCGCGAGATTGTAGTGCGCCGTGAAGTCGCCCGGCTCCTTCTTGAGGCGCTGTCGCATCCAGGACTCCTGCAGAAGCATGCGCTGGTCTTGGGGGCCGCGCGGCAACACCTGCACCCAGAGGTGACCCATCTCGTCCGTGGAACGGTTGCCGGCGCGAACGCGCTGGGGCGGCTGGTTGGGATTGGACACATTTTCGGCCGAATTGTCGTAGACATAACGCATCGAGAGAATCGTGCCCTTGGGGAGGAACAACGGCTGGGTGTAGCGATAGACCGCCTGCCAGTTGAACTTCCACTGCGGGATCCGGATAAGCCAGCGCCGGGTGCCATCGGGAAGCGTCGCAAAGCCTTCGAGTTCCTTCCCGAGATAATGCGCATGCGGATAAACGCCCAGCACGTCCACATCGAGCGGCAACTCGAAATCATCGGTGATGACGAAGTCTTTCTTGCCCGCCGGAATGTCCAAAGCATTGTCGTGCTCGAGTTGGATGAGCATCGGAAATTTGGTGGGTGGATTCTTGGAGAAGTA
>QHXU01000200.1:12630-15490 GCA_003223065.1 Acidobacteriota bacterium | reverse complement strand
AACAGGCCCAGCCGCGCCATCACCCCGCCCGCCGCCGAACCCGGGTCGGGCGGCGTGGGATCGAATGTGGTCCAGCCGCGGCCAGTGATCCACGCCTCCACCCAGCTGTGCGCATCCGAGGCGCGCACCAACTGCCAGCCGGTCATCGGGTTGTACACGCCGCTCTGAAATCCCGTGATCACGCGCGATGGAATGCCCAGTGTGCGCAACATCACCGCCATCGCAGAGGCGAAGTACTCGCAATGCCCCTTCTTGCGCACGAACAGGAAATGCGACAGCGGGTCGGCCACCGCCGCGGGCAGCAACTGCAGCGTGTATCCGTAATTCTTTCGCAGCCCATATTCAAGTTCGCGCGCTTTCTCCAGGTCGGTTGTGGCGCCGGCCGTCATTTCCCTTGCCAGGCTTCGGATGCGCGCATCAATATTGGGCATCAGCAACAACTCGTCCCGCGCCAGCGGGGTGAGCGGATCGGGCGTGGCGCTAACCTCCGCGCTCTCGTCCTCCAGGAAGCTGTAGACTCCGTAGTTCAGTCCGCCCAGGCCGAATCGCGGCGAGACCAGAATCGATCCGCTGCGCGTGCGCCGCAGGAAAGGAAGGTTGATGCTGATCGTTTCCGGAGTGCCGGCGAAAAACAGGGTGTCAGCCGCGATATCGTTCAGATGGACCTGATAGGCGACGTCGCGCCCCGGACGCCAATGCCGCGAGCGCTTGAACGCCAGCACGCCATGCTCGACTTTGAGCAGTTCTTCATTGCCTGGCGGGTTAAACCAGCGCTTACCGTCGAACTGGGTCAGCGCCGCGCCGCGCCACCGCACCTGCAGCAATCCTTCGCCGCCGTACGACCGAACGTGCATTACCGGCGCGCTGCTTTGTTTGATCTCGCCGATTTGTCCAAGCCTGACCTCGTTGGAAAATCCGGGAAGACGATAGCGTTGCGGCACGAAACGCTCGAGCGCGGCTCTCGCCGTGCGCGGCAGCACGAAAAAGAGTCCCGCCGTCATTACCAGAATCCCGCCGAACAGGAACACGGAGAGCGTTCCGAGGCGCCGTGGAAACGCCAGCAGCCCGCCTCGCACCACGGACCGGCGCAGTTGCGTGGAGCGCCGCACCTCGGAGCTCGCGAACGAAGCGATAGCAAACAGCAGGAACAACGTCAGGAATACGAAGAAGCTCAGGTTCGCTGAAAGAATGGCCGCCGCCAGCAACTCCATTGCGGCGATCATCTTCACGTAGTTATAGTCCCGGTTGGTCTTCGCGGTGAGAAGTTTCAACACCGCGAGAAAAAATACCAAGTGCACCGTGGCGGTAAGAAACGATCCCGAAACGAAGTAATAATCGAGCGGGTAGAATCCGATGTAGCCTACTGTGATCGCGGCCACCAGCCGGTTCGATAACTCAAGCTCGACCACTCCGGCTACCATCAGGCCGCGCAAGCACAGCCCGGCCAAAGTCAGCGCGGCGGTCGGCCAGTCCAGATATCCCGACGCCACCACCGCGAAGTATCCGGACGCGAGCATCCCGAGTAGCGAAAACTCGAAGAATCGCTCCACCACTTTCGGCGAAGCCGCGGGCGTACGCGGGCCCATGCATTCATTGTAATTGCGCCGGAAACCGACCTCTGACCCCTGGCCCCGCCTTTTGGCATTCTTATTAGGTGCCCCTATCCCTGCACCACGACAAGCCGGAATCTGAGTCTGTCTTCGCGCGTTTCCGTACCGCCTCGGTGCTTGCCGGTTTGAAAGCGCTGGATTCGCGGGTACGTCGGAAAGGGCTGGACGCGCTCGATCCTTCCCGCGGCGCGCTTATCCCGATCGGCATGGAAATCCAAGACGGCCGCGTTGTCAAGAACGGGTACGGTGTCTTCGATCTGGCCTGGCAGGCGGAGCAGCATCCGGAGTGGCCGGATCAGATCGAACAGGAGCTCAAGGAGATTCGCGACCGCGTTCGGGGCGCGCATCGCGTGCCTCTGAAGTTCCTGATCTGGGCCGGCATGGGCGGATCCGCCGAAGACAAGGCGATGTACCAGGCTGTGGGATTATTGCGCCGCGGTCCGCGCTGCTATCTGCTCGATTCGACGGATCCCGTCAAGCTCAGCTCGATCCTCGATGACATGAAACGCCGGAGCGGGCTCGATGAGCCGCAGCTCTGGCGCCGCACGCTCGTTGTCGGCATGGCGATGGGCATGACGTCCTACGAGCCGGTGGTCAATCTCCAGAAGATCGCCGCACGCTACGATGCGCTCGGCGTCGACTCGCGTCCCAATATTTATTACATGACGCTGCCCGGTTCGTTGCTCGATCGCTTCGCAGCAACGCGAGGTTACCGGCGCGTGCCGTTGCAGCTTGACGAAGCCAACTCCACTGCCGGCCGCCACAGCGCGCCGCTCACGCGCGGCAGTCTCTATCCGCTCGGCCTGGCGGGGGTCGATCTGAGGGCGTGGATCGCGGGAACTTTCCTGTCCTCCGAAGAGATCCACGCTGCGTGGCGGCTCGCATCGTTCCTGCATATCCAGGGGCTCGCCGGGCGCGACAAAGTGACGCTCCTGCTGCCGCGTGCGTGGGCCGGAGCCGGCATCTGGACCAAGCAGGACTTCGAAGAAAGTTTGGGTAAATCCGCCGAATACGGTCTTAAGATTGCCGCGGGGGAGCGTGTGCGGCTGACCAATTACCGCTCGCCTCGCGATCCGATGCAGGACCGCGTCTTCTGGGGCGTGCAGATCAAAGGCTTGCCCGATGTCCAGGCGGAAAAGCTCGCGCTCCTGCGCCGTTCCGGTTACCCGGCCGCCTTGCTCACCCTGCCGCCGTCGACGCCGCTGTCACGCTACATGCAGTTCGTTCATTATGCTGTCTTCGGTGTCGCC
>QHXU01000200.1:9348-12478 GCA_003223065.1 Acidobacteriota bacterium | reverse complement strand
CGCGGCCGCATAGCGTTCCGCTGGGACCGTCTCGCGCGAGCGATTGAGCCGGCCGGCGCCACCGCACCCGCGCTGTACGCGTCGATCTTGAGGAGTCTGGCCGCAACCCGCGACATCGAGTACGGCGAATTGACCTTCTTCGGCGATACGCGTTATTCACCGCGCGGCCGGGCCGTCCGCGCCGTGCTCGAACGTGCGGCGGAGATCCTTTACCGCGCACGTTTGAAGATGCCTGCCGATGTCTACGAAGGTCCGGCCATGAATCACTCCTATCACGAGATGATCATTGGCCACGGAAAATGTTTTTCTACGGTGCTGATCGCCGAACCCCAGGAGCCCGCCGATTATCACTGCGCGCAGTTTCTGGCCACCCAAATGGCCCTGGCCGAGCGGGGCCGCTCCGTTGTCTCGCTTACGCTTCGCGACCTGGAGGACGCTTCGCTTCGCGCGCTCGAGGAATTCTTCCGGCAGGCTGCCACCAACGTCCGCGCCCGGAGATAGGCGATGGCCAAATACAGACCGGCAGGAGCGCGCAAACCCAAAACAGCGCGATCGAGCCGTGGCTTCATTCCCTGCCTGATTGTCATCTTCGCCGGATTTGTGCTGGTCTTCCTTCTGTTCTACGCTTTATTGAAATCGGGTAAATAGATGCGAACCGACCAAAGACAGCCCGGCCAGATGCGGCCGGTGAAAGTGACCACGGATTACTTGCTCACCGCCGAGGGTTCGGCGCTGATCGAAATCGGCAACACGCGGGTCTTGTGCGCGGCCTCAGTGGAAGAATCAGTTCCGTCCTTTCTGCGCGGCGCCGGGAAGGGTTGGGTGACAGCGGAGTATTCGATGCTGCCCCGCGCGACAGCGACGCGCACGCCACGCGAAGTGCCCAAGGGCCGCCAGTCCGGGCGCTCCATGGAGCTCCAGCGGTTGATCGGCCGCTCCTTGCGCTCGGTGGTCGATCTGGCGGCGCTCGGCGAGCGAAGCGTGATTCTGGACTGCGATGTTATCCAGGCCGATGGCGGAACCCGCACCGCGGCGATCACCGGAGCCTACATCGCCATGTCGGCGGCCCTGGGGCAATTGGTGCGGTTCGGCGCGCTAAAGCGGTCGCCGTTGCGTGACTTCGTGGCCGCTACCAGCGTCGGCATTGTCGGCGGCACGCCCATGCTCGACCTCTGCTACGAGGAGGATTCGCAGGCCGAGGTCGATATGAATGTGGTCATGACCGGTTCCGGCCGCTATGTGGAACTGCAGGCCACCGCGGAAAAGACTTCGTTCGGCGATGAGCAGCTCAACGCACTTCTCACGCTGGCGCGGCGCGGCATTGAGGAGCTGGTCGCGATTCAGAAAACGGTCCAAGCCGCGTGATCGTTTACTGCGCCACCAGCAATCCTGGAAAACTTCGCGAATTCCGCATGTCCGCACCTGATTTCGATCTGCGTCCCATCGCCGTCGCCCCGCCCGAAGAGCACGGCCGGACTTTCGAGGAGAACGCCCGCGCCAAGGCTGTCTATTACGGCGCGCGCGTCAGCGGCTATTTGTTCGCCGACGATTCGGGGATCGAAGTGGACGCGCTCGGCGGAGCGCCCGGGGTCGATTCCGCGCATTTTGATAACGAGTGGCTCCTGGGGCGGCTTCACGGCGTCGAGGAGCGTAGCGCCCGATTTGTTTGCGTCATCGCCCTGGTGCATGACGGCGCGCTGGTCGAGACGTTCCGCGGAGTGGTTGAAGGCTGGATCACCCATGAACCACGCGGCTCGAACGGCTTCGGCTACGATCCTCTTTTCTACTATGAGCCGTTCGGCTGCACCTTCGGGGAGGCCAGCCCGGACCAGAAAATGCGGGTTAGCCACCGCGCGCAGGCGCTCCAGCAGATGTTCACTTACTTGCGCCGTACCGCTTCCACCTAAGGAAACCGATCATCGTCTTCCCGTCGCGGATCTTGCCCTTCCTGATCCACTCGTCGAGTTCGCGCGAGGTGAACCAGCGGGACTCGATCCGCTCGTCCTCCATCGGAGTGGCGTCCCCGGAAGTGAGTCCACTGGCCACGAAAATAGTCATCTTCTCCGCTAGAAAGCCCGGACTCGGATAAAATACAGCAAGCTTTTGCCATTTTTTCGCGCGCAGTCCGGTTTCTTCGGCGAGTTCCCTGCGAGCGGCCCCGAGCGGCGTCTCGCCTTCGTCTATCCGGCCGGCAGGCAGCTCCCATAAGTATTGGCGAGCAGGCAGCCGGTATTGGCGGACCAGCAGGATGCGTCCGCGGTCATCGATTGGCAGCATCACCGCTGAGCCGTTGTGCTGGACGATCGCGCGCTTGATCTCGAACCCGTCGGGGTCGATGGCGCGATCGAAGGTCACGCGAAAAATGGACGTTCGGCTGATCTCGCTCGAAGAGATGAGTTTCATTTGGATTGAATGGCCCGTGCAAAACCGGCGACGGGTAGAGTGTTCAGAATATCGCCGGCCTCGAGCCAGCCGCGGCGCGCCATCAGCACGCCGTACTTCATGTTGGCGAAGTGCTTGGGATGGTGAGCGTCCGTGTTGATGACGAACTTGCAGCCCTTCGTCTTTGCGGCGCGGATCAGGCTCGAGCCGAGATCGAGGCGCTCGGGACTGGCGTTGATCTCCAGATAGATATTGCGCTTGGCCGCCTGCGCCACGACGGCGTCGAAATCGAACGGGAAAGGCTCGCGTTGCAGCAGAATGCGCCCGGTAGGATGGCCGAGCACGCGAAGGTACGGACACTCCATGGCGCGCAGCAGGCGATCGGTCATTTCGGCGGCTTCAAGGTTCATGTAGCTGTGGATGCTGCCGATCACGAAATCGAGCTCGGCGAGCGCGTCATTTTCCAGATCCATCGTTCCGTCGCGGCGGATGTCGCACTCAAGGCCCGAAAAGATTCGCAGCCCGAAGCGTTGCCGGTCCATCTCGCGCACCTGGTGAGCAAAAGCCACGGCGCGCTTCTCGTCCAGCCCGTTGGCCATGGCAAGCGCCTTGGAATGATCGGTGATAGCAATGTACTCGTAGCCTTGCGCATGCGCGGCTTCGGCCATTTCTTCAAGCGATGCACGCCCATCGCTCTCCGCGGTGTGGATGTGGAGATCGCCCCGAATCTGGCTGAGCTCGACCAGCT
>QHXU01000200.1:0-9343 GCA_003223065.1 Acidobacteriota bacterium | reverse complement strand
TCCGGAGGCCGCGGCCTCGATCTCGCCGGAGTTTTCCCGCAACTCGGGCGGAATCCAGGCCAGCGCGAGCTTGGCGTAGATCTCGTGTTCCGTAGCGCCGGCGACGCGCTCGCCGCCATCGACGCGCGAGAGGCCATATTCGTTGAGCGTGAATCCCATCTTGAGCGCGCGCTGGCGCAGCGGAATGCTGTGGTCCTTGCTGCCGGTGAAGTACTGGAGCGCCGCCCCATAGCTTTCAGGGGGGAGCGCGCGCAGATCCACCTGCAGGCCTTCATAGCCGAACTTGATGCTCGCCTTGTTGGGTCCTTTGCCGAGAAGTTCATGCGCCTTGCGATGCGAGACCAGTTTCTGGAGCGCATCGGCGGCGCCGTGTCCCGTGGCGAGCAGGTCGAGATCGCCTATGGTTTCTTTACCGCGCCGCAGGCTGCCGGCAGGCGTGATTTTTTCGATGCCCTCGACGGCGCCGAGGTATTCGACGAGCTCGTCAGCGACAGAAGTGACGAAGTTGAGCAGGAACCGCCCTTCGCGCTGCCTGTAGGACGCAATCGAGCGCAGAACTTTTTCTTCGAGCTTGGCGCCCATCCGGGGGAGGCCTCGGAGTCTTTGCTCGCGGCAGATCCGCTCGAGGTCGTCGATGGTTGAGACACGGAACTGGTCGAAGAGTACCCGGATGCTCTTGGGGCCGAGCCCCTGGATCTTGAGCAGCTCAAGCGCGGTAGGCGGATATTTTTCGAGCATTTTGTCGCGGCGCTCGAAGGTGCCTCGTTCTTCGATTTCGACGAGAACAGCGGCGATGCCCTTGCCGATACCGGGAATCTCGGTGATTTTGCGCTCGGGGTCCTTAAGGATGGCGGAGATCGGCTCGGGATGCGTTTCGATGACGCCGGCCGCGTTGCGGTAGGAGCGAATGCGGAAGGAATCCTCGCCGGCAATTTCCATGAGGTCGGCGGTTTCGTGGAGGAGTCGGGCGATGGCGCGATTTTCCATCTACCTGATTAGATTGTAGCGTCGGCGCCCAGCCTCAGTAGCTGACGCTGACGATGAGCCCGCGCCGCTTCGGATTGCGTCTCACCCGTGTGGTTCCGGTACCGCCGCGTAAGGTTCCACGTGCACCAGGACGTCTTCAACCCAATCGAGATCGGCCTTGATCGTGTTTTTTACGGAACGGGCGATTTCGTGAGACTCACGAACTGTCAGATCCGGATCGACCTCCAGATGCAGATCGACGTGATAGCGCAGGCCGGTCTTCCGGGCGTAACACTTCTCAATCCCCCGGACCCCGGGGACGCGGAGGGCGGCGGCCCGGATTTGGACCATCTGGGTCGGGTCCGGCATCGTATCCATGAGCTGCATCACGGTCTCACGCACCACACGCAGGGCGAGAAAGACGACGATGAGACCGATGGCGAATCCTCCGTAGCGGTCGGCGGCGGCCACCTTCTCGGAGCCGAAGTTCGAGAGGAGCACGGCCGCGAGCGCGACGACTCCCGAGAGGTTATCGATGACGTCGTTCCAGGCGTGGGCCACCAGCGCGGTGCTGCCTGCCCGGCGGCCGTAACGGAACTTCACCACGCTAAGCGCGGCCTTTATGACGATCGATCCCAGGAGCGGCCAGGCGGCGTACAGCGCGGGCGGATGGTCGTCGGTTTGCTCAATCGATTCCACGCAGATGCCGGTGCCGGCGGCGACCAGCAACACTCCAATGGCGAGTCCCGTGAGGATCTCGAAGCGGCCGTGGCCGTAGGGGTGCTCCTCATCGGGCGGCTTCGCGGCAATCCATAGGCCGAGCAGGACGAGACCGGAGGTGAAGAAGTCGGCGGCCGATTCGAAGCCGTCCGAGACGACCGCGATGGAGCTCGCCGCCAGGCCCACCACGATCTTCACCACGGCGAGGAGGGCGCTCGCGGCCATGCTTGCCAGCGCGACGCGCCGGGCAAAGGTTTCCGGCCTCCCCATGCTTTGAGATTACGGTAAAACCGGATTCGGCTTCTATTCGCCGAATCGCGCGCCAACCGGAGAGCGTCCGCGCAGCCCAAAAAAAGCCCGCAGGGCCCAAAGCAGCGCTCGCGAGCGGCGCGAAAGAAGCCATTGGTCCGCCGCGCGGCGGTTCCCGAAAACGTACGTCGGATAAGCGTGAATGGTCGCGGCGATATCCCCCAATGTGAGTTTGTTCCGCATTGCGAGCGCGAATTCTCCGATCATTTCGCCGGCGCGCGCGCCCAGGATCGTGGCCCCGAGAATCGTGCCCTTCCGGGGCGCGGCGTAGACCTTGATGAGGCCGGCCGATTCGCTCTCAGTCACGGCCCGGTCGAGCTTCGCATAGGAGAACTTGTAAACCTCGTAGCGGATGTTACGGTTCTTGAGCTGCTCCTCGGATGCGCCGGCATGCGCGAGTTCGGGGTCGGTATAGGTGCACCAGATGACGTGCTGCTCGTCGAGCTTATTGCGCCGCCCGAGCAGCGCGTTGCTCACTGCCACTCTCGCCATATGTTCGGCCATATGTGTGAACTGGTAGCGGCCCGTAACGTCGCCGGCGGCGTAGATGTGTTTCACCGCGGTGCGGCAGCGCTGGTCGACGGAGATTCCGTATTCGGTGACGCGGATGCCTGCGGCCCGGAGATCGAGATCGGAAACGTCGACGCGTCGGCCGGTGGCGAACAGAATCGCGTCGGCTTCGAGCCTCGCGCCATTGGAAAGTATCGCCGTGACGTGGCCCTCGAGTTTCTGCACTGTAACGCCGAAGCGAATCTCAATTCCCTCCCCGCGAAGCACTTTTTCGAGCAGATAACTGAGTTCGGCGTCATCGCGGCTGAGCACCCGGTGTCCGGAGTCGACCAAGATCACCGAGGAACCGAGTCGGCGGAAGGCCTGCGCCATCTCAACACCCAGCGGGCCGGCGCCCACCACGATCAAGGCTTTAGGCAGGCGCTCGATCTCGAAGAGAAATTCGTTGGTGAGGTAGGGGACGCGGTCGATGCCGTCGATGTTCGGAACGAGGGGCAGGCTTCCCGCGGCAACAATGAAGTAGCGCGAGGTGACCCGCTCGCCGGTCGAAAGTTGCAGGGTATGAGGATCGACGAAGCGCGCCCGCGCATTAAAAACGCTTACTCCCAAACGCTCGAAAACTTCAGGGGAATCGGCGCTCTCATAAATGAGCTCGCGGATTTCATGCACGCGCCGCATGACCGCCGCAAAGTCGACCTCCGGCTCGCGGGCCGCGAGGCCGTAGCGGTCGGCGGTGCGCACCAGGTGCGCGACATGAGCGGCCTTGAGGAGTGACTTGCTCGGCACGCAGCCAGTCCAGGTACATTCGCCACCCATTCGGCGGGATTCGATGAGCGCGGTCCGCGCGCCGAGCGAAGCGGCCATACCTGACGCAACCAGTCCCGCAGCCCCGGCGCCGATAACAGCCATGTCGAATTCGGGAGTCATTCCCGTATAGACGCACGCTCGGCAGAAAGGTTCGTTGCAGCCCTTTATGGGACGGGCCTCCACGACAGCCCGGTGGACTCCCGAGGCTCAGCTTGAGGTCGAGGGATGGCCTGCCTGGAGGCCGGCCCTACTATTCAAAACGTGAGGCGAGCGCCCAGCTGGAGAATGCGGGATCGTGAACTCCCCACCAGGATCTGTGCACGGCCAAAACGGCTGTCGTTCAAGTTCGTGACGATTCCATCGAAGTTGGGGTGGTTGAGAATATTCAGAGCCTCACCCCGGATCTGCAGCTTGATGCCTTCCCCTCGAACCCTGAAGTTCTTCAGTAGAGCGGCGTCCAAGCCGTTGAACCAGGGCGCGCGGAAGACATTTCGCCCCAGGCTGCCGAACTTGACCCCGTATCCAGGTGGGTTGATGAACAGGGCGTTAGGAGTGCCGACCGCGAAATTCGAGTTGCACGCGGCAATGTTCGTGGATTTGGCCCCCGCGTAGCCACAGCCGATTTTGTGAATGTCGGTGAAGATTCCATCGGCCGGGTTGAAGCCGGAATAGGCGGCATCGGCTGTGCTTCCGACGTAAAGAGGCCGGTCGGTACCGACTCCGTCCAGATTGTAGTCTCCTCCGATGTTTTCGGGCAATCCGTTAGGATCCAGAACATTCCCGCGGAAACGGGCGCGGTTGTTGTAAACCTCGATCGGGTGTCCAGAGTAGCCCTGGTAGAACGCCGACATCTGCCAGCCTCCAAGCGCATGACCGATGAATCCCTTCTCGTCCCGCATGAAGGGGATCTCCCACGTAAGGGCGACTTTGTAGTTGTGTGTATGGTCGAATGCGCCGGGCCCGCGTTCGAAATTCAGGTGGCTGTTGCTGACGAAGTAGTACGGCTGGCTGTAGCTGCCCTGCAGCGTTTCGCCGCTGAACAGGTCTGAGCCGAGGTCGATCAGCCTGGACCAGGTATAGCCGAACTGGAATTGCAAGCCGTGGCTCATGCGTTTCTGTACTTCCGTCACGAGCGCGTTATAACTGGATGTGACGTTGTTGGCGCGATAGTTGAACCCGGTGTACAGCGCATTGGGCTGTGTGAGCGAAAGGGTCGGATTATAACGGAGGCCGTCGACCCGGTTCAGGTTCATCAGCACCGGAAGATGACGGCCCTGAGAACCTTGGTAGTTGACCCGAAAGAGAAAACTTTGAAAAAACTGGTGCTCGATGCCCAGGTAGTAGTTTTGGACCGAGGAGTCCTTGAGCGCCACGTCCATGGTGCGCACGGATACGCGGCCTGCCGGGCCGGGCAGCGTATCCGGCTTGTAAGCGGGGCCGACAGACGTCGGGAGGCTGTAGTAGATCGTGTCAGAGCCGCTGGCGTCAAAATCAACCAGAGCATAGAACGGCGGGTTCCACGCACCGTTGGACCAGACGTTGTCGAAGATCCGGTCGTAGGAGATGCCGAATCCGCCGCGCAGCGACGTGCGCGCGTTGCCGAAAATGTCCCACGCGAAACCGAAGCGCGGGCCGAAATCGCGGTTTCTGGTCTTCCACATGCTTGACACCGGATTGACGCGGGCGGCCGCGACGGATGCCGCATCGTAGCCGTGAAGGTTGGTGAACTGCGCCAGCTTACCGGTCACTTCATACGGCGCCCCGTAGCGGTCCCAGCGCAGGCCAAGATTCAGGGTGAACCTGGGACTAACCTTCCAGTCATCCTGGATGAAGAAGTAGCCATCTTTCATCGCGTAGTGGCGGTACGCATTGGCGTGCGCGCCGGTGTGGGGATCGATGGCCGTCTCCATGAAATAGGGAAAATCATTCTGGAAGTTGCTATCGATCGAGTCTGAAATACCGCTGATGGTTCCGTCAGGGTTCACTACACCTAACGACTGAGGAGATTTCCCGAAAACATTTCCAAATTCGTATTGACCCGGGCCACCAAGATCCCAGTTCCGGTATACGACCCCGTACTGCCAGCCGCCGCCAAACTTGAAGTTGTGTTTGCCGGTGGTCCAGCTGAAGTTATCGGTCAGTTGCCAGCGGTCCTGCGTGAAAGCTTCAATCACACTTTCGGAGTAAGGGCCAAAATCCAGGCCGTATCCGTAATCTGCGCCGTCGATGATGATCTCAGGCAGGGAGAATTGACCGTTACCCTGAAAGTAATTGTCGTAATGCCGGTTGTGAGCCACGGTAAACTCATTCATCACTCGCGGGCCGAATAC
Organism: Acidobacteriota bacterium; assembly: GCA_003223065.1. Taxonomy (GTDB): domain Bacteria; phylum Acidobacteriota; class Terriglobia; order Bryobacterales; family Bryobacteraceae; genus Palsa-187. The sequence goes on along the minus strand of QHXU01000200.1, from coordinate 3,701 downwards.
GTGCGTCTCCACCAGCGCCAGGTTCCAGTTATGCAGCGGCTCACTCGACGGTATCGGGGTTACGTTGGCGGCCGACCCGCCCCCGTATAGTTCTTGCCCTGCATCTCTCCAATTAAAATTGCCGGTGAAGCTCAGCCGGTCACGGCTGCTGAAGTTCTGGTCGATCCGTCCGTACCAATTGTTTTGCGGCCGGCTGATCGGGTCGGCCGCGTGAATGCAGCCTATGTGACCGATCGCATCGGGAGCCTCCTGTGCTTCATTAGGGCAGAGCGTGTTGGAGGTTTTGAGCGGATAGGCGGCCAGCACCTTCTGCCCCAGCGGCCCGGAGAGAGCCTTCATTTTTGCGTACTCGTCGGGCGTCGGGACGTGAGTATCCGTCTCGCTTCCAGTGTGCAGAGTCACTTGGTCGTAGGCAAACGAAAAGAAGGTTTTGTTCTTAACGATCGGACCGTTGAGGGCGCCGCCGAACTGGTTTCGGACGTAATGCGGTTTGGGACTGCCTTGGCGGTTCTGGAAGAAATCCGATGAGTTGAGCGATCGATTGCGGTTGAACTCGTAAAGCACGCCGTGAAATCCGTTGGTGCCCGAGACCTGCGCAGCGCTGACAACCGCGCCGCCCCCGCGGCCGTACTGCGCGCTCATGTTATTCGTCAGCAGCGTGAACTCGGCCACGGATTCCAGCGGCGGCGTGACGTTGATCGCGCCCTCGCTGAAGTTGTCGTTGTTATCCGCTCCATTAAGCAGATAGGCCGTTCCAGCCTCGCGCGCGCCGCCCGAAGCGGGGTTCATGTTCATGCCGGTTGTTACGGCCGGAGCTGCAAAAGCCAGGTCGAAAACGTTGCGCGTGATCAGCGCGATTGAGCTGAGAGTGTTCTTATCGATGGTAACGGCCAGATCGGACGTCGCCGTCTGGACCAGCGTCTCCTGCGAGACCACCTCCACGGAGGTGGTGGCGGTGGCGACCGAGAGCGTTACGTTCACTGGGACAAACTTGCTCGCCTCGACAACGATGCCCTTCACCTGCTTCTCATTAAAGCCGTCGGCTTTGACGGTCAACGTGTAGGCGCCGGGGGGCACTAGCGGAAACCTGAATCCGCCATCGGTTCCGCTTGTATCGTTTTGAGTAACGCCGGTGCCGTCATTGGTCAGCTTGAGGCTGGCTTTCGGAATCGCGGCGCCGGTCGCGTCGTACACCGTTCCGGTGACGACGCCTTGGACGGTCTGCGCGGAGGCAGTGACCGCTGCGCAGAACAATAGAACAGCGAGCACAAAAGCAGCTTTCTTCCCCATATCCCATCCTTTCCCCAACTAAAAATCAGCTTAGGCACAGAGCCTAAAGCCAGTTGATGCGATCATACGTCCACGCTAACTGGGTGTCAACGGGGCTACGTGGCGCCCAAATCGCGTCACGGACAGCGGCTCCTGTTGCTCTTCGAGCTTGTGGAATTTCCGGCTCGAAGTCATCTCGACTAACACTTACAATCATTAATGAATGCGAGAACCGGCAACGGCGAGTCCTTCCGATCTCGACTCGATTCCGGACCGGCCCGCCGTATTCCTGCTGTGGGCGAGCGAAGGAAAGCCATACCTCGCGCGCACGGCGCTTCTGCGACGGCGCTTGAAGCGGCTGATCTCAGAGCGAGATCGGCTTTCGCGTCTGGTTAACCTCCGCGGAGTGGTGGATCGCATCGAATACTGGCCCACCGGATCACAGCTCGAGTCCGCCTTAGTGCACCTCGAACTGGCGCAGCGGCACTTTCCCGAAGACTGGCCGCGCATCACACGCTTGCGGCCACCTGCATTCGTGAAGCTGATGCTGGAGAATCCATTCCCCAGGACCGTCGTGACCACGCGGCTTGGCCGCGGGCTGTATTACGGTCCATTCGCAAGCCGCGCGGCAGCCGAGCATTTCGAAGGAGAATTGCTGGATCTGTTTCAGATCCGGCGGTGCGAGGAAAACCTTTCGCCTTCGCCCGACCATCCTGGGTGCATCTATGGAGAAATGAACCGGTGCCTGCGGCCTTGCCAGCAGGCGGTTTCGATCGAGGAGTATCGCAGCGAGGCGGCCCGGGTCGAGCAATTCCTCCGCACGCGTGGCGCATCGCTGGTGGAAACCGCCGAAGCCGCGCGCGACCGCGCCAGCGCCGAGATGCGGTTCGAAGAGGCCGAGCGCCTGCACCAGCGGGTGGAGCGCATCAGCGAAGTGCAAGCGCTATCGGGAGAGCTGGCACGCTCCTTGGAAGCGCTTGCGGGTGTCGCCGTAACGCGTTCCGCGGAGCCCGGGAACGTGGACCTGTGGTTCCTGATCAGCGGCTGCTGGCAGGAGCCGCGGCGGCTCTCACTATCGGAGTCAGCGGGCGCCGGCCAATCGATGGATCACCGTCTGCGGGAGGTCGCCGGAGGCGTCCGGCCGCAGGGCTCTGCAACCTGGGAGCACCTCGCAATCCTGGTGCGCTGGCACGGATCGAGCTGGCGCGACGGCGAATGGATCGGATTCGATTCGCTGCAGAAAATTCCGTATCGTAAGCTGGTAAACGCGATCGGGCGAGTGGGAGGTTAGCGCAAAATGCCGGGATGGAAATCTGTCGAAGGACTCTTTCAAGACCTGCGCTACGCGACACGGCAACTGGGGCGCAACCCAGGCTTCGCGATCGTGGCGGTGTTGTCGCTTGCGCTCGGGATCGGCGCCAATACGGCGATTTTCGGGCTGATCGATCACGTAATGCTGCGTTTCCTGCCGGTACGGAACCCGGAAGAACTCCTTGTGGTGCGTGGCCTTTTCTCCTACCCGCGCTTCGAACAGATTCGCGACCGCAACGAAGTGTTTTCGGGGGTTTTCGGATCGCACACGCTTACCGATATGACAGTGAAGACCCCCGGTAATCCCGCCGGCCAGGCCACCGGCGAGTTGGTTTCCGGCACCTATTTCCAGATGCTTGGCGTCAACACCGTTATCGGGAGGCCGATCCTTCCGGAGGATGACCGCGCACCGGAATCAAGCCCGGTAGCGGTGATCAGCTACGGGTTCTGGAAGCAAACCTTCGGCGGATCGCCGGACGTTCTGGGCAAAAAGCTCCAGGTCCGCACCGGTTCCGCAAACGCGAACACCGGCGGGCTGGATATCTACGAAGGCCCGGGATCGAGGAACACCGAAGGCGCAGTGCTTACGATCATAGGCGTGGCGCCTCCGGAGTTTTTTGGAGACGCCGTGGGGACCTCGACCGACATTTGGATTCCGATGATGATGCAACCGGCGGCGATGCCAGGCCGGCCCTGGCTGGCACAGCGCGGGGCGAGCTGGGTCAACATCATGGGGAGGCGAAAGCCGGGCGTGAGCGAGGAGCAGGCCCGCGCGTCAATGGCCGTGCTGTGGCGGCGAATTCTGACGGACGAGGCAGGCGACAAAATCACCGAAAAGCGCAAGCGCGAGATCGCGCAAGCGAACCTGCGCGTCGAGTCCGGCGAAAAGGGGTTCGGCCAAATTCGGCGGCAGTTCTCGCAGCCACTGCAGGTGCTGATGACAGTGGTCGGGCTGGTCCTGTTAATCGCATGCCTGAACGTGGCGAATTTGCTGCTTGCTCGCGCGACGGCAAGGCGGCGCGAGATCGGCGTACGGCTATCGCTGGGCGCGGGACGAGCACGGTTGATCCGGCAGTTGCTCACCGAAAGCCTCGTGCTTGCTTCGCTGGGCGGCGCGCTCG